>CAJXVN010000108.1 GCA_913060775.1 uncultured Gammaproteobacteria bacterium | reverse complement strand
TGTTGGTATTGGTTGGCCACGCTTTTGCTGTTAGCCATTATTTTCGCCCTCTCAGGGTGGTTTCCAGCGCTTCTAACCGTTGGGCTATAACGCTAATTTCAAATGTTTGGTGGTACTTTTCGATTAGATGGCAAATCGCCTTAGCCTCGCCGGGTAGTAGCTCGCCGCTGGCTAGTTGATGGGTAATCTGTTCCAGAGCCGTGAGCACGGCCTGAGAGTCGCCGAGCGGCGGTAGAGTGATGCCGTTGATTGGCCGTTCTTTAACGGGGGGGATTAGACGCTCTAAACAGAGCCTTAACGCGGTGGTATCGCCCTCTAACGCCATAGCGATCGCTTTTTGGGTCAGTACCTCAGTCTGGCCGTCTAGCAGTTCCTGAGCCGCTACGGTGGCCCTGTTACGGGTTCCCGGTGGTTTTCCTGCTTGATTGCCGCTGTATCCCTTTGCAAATTGGCCTCTTTCGGTTCGTTCTGTCATATCTGCCTGTTTCCTACCTGTATATTCAGGGTAATAAATGAGCCGGTCATTCGTAATGATTGATATTGATGCGTTACTGCTGGTTGTGTTGGCATCCTTTAGAAACTCAATCCAGCGGTTTAGGCCCTGGGTTAGGTATTGGTCGACCTGGCACCTTGTTCCAACACCAAGGACAACCGTCAACCACGCCGGAAAACCACAACCAGACTGGACCACAGCCCTTACAGATAGCCCGCTCGGTGTAATGATCCGGGACGATGCCTTGGGCCATTTGGCGTTGTTGACTCAGTGAACCGGCAAAAGCCTGGAGCGTTTCAATGGTTAAGAAACCTTTGTGCCAGTCTTCAATGTCTTCCGGGGCTAATGCCTCGATCACTTCGCCGCTGCTGATAGGCAGGTTCGAGACGGCAACTCCCAGTACCTCTGTCAGGGAGTGCTGCTCTGATTTCAACGCTTCAATGATCTGCGGCTTCATGGCTCGCAGTTCCGGCACCCACTCAGTCGGTGGGGTGGGATAAACGAATATTTGGTTGCTGTCGAGCAGCTTAACGCTATGGCCGGCTTCTCTTAATTGGGTGAGTGCGTTCATAGCGCAAGCCCCTGATCGGTGACGCTCTCTTTCTTATCGTGGATATAGTCTTCTGATTTAACGTTCACCAAGTTCACATGTTCACGTTCAAGGGTTGATGTGGTTGTTTTTTTCTCAGTTCCGGCCTGTTCTGTGAACGTGTGAACATGGTGAACGTTGTTTTGGATTATTGTATCTTTTGCGAAAACAGATACATGGTAGCCGTCACGTTGGCGAGCGCGGAATGCCACCTCAATTCCATCACTGCGCAAAGCGGGGGCCATCCTTCGTAACGCATCGGCCAGCCCTTTGGGGGATTTCGGCCATCCTTCACCATGCCCAGGCTCATGCCGTTCCAGTCGGATCTTTAGCTGCTTAACCGTGCCTTCCCATTTTTTGTTGGGACAGGTGGCAATAAAGCTACATAGGGCTGCCATCGCGGGCGATGCTTCGATAGATCGAGCCAATGATTCGGCGCGATTTGATTGGTATAGGTCAATAAACGGTGACTCTATATTCAGCACCCTATGGATCGCTTCTCCCAACTTTATAAAGCCGATCATCCGCAACTTGGTGGTTATTTCGATACTGGGAAGTTCTCGCAGCGAGTCCCTGAACAGATCGAGTAACCCGCCGAATATAGCGCCTCGACTTTTGTTGAAATCTGTCTCAAGGGTAGCCTCTTCGCCCATTATTTTAAGCAGAGGTGTCGTTATACGAAGGGTTCTATCGATCAGGTCAGGCCGTGTTATCGAGTCTGAGATACCGTTAATAATGACCGGCCGCTTAATATTAATGACCGATTCATCTGCATCTGAATATAACTTCCGCTTGGCAAAGCCACCGCCAGTTGCGAGTGTGCAGAGCGCGTCCTGCATGGGGGCTGATAGGTGACTCATATTCTCGAAAGAGGCTTGGTGGTTTGCGCCTGCACTCACGAATACATCTTCTACGCTTTTGGGGGCTGTACGCAGTGGTATGGTGTTGGGATCACTTACCTGCCGAATGTATTTATGCGTACAGGACTTACCGCACCCTTGCTCACCGGTTATAAACAGCAGGGGATAAGGAGCATCGGGCCGCCATGACTCCAGCACAAAGGCCAATATAAGCGTCCTGTCGCGCTCTTCTACATTGACGTATCGCCATAACAGATCGAGGTTACCCGTAGTGGGCAGAGGCAATACGTCAGCCGTTGAAGATCGAACAAACTTTAAAGGTGAGCTATTCAACACTTTCCAGCCCGTTGCACTCACCTCCACGACCTGCCATTCCTCATTGGTAAGGTCGATCAAATAACCCCCTTTATAGGGGGCGCAACGCCGAAACACATCAAGCGCTTTACCTTCATATTTCGCTATACCACGTAAGGTAGAAAGCGCCGCGCTGACAACACTTTCTGATGGGGCTGTTTTTGTTTCCTGATAGGATCGATAACTCAACCAGTCGATAAATCCTTCGGATTTCAGTGGCCAGGTTTCCTCATGGTCGTCCTTTTTAAAGGTCGCGTACCCCTCGCCTTCGGCATCGCAAAAGAAAACGGAAGATGCCTTCGCAATATTCACAAGTTCACCGGCTTTACCCCCATCTTCCCATTCGTCGGTTTTGCGCTCGGCTTTTACTAACTTATCAAGCAAGACAACGCCTATCTCTAATTTTTTGGCTTCGGACTTTCTCTGCTTCGCATATTCCAAATCAGGCAATGCTGCCAGCCTGGCTATGGCCTGGTCGTCACTCTCTGAGGGCACTTCCGCATGCTCAATTTCATCCATAATTGATTTCATCTGAAACCCCCCTGCGGTTTTGATGCCAGTCGTTCCAATCGGTGCCGGAGTCGCCTGCCTTGAATATTGGGGTCGCTATTCGCGCTCTAATAGCCAGCGCAGCCTCTTTAGCTTTGGTAGTACCGGGATTGCCTGGGGTGCTGTGGTCGTTATCACCACAAATCACCATATCTTTCTGGCCATACAGTGCCCGCATGGCCAGCGCGACCGCTTTAAGGTTGCCAGCATTGAAGGACACGACTACCGGATACCCGGTTTCTTGATGGAGTGTGGCTCCCGTTGCAAAACCTTCGGCTATCAACAAAGTGGTCTTGGTTAAGTCTCCTATCAGGGAGTAACCACCCGCGATACGACCGCCACTCAGGAATCGCTTGCTGCCGTCCTTGGCGATGAATTGCAGCGAGTGAAGTTCGCCACCGGACCGCACCGGGATAACCAGCGACCCTCCATGCTGTCGTGCGCCGTTGGCGTTGATTCCTTTGCGGGCAAGATACGGATGATCATCATCTGCCCGTGACGCTGGGCTCCAAATTGTCTCGGCCTTTTTAGCGGCATCGACATATTGTTGTTGACGCTCCGCCTCGGCGCGTTTCCGTGCCTGTTCGATACAGCACATATACGACGCTCGTTCAGCCAGAGAAAACGGCTTATCACGTTTAGCCTGCCAATGCTCTGATAGTCCGGTAGACCAATCACCAAACACGCCCCCTAACCCATCAGGAAACAGCTTGCACCACCCTGCCTGATTGCTAGAGTGCTTATCACTACCGGGGAAGCGGTACATTCGCCCTGGCTCGATATGATCGGGGGGTTGCAATCCGGCGGCCTGAATTGCCTCCTGGAAAGTGTCCATTACCCGATCCTTAAGCCGCCTCCGGGTCGGTGGAGCGGGAGTCAGCAATTCGCTGCTCTAACCAACTGAAGATTTCACTCTCGACCCACGCACTTGCGCGGCCACCCTCTACTAGCTTGATAGGGGCGGGAAATTTGCCTTGTGCAATGAGTTGGTGAGCATGACTGCGGCAAATGCCGGTCATGAGTTGGACGTCAGGCCACCTAAGAAGGCGATTAGTGGGTGGAGGGTTTTTGCTAGGGTCTTCGGTGGTAAGGGGGTGGATGTTATTGGTCATGTCTTTTTCTCCATGGGCAGTAGCGTTTTTGACCTGCACAGTGGAGCAAAAAAGGTTAGGTATCAGCCAAGCGGTAGGCCCTTAAAAACTACCCATACCTATTGGGTGTGGCCTTTAGGAATAAGGCTATTGCTCTCCTTTAACCGGAAACCATCCATCGTTTTTATGAGCACTCGGGTTGCAAACGGACTTAATGCGGCCCTTCGCTGTTTTGGAGAAGCCCTTAGCATGAGTTCTAGCCCAATGATCAAACGCTCTACTATGTGAGTGGCCTTCCGATAGGTAGCCATCCCGGTAGAGGTAGTTCCACGCAGCAATCGCCGCTGCCAATTCTCCGGCGTAGTTAGGATTTTCCTCGTCTGTTATTGCGGTTGTTGCCGCATCATCATCGGGGGTGCTTTGCTTTGCGGTTGCGCTGCTGGTCATTGGTTGATTGGTTGGATCAACTGCTTGAGGGTTATTGAGCCTTTCGAATCGGTCTCGCTCCTCAAGGGTTATGAAGTAATCGTGACCCCTAGAGGAAAGTCCTTCTAGTTCTAATTGCTGCTTAAAGATAAGATTTTTATACGTCAGATCTGATTCACCACCTTGATGCGCAAGGGCGTCCAAAGTTTCTCCGGCCACGGCAATTAACTGATATACGTTTTGATTGAAGTCTTCGATTTCCCTAAAGCGCCTTGGGAATGGTTTGACCGATGCCCCATTGCCGTCGTAACCAATATTAGGCTTGCGGAAATAGAGAATCGGTGGCGGGGGATCGACTGCGGCTAAAAACGTGCCGAATGACCACGCCAGCTCTTCTCTCTTAAATGCGAATACGGTTGGTATTTCCGAGCTAAACTCGGCATCAATAAATTCGTCTTCCATTGCGGTAACCAGAATCTCTGACTTGCACGCCAGCCGCAACGATCCTTGCTCAGAGATGTAATGGTCAATCGTTTTGAAGTCACACCCCCAGCGTTCCATAATTTCTTCAATCGAGAAGAAACTCTTTTCTGGTAATTGAAAAGACAAAGCATGCACCCCCGCGCACCCATTAAAAGGAACCCAGGCCAAGGACAGTGGGTAACCATCCCTTTCGCCCCTTCGGGCTAGCTTGGGTGTTTGGATTATCCGGTCGTTACTGCTATGTCCCCGTTGTCCTGCCGAAGTTACCCACGACTACATTAGGGGTATTGGCCTCTTTCCTTAGTTGGTCGAGGTAATCAGCCCAATGCTGCATCATTTCGCGGCGCTTATCGAGGTGTGCTGTTCGGTTGTAGGCTCTGCCGTTTACATCCTTCACCGCGTGGGCAAGCTGGTGTTCGATCCAGTCCACCTGGTAGCCGAGGACTTCATCAAGAATCGTCCGTGCCATGGCCCTGAACCCGTGGCCGGTCATTTGCTCTTTGGGGATTCCCATCCGGCGAAAGGCGGCTAGTACTGCGTTATCGCTCATGGGTCGCTGCGCAGATCGAGCGCTGGGAAAAATGTATTTGCCGTGGCCCGTCAGCGGGTAGATTTCTTGTAGCACCTCAAGCGATTGGCGACTGAGTGAAACGATGTGGTCAGTTCCTGTTTTCATCCGGGCGCCGGGTATGCGCCATTCTGCATTTTCAAAATCAATTTCCGCCCACTCGCCATGGCGTAATTCACCCGGTCGAACGAATGTCAGCGGCGCCAGCTTTAGCGCGGCCCGGACAATGGGCGAACCGTGATAACCATCCAGCACCAGAAGTAACGGACCGACCTCCTTAGGCTCAGTGATCGCTGCCAGGTGCTTTTTAACCGGGGTGGCTAGGGCGTCTTTAAGGTCTTGCGATGGATCACGCTCAGCGCGGCCTGTAGCGACCGCATAGCGGAATACCTGCCCAGCCAATTGCTTGGTGCGTTTGGCGGTCTCTAACGCCCCCCGACTCTCAATACGGCGTAGGGTGGCCAGCAGCTCAGGTGGAGTAATTTCAGCAATAGGCCGTTTGCCCAACCAGGGAAACAGGTTTGAATTGAGCATCCTTTCGACTTTGGTTGAATAGGCCGCTGACCAGGAGGAAGCTTGCTTGACCCACCATTCGCGGCCAACGGCCTCAAAACTGTTTGCGGCTGACTCTATGCGGCCATGCTTTGCAGCTTGCCTAAAGAGGCTGGGATCAATGTCATCGGCAATTTGTGTAACTGCCTCTTGTCGTCTTAATCGGGCCTTTTTAAGCGTGATGGTTGGATATACGCCCAACGCCAGTAGTTTTTCTTTGCCGTTGAAACGGTACTTGAGCCGCCAATACTTTGCGCCCCCTGTTTTGACCAGGAGGAACAGGCCGCCACCGTCGAACAGTTTGTAGTCCTTGTCCTTGGGTTTGGCCTGCTTTGCGGTGGTATCTGTTAGTCGATCTTTTGCCATTTGGGGGTACATCCTTCTGCTGATTTGCATGTACCCCGCAAAGATACCCCACTTATACCCCAGCTATCAATGGGCAGTAATTGCTCTCAATTAACAATCATGCATAAAAAAACCCCTGTTTAAAGGGGCTTAGTGTGATGTCAGCTGCGGAACAGACATTGAATTGGTGGGCCGTCAGGGAATCGAACCCTGGACACGCGGATTAAAAGTCCACTGCTCTACCGACTGAGCTAACGGCCCATTTTTGGGACTACTGGAATGCCAACCGGCTACATCTCCCGCTGATAGCGAGTCGGGTCAGCAAAACCGGCCTCGATAAAACCTTGAGCGCGGAGCCGACAGGCGTCACACACTCGGCAAGCCTCACCGCCGGGCGCGGGATTATAGCAGGAAATAGTCAGCGAATAATCCACTTTTAACTCCTTTCCCAGGGTCACAATCTCTGCTTTGCTCATCAGTTGCAGAGGGGCCTCTATGCTAATGGGCTGCCCTTCGACACCCTGCCTGGTTGCCAGGTTCGCCAGCGTCTGAAAAGCTGCCACGTATTCCGGCCGACAATCGGGGTAGCCGGAATAATCAACCGCATTCACGCCAATGTAAATTCGCTCGGCATCGAGCACTTCGGCCCACCCCAGAGCGATCGATAGAAATACGGTGTTACGGGCCGGAACGTAGGTAATGGGTATGCCGGACCCCGGACTCTCGGGCACATCCAGATTGATGTCGGTTAACGCGGAACCACCGATGCTATCCAGGTTCAGGCTGATCACCTTGTGTTCAACCGCGCCGTTGTGTTCCGCAACCACAGCCGCCGCGTCGAGTTCGCAACGGTGCCGCTGACCATAATCAAAACTAATCGCGTAGCAACGGCAACCGTCGCGACGGGCGATCGCCATCAGGGTTGCAGAATCAAGACCGCCGGATAGGAGAATGACTGCTCTGGGACTGTTTTTATTCATCGCACTAGCCAAAACCCGGGGTTAACGTCCTGGCTCATCACCCCATAAAGATTTATGCAGTTGTAACTGCAACCGAGCCGGCACCCGATCAGCAAGCATCCATTCAGCCATATCAGCGGGATTAAGTACCCCGAACACAGGTGAAAAAAGCACATGACAGCGCTCATTAAGGCGATGCTGATCAATCATATCAACAGCCCAGCGATAATCCTCACGATCACTGATAACGAATTTCACCTGATCATCATGACTCAGCAGTGGAATATTCTGCAGGCGATTCCGATGGGACTCGCCGGACCCGGGCGTCTTTAGGTCCATCACTTTTACCACCCGCGAATCGACCGGGGCGATATCGCGTTCACCACTGGTCTCCAGCGAGACCTTATAACCGCGATCACAGAGCTCCGTGAGCAATTTCAGGCAATCCGGCTGCGCCAGTGGCTCACCACCGGTCACGGTAATATGGGAAGTCTGAAACGCATCTACCTGATTGATGATCTGGCCGATAGTGCGAAACTCTCCGCCACTAAATGCATAACTTGTATCGCAATAACTGCAACGCAGGGGGCACCCGGTAAGACGCACGAATACGGTAGCGAGCCCGGAGGTCAGACCTTCACCCTGGAGGGAGTAGAACAGCTCAGAAATTTTCAGCACTGTGGCCAGCGCCGCCTGATCACTCGGAGTCGCAGGGTCATTCTGTTCGGAAAAACTGTCAGCTACTGGACTTTCCACGGTCAATAGGTACCTAGTGGCCTTCCGCCGTCATGCGATCCAGCCGCGTTTTGGCCAGACGCGCCGCCGTGCTGGACGACGCACTTGTGGCCACCCGCGACAGTAACTGCCGCGCTTCTGCCCACTTGCCCTGCTCATAAAAAATGTAGCCGATCTTGAGTTCAGTATCTGCCCGCTTACTACTTGCCGGATGCAACTCCAGTAGACGATTAAACTCTATCAACGCCTTATCAAAATTGCGGGTTACGTAATGAGCCTCACCGACCCAATAGCGGGCGTTATCGGCATATTCGCCATTGGGATATAACTGCAAAAATTGCTGGTAGGCAGTAATCGCCTGGTCATATTTGGCAGCCTTTAACAGGTCAAAGGCCTGACGATAAGCCTGCTGTTCCAGGATTTTAAGTTCTGCTGGAGAACCATCACCGACCTGCTCTGCGGGTGGCTGAGTCACGGTTGCAGCGTTCGAGGCCACTGGCGCTTCGGCACTGGATGCCGGACGACTCTCAAGCTCGATCAACCGCCGATCGAGGTCAAGATAGAACTCCCGCTGGCGTCGCTTCAGGTTACTCACGTCGTGGCTGTTTTCCTCCAGCGCACCGCGCAGATCACGCAATTCTGCCTGGAGCTGCTGAATCTGAGTAACGATTTGCAAACGTCGCTGCAGGTCATCAGCCTGGCCGCCACCCGGTGACTCTGCCCGGGTGATTCCGGACAGTGCCAACGCCAGCAGGATTACTGAAAAGCGCGTGAACAACGGGATGGATCTCATGCCTGGAAAACCCGCCTTCACCGTGCCAGATATTCGATCACTGCGCGGCGATTCTGTGACCAGCAACTCTCAGCATGACACTCGGCAATGGGGCTCTCTTCGCCGTAGGAGACTGTCTCCACCTGGCTATCGGCCGCGCCGGCAGCAGAAAACAGGGTGGCTACTGCGTTCGCACGCCGCTCACCCAGGCCAATGTTGTATTCACGCGATCCGCGTTCGTCGGCGTGACCCTGCAGGTTTACGCGAGCGCTCGGATGGCTCGCCAGATAAGCAGCGTGGGCCGCCACAATGGGCTGGTACTCAGCCTTAATCTGGTAGCTGTCAAAATCAAAATAGATGGTTTTACTGCCGGTTTCACCACTCTGAGAATCCAGTGGCAAACTGGAAAAACTAACAGCCGCCCCCGTTCCAGAAGTAGAGCTTGAACCGTAACCGCCGGCACCACTGGAACCTGTCTCTTATACACATCTCCGAGCCCACGAGACCTCTCTACATCTC
>CAJXVN010000107.1 GCA_913060775.1 uncultured Gammaproteobacteria bacterium | reverse complement strand
GCTTTGTTGGCTCGCTGTTTTCGGCCGCCGGGCAGCGCTTCGATTATCTGTTTGCCCACGGTCATTACCGGGTTGAGACTGGTCATCGGTTCCTGAAACACCATGCCGATGCGAGCGCCACGAATCGCCCGCATGGCAGCGTTAGAGTAGCGGGTCAGGTCATCACCCTTTAAACATATTGAGCCGCTGATGATGGTTGCAGCGGGGGGCAGCAATCCCATAATGGATAGCGCCGTGACCGATTTTCCGCTACCCGATTCCCCCAGTAGCACCAGGGTTTTTCCTGAGTGGACGGTAAGGTTTAAGGCGTTAACCGCGAGCGCCGAGCCCTGGGGTAGCGTGAATTCGACACTAAGGTCGCGAATATCGAGTAAAGGGGAAACCGTGGAACTCATTGTCTGCCTCTGAGGCGGGGGTCAAGGGCGTCGCGTACGGCGTCTGCAAACAGATTAGCGCAGAGTACAAGGGTGAACATTAATGCGAATGCGGTGGCGAGTGACCACCAGACCAGGGGTTCACGAGCCAGCTCCAGGCGGGCGCTGTTTATCATGTTGCCCCAGGAAATCATCGACGGATCGACGCCGACGCCCACGTAGGAGAGTACCGCCTCCGCCAGAACCAATCCGCTGAAATCGATGACCACCGTGATTAACACCAGATGACCAAGATTAGGCAGCAGGTGGCGGATGAGAATACGGACGTCGGCGACACCGAAAGCGCGAGCCGCGGTGACATAATCGAGTTCGCGCAATTTCAATGATTCAGCCCGCAATAATCGGCACAGACCGATCCAACCGGTCAGGCCAAGGATGGCGGTAAGTAACAGCAGGCGCAAATCGGCCCGTTGTTGCAGGCTTGCTACCTCAGTGAGGTTCTGGTCGAGGTAAAGGTTCACGCTAAGGACCGCGGCGGCGATCAACAGTACACCGGGAATCGAACTCAGGGTGGTGTAAAGGTACTGCACCGCATCGTCGATTCGTCCGCCAAAGTAACCGGCGGCCGTGCCCAGAATCAGGGCAAAAGGCAGCATGACCAGCAGGGTCAAAACGCCAATTAACATGCCCGTACGGATGCTTTTTAACCCAAGGTAAAGCACGTCCTGCCCCACCTTGTCGGTACCGAGCAGATGATAAGGACCAGCGAGTTGATAACCGACTGCGCCAATAAGCACCAGGCCGGCCAGGGTGGCAAAAGCGGCGGCCCAGGCAATCCGGGGATTATTCTCACTTAACCGGGATGCACGGACCATGAGGCGATAAAGCAAAAAGACCGGTAACAGTATCAGTAGCGCAATCCCGAAACCTCGTGAACCCCGCGTTAGCAGGTCACGGTTGCGGTTGGCCGGATCAGTTACATGGGCGCCGCCGTATTTAAGACGTGGATAATCGCGCCGATTGCCGGTGGTAGTTACCACCTGCTCCTTGCTGTAACCGTAAAGCGCGAGTGGTGCTGAATAGCTACGCTCGTCGGTTAGCCGAATTCTGTTTAAAAGCAGATCAAGCAGGGAAATTTCTGTGGTGCCGTATTGTTTGGATGAGGTTGCTGGATCGCCTGTCTGCCTTATCTCCAGCGGACGAAAATGGGTGGAGTCCAGTAACGCAATGAGCAGATAGACCAGTAACAGGATAAAAGCGGCCATTGCCGGCGGGCGGCTGAGGATCATGCGCCAGCGTTCCCGCTGTAACCGATTGCGCAGGCCCAGTAGTAACGTCGCGCCACCGATCAGGGTTAGTGACCAGATGAGGTAGTCACTAATGAGTAAAGCGAGTTGTCCGCTGATCATTCGAGCCGCACCCGAGGGTCAACCAGCACATAAGAAAGGTCGGTGAGTATTAATCCGCCGATGTAGAGCAGCGCGCCTAAAAACACCATGGCTCGAACAATCGCGAAGTCCTGAGCCTGTATGGCATCAATGGTGTAGCTGCCAAGGCCGGGAATGGAAAAGAAAGATTCGGTGATCAAACTACCCATAAACAGGGTGGGAATGATCACCACTACCCCGGTCAGGATAGGTATCAGTGCGTTTCGGAGTAGATGACGAAAAAGCACGCCGCTCTCGCCAAGTCCTCGCGCTCGGGCGCTGCGTATATAGTCTTTTTCTATCTCCTCGAGGAACAGGGTGCGATACCAGCGCACGCTACTACCCAGCCCCGCGATAAGTCCAACGAGCACCGGTGTGACCAGAAACCGAAAGCCGTCCAGTCCACCCAGGTAGCCGGATATTGGCGTGAGGTGGAGCAGTTTGCCGAGGAGAAATTGGCCGGCGATGATGTAAAACATGGCGGAAATTGACATCAACGCCACGGCGGTGAAAACGCCAATGAAATCGATATAGGTGGCCCGGAAGAAGGTCAGTATCAATGACACGGTAATGTAGACCAGCAGGCCGATCAGCAGGTGGGGAATAGCAATGGCCAGACTAGGGCCCATGCGTTGACGAATATCCGCACCAATATCTCGGCCATCATCCGCGCGACCAAAATCAAGCAGAAATAATCTTAAAGAATGTCGCGCAAACAGGGTGTCACTGAAACGGGCGATGCCGCGACGGTCGTCCGCATAAATTAGTGGTCGGTCGTAGCCGTGGTCCTGTTTCCATTTTTCCACCATTTCTGTGGTAACCCGTTTATCGCCCAGGTGTTTGTGGGCCATGTCATCCGGGCTGTTAACGATAAAGAAAAGGCTGAAGGTGATCAGGTTCACACCCAGTAAAATGGGCGCGGAATAAAGCAGACGACGCAGTAGATAAGCGGTCATTGCCGGTTACCGTGGGGTAATCGAAACTCCCGTCGCCATGCCAGGTATAGCGCTGGCAAAAGCAGCAGAATAACGATGACAGCGATGACCACTAGCGGCCAGATAACCGGCCGGTTCCAGGCCTGTCGGAGGCGGTCCCTCAGCTCGGGGTCGATGCGCTGGTACTGTAACGTGTCGTGGGCCAGGTGACTGGGTTTCAGGTTGCTGATCCAGCTGTGATGCAGGGTAAAGTTCTGGGGGTGAAATCCGCCGGCCCAGGGCACCTGCTGGCGAAACAGCACGACCATTTCATCGATCAGTGCCTGTCGTTTGGCGCCATTAGGCAGGTTGCGCATCTGTTCAAATAGCTGGTCAAATTCCGCCAGTTGAAAATTACTACTGTTTTCGCCGTGATCGGGAACCTGGCTGTTGGGGCCATAAAGCAGGAACATGAAATTCTCCGGATCCGGATAATCGGCATTCCAGCCCCACAGGTACATCTGCACCTGGCCGCTTCGAACCTTATCCTGAAAACGGTTGTAATCGGTGGACCGCGCGACCATCTGTATATTGATTTTGGCGAATTGTTTGCGTAACCAGTCAAGAAAGGCCTTGGCGTCTGGGCCACTGGCTGCCGTGTCAAAGTGGACCGTCAGCGGCACACCGGTCTCGTGGTGGCGACCGGCTGGGTAGCCGGCATCAACGAGCAGTTGCCTGGCGGCGGCAATGGACTTCCGCGTTGCCGTGCCCTTGTGCCAGTCGTATACCAATGGATTAATGCCGAGTTCTCCTTCCTTAAAACCGAAGATGCCAGGTGGCAATGGAGAGTGCATGGCGATTCCGCGACCGTTGCGAAAAATGGCGATATATTCTTCCATGTCGATAGCAATCGCGATTGCCTGGCGTAATTTCTGCTGGGATTCACTGTAACCACCGACGACTGGATCGAGCAGGTTAAAACCGAGATAAATAGTGCTGGCTGCAATTGAGGACTGTAACGCTATCCCCTTTTCTCTAAGTGCTTTGGTGACACTGGCATCGAGGCCATCACCGAACTGAATGGCCTGATCAAAACTGTCGGAGCCTATTCCCGAGCGGTCGTAATAGCCCTGCAGAAATTTGTTCCAGACCGGTATGCTTTCCTTTTCCAGACTGAATATCGCCCGATCGATAAACGGCATGGTCTTGCCCGCGTCCGCGAGTAAGCCGGCTTGCCGATCTTCCTCTGTTCCTGAGCTGGGATAAGGAATCCCCCGGAAGTTTGGATTGCGGCTGAGTACCATGCGACGGTTGGGGTTGTTTTCTTCCAGTAGATAAGCACCGGTGCCGACCGGGAACCAGTCGAGGGTAATGTTCTTTTCCTGCAGCAGCGGCTGGTTATAGAAATGAGTGACCTCCGCTGGCATTGGGGAAAAGAATGGCATGGCAAGCCAGTAAATAAACTGGGGATAGACACCACGGATAGTGATTTCATAACGGTAACGGTTGATTAACCGGACGCCACTCAGCGGGTAGTCGGCCAGGTCGATCGTCACGTCCGGCTGCTCAACCATGGTTTTTTTCAGGGCCGAACTAAGTTCATTAAGACCAACAATCATCTCACCAAGAAAGCCGGCGATAGGCGAGTGGAGGTCTGGTAGCGCGAACCGCTTGATCTGATGAACGTAATCCGCGGCCACCAGTTCCCGGGTGTCCTGGTGAGTGAAGTCAGCCGGCGTGTCGATCTGCGCGATATCTTCAGGACGCAGATTCAGATAACGGGGATCACCCTCCGGGGTTTTTGCAAAGGCTGGATGAGGCTGGTACCGGATGCCGGGTTGAATGTCGATCCCGTAGCGACTGAACGCGATTTTTTCAGCAGGGGAGTCGCTGCTCAGTGGCTGACCGCTCGCATCGAGAAACACCGGTTCAGGGACCGCCGTGGCGGTGAGGGGCTCGAGCGAATAGGGGCGTTTCAGATAGTGATAATGGAGGGGTGGTTCATATATCTGTCCAATGAAGGCATATTCGTTAGATGCATAGGAGACGGCCGGGTCGAGGTGTTTGGGTCGTTCTGCAAAGGAGCTGTAAAGCACCTTCTCGTTTGCCACGCTGTCCGGATAAGGATTGTTAGGCAATTGCTGTCCGCAGCCGCCGAAAAACAGCAACCCGGATAGAGCGACTAAACTCACCAGAAAGGATTTTTTGGAAACGAGCTGTTTATTGCAGGGCATAAGTTATTAGAGTTCGAACGGGGTCAACCATGGCCCGATATAATACTTGCTTTGAGCAACTAAATTTGGGAACCGAATCGATGGGATTTATGACCGGCAAGAAGGCACTAATTGTAGGACTGGCGAGTAATCGCTCGATTGCGTGGGGTATTGCCCAGGCAATGCAGCGGGAAGGCGCAGAATTGGCATTTACTTACCAGAACGAAAAGCTCAGGGATCGCGTTGAGAAGATGGCTGAGGAGTGTGGTTCGACGCTGACCATGCCGTGTGAAGTGACGGATGATGAACAGATTGCCGCCGTGTTTGACCAGTTAGGGAAGAACTGGGATCAACTGGATGTGGTTGTCCATAGCGTGGCTTTTGCGCCGCGAGAAGAGCTGGATGGCCCCTTTGTTGATGCGGTCACTCGTGAGGGGTTTGCTCAGGCCCATGATATCAGCGCCTATAGTTTTGCCGCCCTCGCCAAGGCGGCGCAGGGTATGCTGTCTGAGAACGCAGCGCTACTGGCGATGACCTATCTGGGAGCAGTACGAACCCTGCCAAATTACAATGTGATGGGTCTGGCCAAGGCGAGTCTTGAAGCCAATATTCGGTACCTGGCCGCGTCCATGGGTGAGCGTGGAGTTCGCGTTAACGGTATTTCCGCAGGCCCGATTCGGACCCTGGCAGCCTCCGGCATCGCGGGATTGCGCGGCATGCTTGATTATCACGCTGAGCATACCCCGCTGCGCCGCAATGTGACCATCGAAGAAGTGGGCAATACGGCGGCGTTTCTCTGTTCGGATCTGGCCTCCGGGATCACCGGCGAGATCACTTACGTCGATGCGGGCTATAACATCGTCGGTATGTGATGGGGGAT
Organism: uncultured Gammaproteobacteria bacterium; assembly: GCA_913060775.1. GTDB lineage: Bacteria > Pseudomonadota > Gammaproteobacteria > Immundisolibacterales > Immundisolibacteraceae > QNFC01. The sequence continues at coordinate 3,528 of CAJXVN010000107.1, read as the reverse complement.
CGTCTATCTGACGGCCTGCCGGGCGTTTAGTAACACGGTTTAACCGCAAACTAAGCTCACCATCCGCCTGGCAGGCTGTTCCGTTCCGATCCGGAAATTACTGCATGTTTTCCGGAAAAATTTCGATATCCGCTTCTGAGCGTAAGTGCTTCAGATAGCCGATATAGGCGATGTCGCCTCTCAGTCGTTCCAGGTTTAGTCGCAACTGCTGGCGTTCTTCCGCGGTTGCGGTTAATGGTTCTTCGTACAGTCGGGTGGTTGTGTAAAGCACATAGTCACCCTGGTCGAGCGACAGCCCCTGAAACACCGGGTTGTTCGAATCGGCGGGCATACGAAAAATCTCCGCCAGCAGGGCAGGTGGTAGCCCCGGTTGGGAACGGGTTACGGCTTCTCGCTGCTGCCATTCCGCTGACAGGCCGGATAACTCCTCGTCAATGTTCTCCCCCTGAGCGAGCTTTTCGAGCAGCTGTTCACCGCGTGATTTGACTGCGTCGGTGGTTGCTTCTTCCAGCAAAATTTCGTGGATCGAATCCCTTACTTCTGCCAATGGACGGGTAGCCGGAGGCTGATGTTCAACGACACGAAGTACGACTGATCGACTATTTTCGATGTTGATCACCGGACTATTTTGACCGGATAGCCGTACGTCCTCGCTGAAAGCCTGTTCAATAACCTCACTATTGGCGGTGATACCCTCCCCACCAAATCGGGGGAACAGGGAGCTCTGTTTGATGGTTAGCCCAAACTGATCAGCGGCGGGCTGGAGAGAATCCGGCTGCTCATAGACCGTTTCCTGCAGCGCCTCGGTCGCATCAAAATAAGCGGCTTCCGCCTGCTCCCGTCGGTACCTCAAAGAGATTTCGTCCTTCACCTCTGCCAGGGGTTTGAGGGTCTCCGGCACGATTTCTGTGACCTGAATGAGGTGGTAGCCAAACGCCGACCTGACCGGGTCGCTGACTTCATTTAGCGGGAGTTCAAACGCAGCTGCTTCAAATTCCGGGTCCATGATTCCGCGGCCAAACAGTCCAAGGTCTCCGCCCTTGCGAGCGGAACCGAGGTCTTCAGAATGTTCTTTGGCCAGTGCTGCAAAATCAGCGCCTTCGGCGAGCTGATTTTTTAAATCGGAGATTTTGCGGAGCGCGGCCTCCTGCTCGGCATCGTCGGCGTCATCGGTAACGGAAATTAACAAATGGTTTGCGCGTCGCTGGCCGGGTACAAGGTATTCATTTTTTTGTTCGTTATAGAGGCGTTCGATTTCCTGCTGATCCACAGTCACCTGGGCGGCGAAATCATCGAGGATGAGTTCGAGGTACTCGATTCGTACCTGTTCATTGGTTTTAAAACGGTCGCTGTGTTCAGTATAAAATTCGTTAATTGCCTCGTCGCTGACGTCGACCTGAGCGGCGAAGCTTTCGCGCGGCAAAACCAGGAAGCGAATATCCCGTTGCTCTCCCTGTAATTTAAGGAGGTGCTCGACTTCCTGGTCGGTTACTAGCGTGGTGGCGCTCAGACCCAGGCGAACCTGATCAGTGAGTAACGAGTCGGCAAGGTCTTTTTCAAAACGGCTGATTGATAGTCCCTGCCGTTGTAACAGGTCCTGGTATAGCTCGCGATTGAAGCCGTTTTCGTCCTGAAAAACCTCAATTTCAGTGATGGTCCTGGTCAGTTCACTGGGGCTGACGCGATAACCGTTAGCCTGAGCATCTTCAATGCGTAATTGTCCGTCAATCAGCTCCTGCACCAGGGCCATTTTCATCAGCGGGTCGTCGAGCATGCCTGCCTGATAGTTGTCTCCAAGCTGGCTGCGATACCGTTGTTCCTGGCGCTGACGCGCATTGGCAAAGGCCTGATCCGTGATGTTTTTGCCGTTAACACTGGCGACCCTCACCTGGGTGAATCCGGTGATGTAGTCGGCGATACCCCAGGAGGCAAAAGCAAGCACCAGAAGGCCAATAATTGCGGTGGCAGCCACTTTCTGTATGTTACGGCGAATATCGACGAGCATTTGAATGAGTCCTGATATAGGTGGCGGGTCAGGTCGTGAGAGTGCCCTAAAAGGAGAGAATCGGCGAAAAATTGCGTCGCGGAAATTTAAGATTAATCGAACGGGCAAAGAAAAGGGGTGGACCCGTCAGAGTGCACCCCTATCTTTTCTTGAATGTTACTGCATTTAACTACAGTCTTCTCAGGTCATTACCCATAAAAACTAATGGCGGAGCGGACGGGACTCGAACCCGCGACCCCCGGCGTGACAGGCCGGTATTCTAACCAGCTGAACTACCGCTCCGGATTTCCTGGTGGGTGCTGAGAGGCTCGAACTCCCGACATTCGCCGTGTAAAGGCGACGCTCTACCAACTGAGCTAAGCACCCGAAGGCGCGCTAGTTTACGGCATCCTTCAGGGCTTTACCAGCTTTGAATTTAGGAGATTTCGATGCTTTTATTTGAATAGTTTCACCGGTCTGCGGGTTACGTCCGGTGCGAGCACTACGCTCACCAACAGAAAAGGTGCCAAAACCAACCAGGGTGACCGCATCGCCATTTCCAAGGGCTTTGGTAATACCGTCAATCGCGGAATCTAGTGCTCGGGCAGCAGCAGCTTTAGGCAGGTCAGCATCGGTAGCGATAAGGTCGATGAGTTCAGATTTGTTCACTATAAGTTCCCCTGGAAGTAGTAGAAAATTTTTGCAAAGTAGCTAAATTGTTTAATTTGTTAATTAGCCTTTAGCGCATCGGGTGAATTCACCAGTATGGTGAGATGCACGGTGCGGCAGATACGTTATACCAGTGGCGAAAAACGCCTGTCAAGGCGGGATTACGGACTAATGGGCTCTGATGGGTTTTTCTGCAGATTGGGGCTTCTTAGCGGGGCCGTTGTCCAAATCCGCGGGTTTGGGAACGCGGGTTAAAGCCAGTTCCAGCGCCTCTTCGATCCAGCGTACCGGGACTATCCTGAGATTGTCCTTAATGTTGTCCGGTATCTCTGTTAAATCCTTGGTGTTCTGTTCGGGAATGAGGACAGTTTCAATGCCACCGCGTAACGCAGCCAGTAGTTTTTCTTTCAATCCGCCGATGGGTAGCACTTCGCCGCGCAAGGTGATTTCACCAGTCATTGCAACGGTTGCGGATACTTCGATTTTTGTGAGCGCAGAAATCAGTGCCGTACACATTCCGATACCGGCGCTGGGGCCGTCCTTTGGAATGGCCCCTTCGGGAACATGGACGTGGAAATCATGGTTCTGATAAAAGTCAGGCTGAATACCCAGCCCCTCGGCACGACTACGAACCACGGTTAACGCGGCCTTAATCGATTCCTGCATGACGTCACCGAGCTTGCCGGTGAGTACCAGATTACCTTTACCCGGTAATACGGCAGCCTCGATGCTTAGTAATTCGCCACCCACCTCCGTCCAGGCAAGTCCGGTGACATTGCCGATCCGGTCTTCTTCTTCGGCCCGGCCAAAACGGTAGCGGGGTACGCCGAGATATTTTTCAAGGTTGCGACTGGTAACGGACACTTTCTTTTTGG
>CAJXVN010000106.1 GCA_913060775.1 uncultured Gammaproteobacteria bacterium | reverse complement strand
TCTGTACAGAGTGGCAGCGACCCGGTGCTCGCACTAATGGACCGGGGTCACGGCAGCCGCGAAGTCGTCAACATCGCTGAACAGTCTCGCCGGGTTCGACCAAACACCGCGCTGGCGGCGGATCTAATCGCCGGTTTCCCCGGTGAGACTGATGAGCACCATCAACAAACGGTGGACCTGGTCCGCTCGCTTGCCTTTAGCAAGCTCCATGTATTTCCCTATTCCGAGCGCGAGGGAACCCGCGCCGCCAGCATGGCCAATTCTCTGCCCACCACTACCCGTAAAGCTCGCGCCGCCGAACTGCGCGAACGGGGGCAGATTCAACGGGGTGAATTTATTGCCGGGCAAATGGGTCAGCCACTTTCGGTGCTGGCAGAAGATCGGCAGCGCGGCTGGAGCAGCAACTATATCCGCCTGAACACCGGCGACCTGACGGAAGGAACGATTGCCCAAATTGAGCTATCGACTGATACTCTCGCCGAAAGCCTCGGTTAACCATCGATGACTCTCTGCAACGGCGGCACCCACTTTTTTCAACGAGCGAACTCCCAACCATGACCAAACCAGTAGAACCCGTCGTCACCCAACCGCGCAATCCCACCCGGTCGGTGAAAATTGGCAACATCACCATCGGCGCCGGGGCCCCCATTGCCGTTCAGAGCATGTGCGCGACCAAAACCACCGACATCGACGCGACTGTCGCCCAGATTAATGACCTGCAGGCTGCCGGCGCACAGGTAATTCGTCTCGCCGTGGATAAAACCAGCGAGGCCAAAGCACTGACTTCCATCCGTGAGCAGGTCAGCGCTAATTTGACGGTCGACCTGCAGGAAAACTACCGCATGGCGGAGAAAGTCGCACCCCTGGTAGAGAAAATTCGCTACAACCCGGGTCATCTCTACCACCATGAAAAACGCAAACCCTGGCAGGATAAAGTGCGTTACCTGGCTGACATTGCCGGTAGCAATGACTGTGCGATTCGGGTGGGGGTCAATGCCGGTTCGGTGGATCCGAGTCTGGCGGACCAGTTCGACCCCGAGGACTCAATCTCGCCAATGATTGAAAGCGCCATGAGCCACTGCGACCTGCTCGATGAACTTGGCTTTAAGCGCTACTGCGTCTCCTTAAAAGATTCTGATCCCGCCAAAGTAATTCAGCTAAATCAACGCTTTGCCGCACTGCGGCCAAAAATACCTCTGCATCTGGGGGTCACCGAAGCCGGCATGCCACCCGGCGGAATCACTAAAACCCGTATCGCTTTCGAAGCGCTTATTGGTCAGGGTATTGGCGACACCATTCGCGTCTCGCTAACCCTGCCGAATGACCGCAAGGGCGATGAAGTCACCGCCGGGATCGACATACTGACCGCCATCGCCCGGGGAGAGCGCCTGGGTAGCGGCGCGCTGGATGGTGGCCTCAACATCATCAGCTGCCCAAGCTGCTCGCGAGTTGAGAACGAGGCCTTCGTCGACCTCGCCGAACAGGTCCGGGAAATGACGGAGTATGCCCAGCAATACGACATCACCATTGCCGTAATGGGGTGCCGGGTCAACGGCCCGGGTGAGACCGATGATGCTGATCTGGGACTCTGGTGTGCACCGCGTTTTGTGAATCTAAAAAAAGGCGGCACGCCGCTAGGCGCCTATCCCTACAACGAAATTCTCCCGATCCTCAAAACCCAGCTTGATGAGCTTATTAGCGATAAAAAACTTTCGGGCTAACTGGGAGGCTGCTCGCTCAACCGGGCGGAACTAACCGCAACAGACGGTCATCGCGACCCCCGGGATTACCCCGGCCATCGTGGTTACTGGTAGCAAAGTAGAGGTAACCATCACTCCCTTGGGTGATCGCCCGCAGACGCCCAAACTTTCCCTTTAACAGGGGTTCGCGGGCAACCGGATCACCTTGTTCATCAACTACTACCCGTATCAGCGCTTCGCCAATCAGAGCGGTGATGAACAGATTATTTTTAAACTGCGGAAACTGATTGCCGCGATAGACCACCATGCCTGCCGGGGCGATGGATTGATCCCAAATCAGTAACGGGGCCACGCTGCCTGACTCTGTATTGCTATCACCGGCGAGCGGCCAGCCGTAGTTATTCCCCGCCTCAATCTGGTTAAGCTCGTCACCGCCGCGTGGCCCATCGAATCCTGACGGACCGTGTTCGACGCTGTAGAGTCGATCGTCTCTCGGATGCCAGTCCAGTCCCTGAGGGTTGCGATGGCCCAGGGTGTAAACCGGTGATCCTGGCCAAGGATTATCGGCAGGAATCGAACCATCGAGGTTTAATCGCAGCAGTTTGCCTAGCAGTGAATCCTGCCGCTGGGCAAATTTCCCTTCGGTGGCATCACCGGTGGAAACATACAGTTTCCTGTCGGGGCCGATTGCCACCTGACAGCCGTTATGGAACCGATCACCGGGCCAACCCATCAGTTCTTTTTCCTGGAGCAGACCAAATCGACCTAGCATCGACCGGGTTAGCTTGTTGCGGGTGCCGAACAGCCCTTTTTGAACGCTATAGCAGAGATAGATGTACTGTTGGTCGCGACTGGCAGCATGGATCGCCATGCCCATTAAACCGGACTCGCCCTTTGCCAGCACCTGCGGCAACTGGTCCAGTTCGCGTAAACCTCCGGTGGTATCCAGCAGCAGCAAATAACCCTGCCGTTGCGTAATAATTAACTGATCAGCCTCGGTAAACTCCATATCCCAGGGCACGCGCAACCCTTCGGCGACTACCTCTACCTGAAACTGGATACCGTCTTCGGTCCGGTAAATTTCGGGCAGTCGCTGAAGCGCGGGGAGCGCCAGAACCGCCGAGCTAGCAACGCACAGCAACAATCCCCAGGAAAACCTATTCCTCATTCGCTACGCCGTGCGGCACATGGCCAGCAGCGACATGCTCGGCGGCGGAATTGATATGGCCTTGCTGATCATCAAAATAGATATCGGCCGCGAAGGTTTTTAGAAATTCACCTTTATCCATGCCACCGAGAAACATTGCCTCGTCGATACGAATATTCCAGGCCCGCAGGGTACGGATGACTCGCTCGTGAGTCGGTGCAGCACGAGCGGTCACCAGTGCGGTGCGAATCGGCGAACGCTCATCCGGGTAGGCGGCCTGAATCCGTTGCAAAGCTGACAGAAAGTTTTTGAAAGGTCCGCCGGAAAGCGGCTGGTGGGCCGCGCCACTTTCGCTATCTTTAAACGCTTCCAGCCCTCCGGTTCGGAACACTCGTTCCGCCTCGTCGGAAAACAGCACCGCATCACCATCAAAGGCGATACGCAGCTGATCCCGCTCGGGTCCAATGGCTCGAGAGGGAATAATGGCGGCTGCAGCATAACCGTCGTCCAGGGCTGCGCGCACATCGCTCGCCTCGGCAGAAAGGAAGAGGTCTGCTTTAAACGGGGCCACATATCGGTAAGGCGACTCACCGCTGGTAAAGGCGGCACGGGTAATATCCATACCGTGGTGCTGGATCGAATTGAACACCCGTAGCCCGGTATCCGCGCTGTTGCGCGACAGGAGAATCACTTCTACTTTTTGATCACCCGGCAGGTCATGGTTAAGCGCCAGGAGTTTTCGCACCAGCTGAAAAGCGATCCCCGGCTCCAGAATCGCATTCTCATTGGCGATCTGGTATTCACAATAACTCTCTTTACCCTGCTCAATAAAAACCCGGTGGCTCTCCTCCAGATCAAACAGGGCTCGTGAAGAGATGGCTATGATCAACGACTGGTCTCCAAATTAACCCAACTGATTACCGATTACCCCCGCACAACCGCTTGCTGATGACGTGCGACCAGGGCAATCACCAGCGCAGAAATGGCGAGAATTGAACCAAAAACGGTGAAATAGACCGGCATCCCTAACTCCTGCGCCATTAACAACCCGCCAATGACTGGCCCGAGAATGGAGCCCCAGCGGCCAATTCCCAACGCCCAGCCAACACCGGTGGCCCGACTCGCCGTCGGATAAATAGAGGCAGCAAGCGAGTTCATACCAATCTGCGCACCAAAGGTAAAAAATCCTGCCATGAAGATACCAACGGTCACCAGGTTAGCGCTATGAGTAACCTGACCCATGGCCACAATGGTAACCATGCCCAGCAGGAAGATGATTGGCAGCATGCGTTTGCTGCCAAAACGATTAATCAATCCAGCAAGAAATATCGGACCAATCGCCCCACCCAAATTGAGCACCAGCCCACCCTTAACCGCCTGACCGGGTTCATCACTGAGACTCTCAAACAGTGTCGGCGTCCAGGCAATTAAAAAATAGACGACAATCAGATTGGTAAAAAATGCCGCCCATAGCAGCAGGGTATCGCGCCCATAGCCGGGAGCAAACAACTGGCGGACCGGTCCTGAATCGCTGGGCGCCTGCTCTACCCGAAAGGCCTGTTCCGCGTGGTAGGTCGTATCAGGGTCGATACGATTGAGCGTCGTGGCTATCTGTTCATTACGTCCGCTTAACGTGGCCAGATAGCGAATCGATTCAGGCATGATCCGCCCCAACAATACTGCTGCCAGCAACGGTAACACTCCGCCGACCACGTAAACCGATTGCCAGCCCCAGACTGGCATTAACAGCCCGGCCACCAGGCTACCCACCACTCCACCGACGGGAATCCCCAGAAAAATAATGCTGATGGCAATATTGCGCCACGCCCGGTTTGAATATTCAGACATTAACGCGGTTGCGTTAGGCAATGCTCCACCGAGCCCTACTCCGGTTAGCAACCTGAGCATCAGTAGCTCGTTATAGGTCGTCGCCCAGGCAGTTGCGAGGGTAAAACAACCAAACGCTATCAGACTGCCGATTATCGCGGTCTTTCGCCCCCACCGGTCACCAATCGGGCCCACCAGGAGTGCGCCAATTGCCATCCCGATCAGGCCAGCAGAGAACAGGGTGCCAAACTGATGCCCAGGTATGCCCAGATCAACCCCAATTGCCGGCGCAGTAAAGGCAATGGCCTGAACATCAAAGCCATCGAGCACCACCACCAGGGTACAGAACAGCATCACTCGCCAGTGGACCGTCCCCATGCGGCTATTATCAATAACATCACTGACCTGGACTTCGTTACTCATACGCCTCCCGTTACTTCCCAACGAAACACGGCAATCCCTGCCAAATCACAAAATAGAGCACTTCCACGGCGACTAAAGTTTGCCTGTACAGCCGCCGCCAACCTCGAAGAGCTAATTATTTTTTGAATTACAATACAAACAGTTATAAGCTTATCTTAATATTAGTTTTAAAAACCATCCGTAGGCCATTATTATGGCAGAGAAAAACACCAACCTACCCCATCGACAGGAGGGCCGCCGAGATGCCCGCTGTTACCCCCGTTTTCGCGCGCAATTACCCGCCCAACTGGTCACGCCGACGGGTGAAAACCTGGTTGTCTCCACCCGCATAATCTCCATGGTAGGACTGGAAGTGAGCTGCGAACAGCGGGCGTCGCTACAGGTCCTTACGAAAGATAACGACAAGCCAGCCAGCCAACGCCGAGTACTGCATTTTTCACTGGTATTACCCGATGATGAATCGACCACTATCGGCGGCACAGCGTTTCTGGTCAACTCGCGCCGGGTTGCACAGGATCGTTACGTCCTCGCCATACAATACCTCAAATTAAGCACCACCGACCGGGAACATCTTGCTGCTTTTCTCGAAGAATGCAGCGTCGCCTGACGCTTGCCGGCCTTCTTTACTGGCCCTCGATGAGGGCAACCGATCAAGTACAATCGTCATTTCTCGGGTGCCCGTTTGAACGACCCCATACCGGTGCCTGTACCTTTCAACTGCCGGGTAACTGTTCGCACAGAACCCAGGCACCAGCATAAAGGCCTGAATAATGCGTGGATGGGTCGTCAGGGAATGGTGTGAGCCTGATGCAATGGAGTGGGCTGAAATAGAACTGCCCACGGTGCAGGGTAATCAGGTAAAAATTCAAATTGAATCGGCAGCGCTGAATTTCCTCGATACGCTAATGATCCGTGGACAATACCAGGTCAAACCGAACCTGCCGTTCACGCCCGGGGTAGAAATTGCCGGTACGATCATCGAGGCCGGCCCGGATAGCCAATTCTCAGCCGGCGAGCGGGTCTGCGGTCTGATTGATCACGGTGGTTTTGCAGAGCAAGTGGTCACTGCCGATACCCAGTTACTGAAACTACCCGACGCGATTGATGCAGTGACCGGTTCGGTGATTCCTGTGGTCTACCCAACTGCCTGGTGCGCGCTGAAATTGAGGGCGAATCTTCAACCGGGCGAGTCAGTGCTGGTTCACGCCGGTGCAGGCGGCGTCGGTTCGGCCTGTCTGCAACTGGCCAGGCATTGGGGGGCCCCTGTTTTTGTAACTGCTGGCAGCGAGGAAAAACGCCAGCTTTGTCTACAGCAGGGCGCCCAGGCAGCGTTTGCCTATGACGATAACTGGCATGAGCAAATTAAGAACCTGACCGGTGGCAAAGGTGTTGACGTGGTGGTTGATAATGTCGGTGGCGAGGTCACTAACCAGAGTGTGAGGGCCCTCGCCTGGGGCGGGCGGCTGACAATCGTTGGCTTTGCCGGTGGCGACATTGCCAACATTCCTGCTAACCGACTCCTGTTGAAAAACGCCAGTGCGATGGGGGTGATGTGGGGCGGTTATCAGATTAATCAACCGGCAGAAGTTCAGCCCACCATTGACGGAATTTTTAACTTGCTTGAGAAAGATTTAATCAAACCGGTGATATCGGCCCGGTACGCTCTCGGTGACGCTCCTCAAGCCCTCCGAGACCTGGCGCAGAGGAACACCCACGGTAAGGTGGTGCTGGTTCCAGACGGTTACCGCTAGGCATATTCAGATGACAGAACAGCCAATTAAACCGCCACTCCTTCCTGTGATTCCGCGATTATGGCGCGCCCTACACTGGTCGCTTAGCGGTCTGCGGGCTGCCCTCCACACTGAACAGTCCTTTCGCATAGAATGTGCGCTACTGCCTGTCATCACTGGCCTCGCAATCGGGGTCAGCGACTCTTACTGGCAGCTGGCAACACTGATAGGGGCCTGGCTACTGCTGCTAATGTGTGAGTTACTCAATTCCGCCGTTGAAGCAACAATCGACCGGATTGGCAGTGAATATCACCCATTGTCGGGTCGTGCCAAGGACCTGGGCTCTGCAGCCGTGTTCATCGTCATGGTTATTAATCTATTATTCTGGGCGGCAGCGCTGCTCGAATAACGCCCATCCTTTAATTGACACACCCACAGGAAGCTGATGATGAAAAAAGGCATAAAAGAACTGGTCGCTGACGCTGAGGCGGTCATTGAAACTATTTCCGCTGAAACAGCGATAGAAATCGCTCAGCAGGACGATGTGGAGTTAATCGATATCCGTGACATCCGCGAACTACAACGCGAAGGAACCGTACCCGGCGCGAAACATGCCCCCCGGGGGATGCTTGAATTCTGGGTAGACCCGGATAGCCCCTATCACAAACCCCTGTTTGCGAGCGGCAAAAAGTTCGTTCTATATTGTGCCAGTGGCTGGCGTAGCGCTCTGGCAACCCGGGCATTGCAGGAGATGGGACTGGAACCGGTCTGCCATATCAGCGGTGGCTTCACCGCCTGGAAAAAGGCCGGGGGCTCTGTCGAAGCGGTCGAAAAGAAATAGCTGCCCGGCGGATTACCCGCACCGCCGCAACTGACGGTCTGCTAGCGGGTAGCCGCCTTCGAGCAGCGGCGACAACGCTGCTTGTGAGACTTCACTAACAACCAGGCAGGATTTAGCGCTGCGATTGCAGGTAATTTTGTACTCCCATCTGCTCAATCTGTTCAAGCTGGGCTTCGATCCAGTCGACGTGGGCTTCTTCGTCTTCAAGAATGTGGGAAAACAGATCGCGGCTGACGAAATCGCGGGCCTGTTCGCAGCAGATGATCGCCTCTTTCAGCAAGGGAATTGCTTCCATTTCCAGACGCAGATCACAATCCAGCATTTCCGGTAGATCTTCGCCGATATAAAGCTTACCGAGATTCTGAAGATTAGGAATGCCATCAAGCATCAACACGCGATCAATCAGCGTCTCAGCATGCTTCATCTCATCAATCGATTCCTCCCGGCTCTTACTGGCGTAGTCGTTGTACTCCCAGTTGCCAGCCATCTTGGCATGAAGAAAGTACTGATTAATGGCAGTAAGTTCCATTTTCAGGACTTTATTAAGGAAATCGATAACTTCATTATTACCTTTCATTTGCTTGCTCCAAAACTGTCAGGACAAAAATTTTTCAATTCATTCGATGACGTCATCCGCAGCCGCCGATATTCCTGCATCCGCTAACATCTGCTGAAGATAGTCACAGCAGTTCCCACAGTCGACTCCAGCGCCTAACTGCTTCTGCAGCTTTTCAAGCGTATCCACGCCAAGAGCGATCTGCCGATTAATCTGTTTTTCAGTAATTCCTCTGCACAAACAAACATACACGTCTGCACCTCACTCAGAACTATCAACCATTAAACGAATTTATAACAACTCTACCAAATTGGTTCTCTTTAGGAGTGCTTATGCCTCAGGCTATCGGATCATTCGACCGTAACAGACTTCGCCAGATTACGCGGTTGGTCGACATCCGTACCCTTGATAACCGCCACATGGTAAGCCAGCAGTTGCAGGGGGATGGTGTAGAGAACTGCGGCCAGGTGACGCATGGTGCCGGGCACCTTGATCACCTGGGTGTCAGTCTCATCAACACCGGCATCGTGATGGGCAAAAACTAGCATCCGTCCACCTCGGGCCTGAACCTCGTGAATGTTAGATTTTAATTTCTCCAGCAGGTGGTCATTGGGTGCCACCGCAATGACGGGCATCTCCTCATCTACCAGCGCCAGCGGACCATGCTTTAACTCTCCTGCAGGATACGCCTCCGCGTGAATGTAGGATATCTCTTTTAGTTTTAACGCTCCTTCCTGGGCGATCGGGAAATGGGTACCACGACCCAGAAAAAGCGCATGATGTTTATCGCGAAAGCCACTGGCGAGCGCCTCGATTGGCTTGTCCAGCGCCAGCACCTCTTCTATCTCACCCGGCAGGTCACGTAACTCATTCACCAGCGCCTGTTCATCGCTGGCGCTCAGCCCGTGACGTCTGCCCAGAGCAATCACTAATATCATCAAGGCGGTCAGCTGGGTGGTAAATGCTTTCGTGGACGCAACACCGATTTCTGGACCCGCCCTGGTCATTAACACCAGTTCGGATTCACGCACCAGCGAACTTTCAGGAACATTACAGATAGCCAGCGAATATTTAACGCCTCGACGCTGCGCCTCACGGAGCCCTTCAAGAGTATCGGCGGTCTCACCCGACTGGGAGATGGTGACCAGC
>CAJXVN010000105.1 GCA_913060775.1 uncultured Gammaproteobacteria bacterium | reverse complement strand
CGAGATGTAGAGAGGTCTCGTGGGCTCGGAGATGTGTATAAGAGACAGGGTGACGAAAATCCCATCACCGGGTGCTGCACCGCTCCGGGTCAAAGCCTTACCTGCCGGAACCATGCCAATCACCTGAATGGTAATGGTCAAAGGGCCCCGGGTCGTGTCCCCACCTATCAACGCCAGGTCGAACTGCTGCGCCAATCGGGTAAACCCGCCGACGAACCCATCCAGCCATTCCGAGTCTTCCGTTGGCATCGTCAATGCCAGCAACGCCCAAGCGGGTGCGGCACCCATCGCTGCCAGATCACTCAGATTAACCGCCAGTGATTTATGACCAATCGCGTCGGCCGACGTATCCAGCGGAAAATGGACGCCGGCGACCAGCGTGTCGGTGGACATCACCAGTTGATGCCCGGGCGCCGGCTGCACCACGGCGCCATCGTCCCCAATGCCGACCACTACATCGTCTCGAGTCGCCGTAGCGGCTGCGAAATAGCGGTCTATCAGGCTAAATTCAGACATTCCTGAAACCCGAGCTTCCGCACGACAAATTCGTCAAAAATCTTTTTCTACCGATCGGGTCTCAGCGGCCATCTTGTCGAGAACAGCGTTAACGAATTTATAGCCGTCCTCGCCACCGAACAGGCGCGCCTGATCGACCGCCTCGTTAATCACCACCCGGTACGGAATTTCCAGATGCTGTTGCAGCTCCTGCGCACCGAACCAGAGCACGGACCGTTCAACCGGGTCGAGCTCGGCAAAGGGTCGGTCAATAAAGGGGGCCAATTCGGCGCTGAGCTCATCGACTCGCCCACACACCTGATTAAATAGCTCCCGAAAATACTCTTTATCGGCTCGGCCCAAACCGCGCTCTTCCTCAAACTGACGGACGACCTCCGCCGGAGTATCACCACTTATCTGCCATTGATAAAGCGCCTGTAATACGCATCGCCGCGCCAGGCTTCGGGATCCACTCACAGGGCCATCCTGGATCGCTGCATCACTGCTCTACGCATCAATTTTGGCCAGCAGGTTCACCATTTCAATAGCGGTCAGGGCTGCATCCACCCCTTTATTGCCAGCCTTGGTGCCGGCCCGCTCAATGGCCTGCTCGATGGTATCGACCGTTAACAGGCCAAACGCCACGGGCAGCCCCGACTTCTGACCAACGGCGGAGATACCTTTGCTGGTCTCACTGCAGACGTAATCGAAATGGGGCGTTGCTCCACGAATAACACAGCCCAGCGCCAGCACCGCATCAACCCGGCCAGAGGCCGCCAGCCGATCGCAGGCCATGGGAATTTCAAACGCACCGGGAACTTTTGCCACGGTAATATCGGCTGCCCGAGCGCCGTGGCGAACCAGGGTATCAATCGCAGCACCCTGCAACCGCTCGGTAATAAAATCGTTAAACCGACTGACCACAATGCCAAAACGATGGCCCTGGACACGCAAATCGCCCTCTAAAAAATTAACCCCTTGCATTACTCACCTCGTCATTCATTTCCTGGATACTGTTCATTTCTTTTCCCTTGTTATCCGGATCGTCCAGCGGTACCCAGTCGACCAGTTCTAATCCATACCCACCGAGGCTATGCAGCCGGCGCGGCGCGCCCATGATGAGCATTTTACCGATACCCAGATCATTCATGATTTGAGCGCCAATTCCATAACGGCGTAATTCCGGATTTTCGTTGCCGGCATCGGGGCTGGGCACACCCATCTGATTCATTTTGTACTGGCGCACCTCTCTGGCCAGCTCCTGACCCTCTTCATAGGGGTTCAAAATCACCAGCGCACCGTTGCCGGCTTCGGCGATTTTGGCCAGTGCTGCATCGATGGACCAATGGCCGGGTTTGCGCTCACCAATCATGTCCTCGAGCGCACTAATGACATGTACCCTGACCAGAGTCGGCTCGTCCCGCCGGATATCCCCCTTGATCAGGGCCATGTGTACGGCATCGTCAACCGGGTCGTGGTAAGCGCGCAAAATAAATTCGCCATGGCGGGTCTTAAACGGCGTTTCGGCGCACTGTTCGACCGATTTTTCCTGCTGAATCCGGTAGGTGATTAGATCCGCGATAGTGCCCATTTTCAGGCCGTGTTCCCGTGCATAAGGCACCAGGTCGGGATACCGGGCCATGGTGCCGTCTTCATTAAGAATCTCGACAATGACCGCCGCCGGTTCAAAGCCAGCCAGCCGCGCCAGGTCACAACCAGCTTCGGTATGCCCGGCTCGAGCGAGGACCCCTCCGGGCTGCGCTTTCAGTGGAAAAATGTGGCCAGGCTGCACAATATCCCCGGGGCTTGCATCCGCCTTTACGGCTGCCTGTACCGTGATCGCTCGATCCGCTGCCGATATACCCGTGGTCACCCCTTCAGCTGCTTCGATGGACACCGTAAAGTTGGTGGAATTTTTATCGTTGTTGTCGGCCACCATTAATGGCAACTGCAGTTGCTCACAACGGTCGGGGCTCAACGTCAGGCAGATAAGTCCACGGCCATGCCGAGCCATAAAATTAATCGCATCCGGAGTGACGACGCTGCCTGCCATGATCAGGTCGCCTTCGTTCTCACGGTCTTCATCATCGAGCATGATTACCATACGCCCCTGGCGTATCTCTTCGATAATCTCCTCGATGGGACTAAACTGGCTCGGTTCACTGTTACTCATAACAATCCGTTATCGCGCAAGGTATTAATGGTGACGCCTGATGTCTTTTGAGATGCCTGGGGGGCCATTAATCTTTCCAGGTAACGGGCAATCAGATCCACTTCCAGATTAACCGACCGACCGACCTGATACTCACCCATTAGAGTCCGCTCCAGCGTATGCGGAATGATGTTAACCGAAAACCCGTGATCTGAGAGGCTGTTTACGGTCAGGCTGGTGCCATCAATGGTGATTGAGCCTTTTGCAGCGATATAACGCATCAATTCTACCGGAGCATCGAACTCAAATCGGGTTGACCGACCGTCCGGAATCATCGCTGCCACCTTACCCAGACCATCAACGTGGCCACTCACCAGGTGTCCCCCCAGCGGTTGATTAAGGGTTAGCGCCCGCTCCAGATTGACCGCCGCACCCACCGGCAGGTTTCCCAGACTGGTGCAATTGAGGGTTTCAATAGAAACATCCGCCGCAAAGCTGGTCCCATTAATTTCTACCAGCGTCAGGCAGACCCCATTAACGGCCACGCTTTCGCCTAATTCCATCGCCGCCAGCGGCAGTTCACTAACGCCGATCTGTAAACGCCGATCGCCGCCCTGGGGATCGTTCCGCAGGAGCTTCCCAACCTCGCCAATAATTCCTGTAAACATCCTTTAAACCACCTGATTGGTAAACAACTGGATTCCCGAGAAACCGCTAATTTATAGGCCGATAGGTTAAACGCACATCGCCGTCAAAGCACTGCAGATCCACCAGCTTCAATTCGTGCCGCCCTTCCATATTCTCGATCGCCGGCATTCGTAACAAGGGCATGGCACCCTCCCCCAGTAATACCGGGGCCACATAAACAATTAATTCATCCACCAGCCCGGCCCGTAAAAAACTGCTCGCCAGGCGACTTCCGGCCTCCACCCAGACCTCGTTTACATCTCTCGCAGCAAGCATTTCCAGCAGCGCTTTAAGATCCAGGCCCTGCTCAGTCAGGGGCAGCTTTTCAACCATTAATCGCGGATCATCACCGCCCTTCTCAGCCGGGCCGACGCACTGCAACACGGGCCCGGGCTGGCGCAACAATTCACAATCCATCGGCATTCTGTCGGCGGAATCGAGCACCACCCTCAGCGGATTTTCGGTGGGCTGATCAAGTCGTACGGTTAACCGTGGATCATCCGCCAGCAGCGTGCCAATACCGGTCACGATAGCGCCACTACGCCCCCGCCACCGCTGCACGTCAGCCCGGGCTGACTCCCCGGTAATCCAGCGACTATCACCATTTTCAAGTGCGGTGCCGCCATCCAGGCTACTCGCCAGTTTAACCCTCACCCAGGGCAGGCCGGTTTGCATACGGCTAACAAATCCAGGGTTCAGGGCGCTCGCACTGCCCTGCGTGTCCAGATAATGGGTTTCAATCCCGGCCGCTTTCAGTCTGGCAATTCCCCCGCCAGCTACGAGTGGGTTAGGGTCCTCCATCGCGTAAACGACCCGGCTTACGCCTGCGGCGATTAATGCCTCACTGCAGGGCGGCGTGCGTCCCTGATGATTACAGGGTTCCAGAGTGACATAGGCGGTAGCGCCACGGGCTCGGTCGCCAGCAGCCTGTAACGCATTAATTTCGGCGTGGTTTTCGCCGCTTCGTCGATGAAATCCTTCGCCGACAATCTCATCAGCCACCGCCAGCACACAGCCGACAACCGGATTAGGGTGTGCGGTGAAACGTCCCTGTTCGGCAAGCACCAGCGCCCGCTCCATGAACCGCTGGTCCTGCACGGTCAGTTCCGTCACTTTTGCATCACCGACCCCGGGTTTTTACCCGAATGCAGGAGCTTATCGATCTCTTCGCGGAAGGCATCCACATCCTCGAACCGACGATATACCGAGGCAAAGCGCACGTAGGCCACTTCATCGGTTTTACGCAGCTCGTCCATCACCCATTGACCCAACTGTTCGGTGGGACATTCACGGTCTTCCCACGCTTGCAGGCGGCGCACCAGTCGAGTCAGCAGCTCATCTCTCTGCTCGGTCGAAACGGGTCGCTTTTCCAGTGCGCGGTCAATGCCAGCACGCAATTTTGCCTCGTTAAATTCATCGCGGGTGCCATCGCTTTTAATCAACCGTGGCATCGCCAGCTCGGGCTGCTCGTAGGTTGTAAAACGACTATTGCAGCCATTGCACTGACGACGACGCCGAACTCGCTCGCCCTCGCCAAACAGCCGCGAATCAATTACCCGGGTATCGTCAACATGACAAAACGGACAGCGCATTGAAATTAATTACTGCGGATAGACCGGGAAGTCACTGCACAGCGCCAATACCTGGCGTTTCACTCGCGCTTCCACCTCTTCGTCACCCAGCGAATCGAGGATATCGCAGATCCAGCCGGCCAGATCACGGGCTTCGGTTTCGCCAAAACCGCGGGTCGTCATCGCGGGGGACCCAATACGGATACCACTGGTAACGAAAGGCGACTGAGGATCGTTGGGTACGGAATTTTTATTAACCGTGATATTGGCCCGGCCCAGGGCCGCTTCTACGTCCTTACCCGTCAATCCCTGAGCAATGAAATCAACCAGCATCAGATGGTTATCAGTGCCTCCGGAAACGACCTTGTACCCACGGTCGATAATCACCGCTGCCATGGCCTGAGCATTACTGACAACCGCCTGCTGATAGCGCTTGAAATCTGGCTCCAGTGCTTCCTTGAACGCCACTGCTTTGGCAGCGATAACGTGCATCAGTGGTCCGCCCTGGCTACCGGGAAATACTGCTGAGTTCAGCTTTTTTTCGATTTCAGCATTGGCCTTCGCAAGAATTAATCCGCCGCGCGGCCCGCGTAGAGTTTTATGGGTGGTGGTGGTTGTCACATCGGCAATGCCCACCGGGTTAGGGTAGAGCCCCGCCGCCACCAGCCCGGCGACGTGCGCCATATCAACAAACAGATAGGCGCCAACTTTGTCGGCGATGTCACGAAACCTTTGCCAGTCCATCACCCGGGAATAAGCACTGAACCCGGCCACTACCATCTTCGGCTGGTGCTCAATAGCCAGTGCTTCGATGGCCGCGTAATCGAGCTCGCCGGTCGATTCGTCGATCCCGTATTGAACCGAGTTGTACAACTTGCCAGAGGAACTCACTTTCGACCCATGGGTGAGATGGCCACCATGGGCCAGGCTCATGCCAAGAATGGTGTCGCCAGGCTGCAGCAAGGCCAGGTAAACCGCTGAATTGGCCTGCGAACCGGAATGGGGCTGAACGTTAGCGTAATCTGCGCCAAACAGGGCTTTAACCCGGTCTATGGCCAGTTGCTCTGCCACATCCACATGCTCACAGCCGCCGTAATAGCGTTTGCCTGGGTAGCCTTCAGCATACTTGTTGGTTAACAGCGTACCCTGTGCTTCCATGACTCGCGGGCTGGTGTAGTTTTCCGACGCGATCAGTTCAATATGCTCTTCCTGGCGAACGGTTTCAGCTTCAATGGAGCTCCACAGCTCGGGATCGTAATCACTGATGCGCATCTGTTTGTCGAACATGGGGGACAAATTTCCTTAACTTGTTGATTGACCAGCCATTCTCAAACCACAAATGGCGTAAAAAAAACGGAGTATTCTATCATCCGGTTGTCGCCGAACGTGGTCGCGATTCGCCGGTTATTTAAAAATCCTGATCCCGATAAGGAGACCACTTAAAACCCGATGGTTAAACAAGCTGACAACAAAAAACCCGTCTTCGCTGATGACAAACTGCAGCAGCTCACTGAACGGCAATTAGCCGACATTAGTGAAAAAATTCGCAAAAAAAACAGCACCCTGCACACGGATGCCCCGGTGGCTCCCTCTACCTGGGCAATTATCGAGAGTCACGACACCGATAATCAGCTGTTTGAAGAACTCTGTTATCACATGTTTGCGGCGGGCTTCTCACGCGAGGTAGTGCGTAAAAAATGGCCGGCCCATCGCCAGGCATTTGCCGAATTCGATTTAAAAACGGTGTCCGCGATGTCGCTGGACGCGGTTGATGAACTGGTGCAGGACAAAAATTTAATTCGTAACCGACGCAAACTCACCGCCGTTATCGAAAATGCAGGAAAAATAATGGCGATTGGCACTGAACACGGCAGTTTTAGTGGCTGGCTGGCCAGCTACCCGGAGGTCGACCTCTATCAATTGCATCGGGAAATCGCCGACCGGTTTAACTGCGTCGGACGCAGTGCCGCCGAGTGGTTCATGCTCAGCAGTGACATTCCTTATTATTTCGCCACCGACGATGCACGCCGGCTGTTAAAGCGCCTGGGATTGCTTCCCAAAGGCCGTAAAGACGTGAGCTTTAATCAGAGCATACAGGCATTGCACGCCGCCAGCGGCACCCCGACGTGGGAACTCAGCATCGATTTGTGGCGGTTTGCGAGTGGTTTCAGAATGCGCGAAGCCGTCTGTGGCGAGGCTGCGCCCAACTGCGCCAAATGCCCCTTATGGGATTATTGCGATTTTTTTAACCAGGATCTTGGAGCCGAATAGCCGAATAGCCGAATAGCCGGCGAATTTCCAACCCGGCTAGCAACTAAATCCGGCAAGGTTGCGGGTAAGCCCAACGTTAAAACGCGTTTCCAGATCCCTGGCAGACGCCGGACGGCTAATCACATATCCCTGGGCGATATCACACTCAAGCACATCAAGAAGGTCCCAGATCTCCTCGTTTTCGACCCCTTCGGCGACCACTCGGATGCCCAGTTGATGCGCCATGGTGATGGTGGAATGGACGATCACCAGATCGTCACCAGCGGCATTAAGCTGATTGATAAAGCTTTTATCTATTTTAAGCTCACTCACCTGTAGCTTTTTGAGGTACGCCAGGGAGGAATAACCCGTCCCGAAGTCGTCCACCGCAAATTCAATACCAAAGCGGTGCAACTCCTCGATTACCGCAATGGCAGTGTCGGGATCGGCCATGATGTCACTTTCCGTGATCTCAAACTGCAACGCCCCCGGCGGCAGGGAATGCCTTTGGAGCTGCCGTTTCACAAAAGCAACCAGGTCCGGCTCATGTAGATTCCGAGCAGATAAATTGACCGCAACCCGCAGCGGATTACCGCCCTGATGCCAGCGGGCCGCCTGTTCAAGCGCTTCGGTAATGACCCGGCGCGTGAGAATTTTTATCAACCCGGCCCGCTCGGCTAGCAGAATAAACTGGTCGGGCGGAATAAATCCATGCTGTGGATGCTCCCACCGTGCTAGCGCTTCCACCCCAACACATCGATGATCTCGAATATTCACTTTTGGTTGATAGTGAAGAAACAGTTCACCGGTAATAATCGCCTGGCGAAGGTCAGATTTGAGCGCTAACTGGTCGTGACCCAGCACATCCAGTCGCTGCTTATATTCAACGACCCCGAGACCATCCCGTTTTGCATGAAGCGAGGCCGCTTCAGCGCGACTCACCAGGGTGATACCGTCTTTTCCATCCGCCGGATAATGAGCCACACCAATGCCTGCACCGATGTCCACCTGACGACCCTGCACGGCGTACTGCGTGCACACAACCCGGGCGATGCTGGCAATTTTCAGACGTACCGTTTCTGGGCTTTCTGATTGCGGGAACAACACGGCAAAATCATCGTCACCCAATCGGGCCACGGTTTCCTCCGGCCCGACGGCGGTCTGCAATGCCTCAGCCACCAGCCGCAGTAACTCGTCACCACCCGCATAGCCAAGGCTATCGTTGACCTCCCTGAACTGGTCAATATCCAGCACCATCAGACTGAAAGCGTCACTGTTGGCTTTAGCGCGGGCCGCCGCCTCGGACACCCGGCCAAGAAACAGAGCCCGGCCGGGCAGGCCGGTGAGCGTATCGTAAGAAACTGATGACACTTGCTGAGCAATCTGACCGCCAATGGTCAGCGGTTCTTCAATGTGCAAAACAAATAAACCATCGCCGGATCGATCCGGCAAATACCTTAGCCGCGCCAGCTGACCGCCAGGCTCCTTTTCATTCAAACCCAGAATATCAATGGTTAACGAGTCCTCCCGGCCAAAACGAAGACGGCCCAGGCCAGTGGTCAGCGCAGGTTGATCCTGTTGAGCGACCAGATCGGTTAAAACCAGTTCAGGCACCGCCGGCTGGGCAGCCTCGGATCGTTGCTCAGCAACGTCTCTGATTGCCCGTTGATTGCCATACACTAACTTCAATCCGTCGGGTTCAAACATCAATAGCTCGCCACCAAACAGGTCCAGTAGTCGCTTCAGACGATCGAGTTGCCGCTCCGATCGACGCCGACTGTTGATAAGGCGACTCACCACGCTGTCGACAACCTGCAACCTTACCGGACTGGCGTCTCGACTCACCCCGACGTTGGGTGCATTAAGGAGCCGCGCAACTCGAGCCTGAAGCAGCTCCGGAGAACTGGCTGGCGCGGCAAAATCAAGCCCCGCAACATCGTGCAGCAAGGGCATTATTTCAAGCAGCCGAACCTCTTCCGCCAGTATCAGTAGCGGCATTGTTGCTAAGGCCAGGTCTGATCGAACCTGATAGACAAAATCCACAACGCGATCAATTTCGGCACCCGCAACAATCGCCAGCAATCCCGGAACGGGGCGCCGCGCCAACGCCTGTTGGCAGTCTACAAAGTCAGTAAAAATTGTCAGCGTATGCCCGGGACTGGACGAAAACCAGTGGGCAGATGGTCGCGCGCAATTAGGAGCACCCACGGCATAAATCAGCCGAGAGTGTGCTTCGCCTGGTGCGTCGTCTTTCTCTGTTGGCAGGGACAGCGGACTGACCGTTAACTCACTTTGCAACCTGGAATCAACCTGAGAACATGATCGACGCTACCGGGACCATCGCCGAGTTTGGTCTTATTCAGGTCTCTTATCGGTATTGACCCTGGCTTCTGAAGGCAATATTCAGCTTTATTTCTGTCTCTTATACACATCTCCGAGCCCACGAGACCTCTCTACAT
>CAJXVN010000104.1 GCA_913060775.1 uncultured Gammaproteobacteria bacterium | reverse complement strand
CCCAACGCATATTCAGGGGCGACGACGCTGAACGCCAGTTCGCGTTCTGTCAGGTCGTACGCCGCGGCGACCAAATATTCGCCTCCGGCATGACCGGCCGCGGCGAGGATGGTCAGATCGTTCACCCGACCGACGCATACCAACAGGCACTGCAGGCACTTAATAATCTCGAAGGCTATCTCAAGGAGGCCGGCTCGAACATGGCCGACGTGGTCCGAACACGCATCTATCTGGTCCGTCAGCAGGACATTGCCGACGTAAGTCGCGCCCACCGGGAAATATTTGAGGATTACCCGCCAGCCGCTACCTTGCTGTTTGTAGCCGGGTTATTTTCACCGGACATTCTGGTGGAAATCGAAGCCGATGTAGTCATCGATGCGCAGTAGACCACCACTAAACCACGCCCGCGGTTAAAGGACCTCCAAAGTTCACAGATACTCAACCTCGTTTAACCGAATGCATCGGGTTGTCAGCCGCCCGATCAATTCCTCAATCGCGTATAAATAGCCCTTCAATCTACTGCCAATTGCATCAGGGGAAGGATATGCCATCAATTTTAGTGTTAGCACTGGTATTACTAACCGCACTGATGCCCGCAGTACAGGCCGCCAGCCATCACCAGGCCAGTCCCTCATTTCACATCACCCATCTGTCGGATACCGTCAGCCTGCTACAGGGCCGGGGCGGCAACCTTGCCGTGTCCCACGGGCCTGACGGTGTTCTGCTGGTGGATTCTGACTTTGCCGATATGTCAGCGGCGCTGGCCAGCGCCATTACCTCGCTGGAGGCAGGTCCGGTGCGCTATCTGCTAAACACCCACTGGCACGGCGATCACACCGGTGGTAATGCGGCACTCACTCCATTACCCGCCATCATCGCCCACCACAATGTTCGGGCACGGGTATCAACGGTGCAGCAGCGACCCAGCCGCGGCAGTGTGATCGAGCCATTACCAACGGCGGGCTGGCCGGTGGTGACCTTCGATGAGAATCTCTCGGTCCATTTCAATAACGAGGAGATTCGCCTGCGTCACCTCCCCGGTGGCCACACCGACGGCGACGCCATTGTGATCTTCAGCGGCTCCAACGTGGTGCACCTGGGCGACCTCTTCTTCTCCGGCCGTTTTCCGTTTATCGATCTGGACAGCGGTGGCTCGGTCGAGGGTTATATCGACAACATCGAGTCTCTGCTCAATCAACTCCCCGCCGATGTAACCATCATTCCCGGTCATGGACCCCTGTCCACCCTGGATGACCTGAAAACCTATCACCGCATGTTGACCAGCACCGCCGACTGGGCACGGCAAAAACGAGCTACGGGAGCCACCCTGCAACAGGCCATCGCTACCGGGTTAACCGACGAATGGAACGGATGGGGCGATGGTTTTATTAACGAGGAAAGCTGGATTACTACCCTCTATCGCGGTCTGCCGATGACAGCCCCGACAACTCCCTGACCACGCCAGCCAGCCACCGCCATCATCTGGCCTAGTTTTACGCTGGACCGGAGTCAGGCGTAGCCGCCTAACACCGCAGCTGGCCCTGATTATCCCAACGACCAGTAATCATCCTGTTGGCGCGCCCGGCAAACGCTTCCAGTGCTACCAGTACCTGCATCACCTGTTTGAGGGGTTTGCGTTTAAACCCATCGGCAATTTTGGCTGCGGCAAGCCGAGCAGGCTACAAAGATCAGTAAGATACAGACGGTAATTGGCCCGCTCACTGCCACTGGCGTTTTGCCAGCGCTGGATGAATTCGGCAACCTAGGCAGTGTCGATGGGGGGCAGGTCGGTTAATGGCTGATTGTCGTTCATTAATGCAGTGGTGGCGGAGCGTCAGGACCGTTATTCAATCTGAGAATCAACGTCCATACTTTCATGGAGCACTCGAATAACGTCGATATTGCCTTCATCGATTACATAAATAATAAGATGGCTGGCGTGGTGATGAATACGGACTGGAGGTGAAAATTCCGGGCGCTCCCTGCCCATTAAGGGCGTGCTTTGAAGCAGTTCAATGGCGTTGCAGAGTTGATCAAAATAGAGATCGGCCTGCGCTTCTCCCCAGGTCTGGAAGGAATAAAGCCAGATGTTGGTCAGGTCCTGTTCGGCTAAGGCTCGCAGTGAGACTTTTTTCATGCTCGGTAGCAGCGACGTTAAGGCAATAGTCCCGCCTGTTTCCTGGCTTTCTGTTTAATGGTTTGCAGATCTAGCTCGCCCGCCCTACCACTATCAAATCCCTGGGTTATGGCCTCCTGGAGGGCTTTTAGTTTTTCGCGGTTACGTTGGTCCTTACGGATCAGGTCGCGCAGATAATCGCTGTTATTCGCGTATTGCCCGGTTTTTATCTGGGCTTCTACCCAGTCGCGCATGGGATCGGGCAGAGAGATATTCATCGTTGCCATGGGTCAATTTCCCTTAGTTAAGAATGACCCTTCTAGGTTGGCATATATTGGCAATGATTGCCAATATATGCCTCTGATCATTCTGCCGTCTTCTAACCACAACAAAATCAGAGTAAACGGGCACCTCTTTCATTGACACAACCCCTTCCACCGCAGGTTACCTAATAAACCGCGATCGGACTCCCC
The DNA here is from genome assembly GCA_913060775.1 of uncultured Gammaproteobacteria bacterium. Classification (GTDB taxonomy): domain Bacteria; phylum Pseudomonadota; class Gammaproteobacteria; order Immundisolibacterales; family Immundisolibacteraceae; genus QNFC01. Next base: position 7,029 of record CAJXVN010000104.1, on the reverse strand, counting down.
GGCGAGCCGGTCGCCCCCCGTATCGGCAATGGGGTAAAAATGTAGGCAAACCGATACTGTTTACGCGTTGCCAGCTCGGCGAGTTTGAGATTTTCATGCAGCAGGATGCCATTTTTGACCAGTAGCTCTATGTGCGCAGGTACGGCGACGTTGGGATCCGTGGGGTTTGGCATGACATCGATGGACCAGTTGTCCATGCCCACCAGCACCGGTTGTCTGGCAGCCAACCAGTTAGCGGCGGCCTGACCCGGGCCAGGTTCGCCGCTGGCGTATTGCTGGTTATCGACCATCCACAGCCTGCCCCAGCCGGTGTGAAGCAGCAGCGCATCGCCGGGCTGAATATCGTCGGCGGACATTCCCTGCCAGGCGAGGGTTTGGAGGATGTCCGCCACAGTCACTTCGTATCCGGCGGCCAGGGGATCGCCAAGCCCGCCTTCGAGGTCGATCAATATTCCCCGGGTGAAGAGTGGCTTGAGTTTTTCCACGCCGTGTTTGATAAGCCCCCGCGGTGTCATCATCTGCTGGGCGGTGACGCCGTTATAGAAGGTCATTTTGGTGCGATCGGCCGCATCACCCAGCGCCAGACCCATGTGACCGAAGCCGTCCATCTGCGTGCCCACCTGACCAATCTCGGCGGTGAGGTATTCGTCGTTATAAACCACCTGATTGCTGCCTAGCACCTGACTGCTGGGCGCACCGGGTATACGCAGGGCAAATACCCGGCCCACGGGGATCGGCATCTCTGCGTGGTAGTCATGACCCAGTTTGACCACGATGCCCTGCTTAATTAATGCGGTGGCGGCCAGGGTTTTGGCGGGGGTCATGTAGTTGGTGTTGCCGGCCTCATCGTCTGGCCCCCATCGGGACGGCCACCACTTTTCCTCTGCCATTAACGGCTGGACGGCGACCAGAGCGGCCATTACAGCGACTATTAGCGAGCACCTGCTCATTCGACCGCACCCGTCGACTGGGGATAAACCCCATCGCTAAATTGGACCTGTACCGCATAGTTGGGCCCGGCCCCCACCGGCAGATGAGCGTAGGTGGTCCAGAGGTCGCCGGTTTTTCGATCAACGTCGATCATCCGCAGAAACGCCCGTTTGCGCGGCATGGGAATGGAGTGAAACTGCTGGTTTGCCGGGTTAAAGCGGTAAATCACGTCTGAGTTGGAACCAGACACCCAGACCACCTTGCGCAGGGAATCCCAGGTGGTGCTGTAGGGGGATGAATTGGCATCGGGCAGGCGATAGCGGCCAACCAGTTTGTTTGCGATAGTGTCGTAGGCCAGCAACTCGCCGTCGCCGGACAGGGCAACCCAGATGACGTCCTGATCATCGATGGCAAAACGGTGGGGAATCTGACCCACCTCGAAGGTGGAGGCGGTCTCAATCTGCTTACTCTGAACATCAATGGAGCCAATGATGCCGTTGAGCTGGGTGAACCAGATTTTTTTCAGGTCGGCGCTGACCACGCAGCCGTAGAGCGCGGCGTGAAAGGAGGTCTCCCCTTGCTGGTGCGGCATGTCGTAGAACCAGATTTTGCCACTGTCGGGATCAAGTTCGGCCATCTGATTCTGACCGATCAGGGTAAGCCAGAGATGACCCTGAATATCGGTGACGACGTAACGTTCGTCATCGAGACAGGTGTCGTGGGCGATGGAGAATTCGCCAAATCCGGGATAGATTTTCCACTCTTCTGTTCGGGGGTCGAGGCGAGCCAGGGCATAACTTTCCTCCAGCGTTATCCAGAGAAAACCGTCTCGATCGACGTTAATGGTGTGCGGTCCCTGGGGCTGATCACCGGTGGTTGGCACGGGTATCCACTTCACCCGGCCGGTTCTGGGGTTAAGTCGGCCGATTCGATCCGCGTTATCTTCCACCAGCCAGACGTAATCGGATTCCGGAGTTAACGCCACCTCGCGGGTCCATCCATCGCTGCGCAGGTCATATTCCCGGATGGTCAGACCCGCATCCGGCACCAGCGGATTGGCAGCAGCCGGATAAGCATCGCGGGGCATGGTGGTGAAATCCAGTTGCATAAATTTAGCCAGCGCCGTCGCAGCGATATCTTCTTCATAATCGCTAAACAGGCTGTATTCGGCGGTGAGCAGCGCCTTGAACTGTTCGCTACTGGGGTCGAGCCCCCACCGCACCGGGGTATCGGCGGAAAAATGAAAGGCCATTGAGCGCATGTACTGAATCGAACCGCGCCAGACCTTCTCCAGCACCCGTTCGCTCTCATCACTGGTCACCGTGAGCCACTCCTGCTTGCGCTCTGGCTCGGTGAGCGTCGCTAGCGGCGCGGCGAACGCCTTAATTTGATCACTGGGAAACTGATGACAGCCGGCGCACTGTCCGGGCACAAACCGGGCGCCCCGATCCGTGAGTGGAAACTGATGGAGCCAGGCACTGGCCGGCACCTGGCCAGCAATGTTGTCGATGGGTTTAAGGACAAAATTTTGCTGCAACTCAGCACTGTCCTGCTGCGGGCGACTGGAACTGGCCAACCCGTAACCTATCTTTCTGGCCACCAGCTGCACATCGTCCGCAAACACCCATTCGGCGGTCTGCAGCTGGTAACGACCCGCAGCGTCGGTGAACACGGTGATGGTCGCCGCCTCTTTATTAGCCCCGCTTTCGGGGTTTTGCAGGGTAACCATGACCCCCGCTACCGGCTTTTTCTGAGGGTCGGTCACCTGACCAGAAATCGTTAGCGACCAGGCCGAACCCAGCCAGCTCATCCCCACCAGCACCATCACTACCTGTTTAAACCGCATTCCCTCTCCCCCTTCTCCATTGCGATAGCCGTTTAATCATCAACCTTACCAAGCCAAAGCTTTTCCAGACAGCCCATGATGATGAGTGCTTTACCTTTCCTGGTTTCTCGACCCACGCCCGTTCAACCTCAAACCCGCTATTTATCGACTCATCCGGTCGAGTGGTGCGCGTCCCGGAAAGGTGCATAATGGCGAGGTATCGAATCTGATTAGCTCATGGTGGAGCGACTGCGCTACTTTGCCGGCGCAGGCCTCAAATTCGTTCATCGCCCCGGTCTTTACCGGTGGAGGAGTGATGAAAAAAACAGGACCATTGGTGCTGATCTGTAGCCTGTTGGCCGGCTGCGGACTGCAGTTCACCTACAACCAGCTTGACTGGCTCGGACGCTGGTATGTCAACGGTTATGTCTCGCTAAACTCGCCGCAAAAAGCAGAATTCAAACAGCGCTGGAATGGCCACCTGGACTGGCACCGCCAGACCCAGCTGCGCCGTTACTCAGAGCTACTTAAAACTTTCAAGGTCGCCGTTAATACCGACCTGCAAATGGACCATGTCGTCGCTTCCTCTGATCAGGTTGAGCGGTTTTTTCGAAGCACTGCCGAACAACTCGCTCCCGACCTGACCTATTTCGCCACCCAGCTGGATGATGAACAATCCCTGGAACTGCTGGATTCCCTGGCCAGCAAGAACCGGAAATGGGCGAAAAAGTATGTCACGCCGACAGCCGCTAAACGGGCTAAACGACGAATCGCGGACACTAGTGAGCGAATTGAAGACTGGACCGGGCGACTTAACCGGTCTCAACGCAATCGCATCCACGAATGGAATAGCCAGCTAGCACCCATCGCCGGCCAGATGCTCGCTCAACGAATTCGTTGGCAGGAGGTGCTTGAACACTATTTTGATAACCGCCACCAGCCGGTCAGCAGCCAGCAGCCTTTAACAGACGCGCCTGCCTCGCTCGCCGACCTGATCATTAATCCCGACCAGTTATGGAGCGATGAATATCGAGCAGCTATCGAACACAACAAACAGGCGTCCATCCTGCTGGTGTACGACCTGTTCAGTCAGCTGACAGACAAACAGATGAAGCACCTGAACCGCAAACTCGATAGCACCATTGAGGATCTGGAGCAGTTATCGACCGATAACAACTCGCTGTTAACGCAAAACGAGCCGTTCGAACGCCTGTATCAGGGGCCAACACCACCGGGCCAGGGGCAAACGACTAGCCGTTAACATTCAAAAAATTCTGGACCAAAAAAAATCCCCATAAAACCGAGTTATGGGGACTCTGGAGGAACCGGCAAAGCAGCACAGAGGGGGGAGAGAGTCGCTACTTTGCCGGGTAGTTACTGGTTGAACCCAGAAAGGGTCAACTCAGCTATACGGTTCAATCCTGATTGATCAGGTTGGTTGCGATAAACCCCGCAGCCGAGACCACCAGAATTGCAATGTTAATCAGTGCAAGTACGCTTAAATCCATTTCACTATCCTTCCTAAAAGAGTCGGCGGGTAAACCAACTCGGCTAATTAACCCACCAGAAATTGCCGGTTTGGCAACCACCTGATACCAGTCCTACCCGGGACTAGACAGGGCCGGATCACGACCCTGTGGTTAAGTTGGCGACAAGTTTAGCCTGTTCTTTAGAGAAAGAATATTAAATATTTATGAATATTTCTTTGCATTTTTGCAAAGAGCAATAGCGTAGTTAGACATCCAGAGAAAAACGCTGGCTGCTCATCAGCGCGATTCAGGTTGATACGGTCGGAACTGACCCGCTATTTTGGGACTAAGGCTTCGCCCTGAAAACTAATACCAGACCAGCCGTGCTGCATAAAACTGCGGATGTTTTGATGACCATCACCGTCGGGATGGCCGAGCACATCTACCCGGTAGTAGTCGCCAAAGCAATGCAGCGTCTGTTGCTCACTCAGTCCGTTAAGCTGACCAAACGCAAAAATTTTGCAGGAACCACTGCTCTGCCCCGGGCGGAGTTCCATTTCGCCATTGGTGAAACGAGTATCCTGATAGTGATACGCCTCGTCGATCACTGCCATGGTCTCTTCAAAAGTGACGGTATCGGGAGCAGTGTTCAAACGTTCAAGGAAAGCATTAAGCGACATGGATAATCCTGAGAATTGGGAGTTGATAAAGGAGTTAAACCGCGCAGCAACCTGACGGGACGCGGAGAACGCCCTATGTTACCGACTATTGCTTGATAGGATAGGCGGCTGATCACCTGCCTAACCACCCCCATTTAGCGCCCTGCCGGATTCCGGTTCCGCCACCATCGAGAATTCCATGCAATCTTCTTCTGCGACCCCTGATCTTGATCAGATTATGGACGATGCCAAACTCGGCCACCTCCAGATATCCGTACTCCTGCTCTGCACTTTTGTAACCGCGCTCGAAGGGTTTGATCTGCTGGCGATTGCTTTTGCTGCACCGGTGATTGCCAAAGAATGGAGCATGAGTCCCGAAGCCCTGGGTATTCTCTTTGGTGTTGGCCCGGTGGGACTGGCCCTGGGTGCCCTGCTGTTATCCCCTTTGGGTGACCGCATTGGCCGCAAACCGACCATTTTGCTCTGCATGGCCATCATGGGTATTAGCACCCTGCTGAGCGGGTTTGCTCAAAACTACACCCAATTATTAATCCTGCGTATCGGCATTGGGCTGGGCATGGGCGGCGCTACCCCCTGCCTGGAAACCATCACCGCCGAATACAGCACCAATCGGCTGCGCAACCTGTTTATCAGCGTAGTAACCAACGGATTTATGGTTGGCGCCATCGCCGGTGGGGCCGCCTCTGCACTGCTCATCGAGAGCTTTGGCTGGCAATCGATTTTTATCATCGGTGGCACCGCATCGTTGCTGTTCATGATTCCGATCTGGCTCCTGCTGCCGGAATCGATTCACTTTCTGGCACGCTCTGAGCAACCTGAGGTGCGTCAACAACTCGTGTCCATTTTGCAGCGGGTAAATCCTGGCCTGGATCAACGGCAAATCGAGCAAATGCCGGTCGCACCCCAGGTCACCCGCAAGCTCTCGGTGCTGCTGGTATTAGACCCCGCGATTCGCGCCTCCACCTTGTTTATGTGGCTCGCTTTTTTTAGCTATTTTTATTGCCTCTACACCTTGATGCAGTGGATCCCCACCATTCTCACGGCCAACGGTTTCGCCAACAATCAGGCCATTGTCGCGGGTACGACCTTGAGCATTGGCGGAGCCATCGGCTCGCTGGTACTGGGGGCGCTCACCACCCAGGCGAACCTGCGTCCGATGATTCTCGGGTTTTTTCTGCTCAGTACGTTAACCATGGCGATGATGGGCCCCGCCCTGGGTAACACCACTCAAATCATGGTTGCCATCTTCCTGGTCGGCTTTTTCATCAACGGGGCCGGGGTTGGCCTGTTCATGCTCGCCGCGCGATTTTATCCCTCCGACAGACGCGCCACCGGTATCGGCTGGTGTTCGGTGTTTGGCAGACTCGGTGCCGTTACCGGCCCCGTGGTGGCCGGTTACCTGGTGGGGGTAGAGCTAGCCTGGGGCTACTTTTTCATCCTGCTAAGTTTGGTGCCACTATTAAGTATTCTAGGCACCCTTCAAGTTAATTTTGGTCGCCGTGACGCCCCGGCCGCCGCGTAAAAACCGGCGCCTACCCGACCACCACTTTAGCCCCTGATTGAGTTCAGAGCTGCCGATTACGCCGCCGCTACCCGCGGGGTTAAAAACAGCCCGACCGACAGGGCAAGACAGAGCGGTGAGTAGGCAAACGTATCCCACCGTGAAAAGCGACTATCGCGAACCCGTTTAAAAAAGCCGACCAGGTTAAAGTCACCAATTGCCCGGATTAAAAACACCATCGCCAGACCATAACAGAGCCCGGCAAGCGTGCCGGCGGAAATCGGCACGCTGACCAGTCCCGCAGTGGCCGCCACCAACCCGGCCATGCTTAACAACAGCAACCCCACTAGAGTGACCAGCCAGGGTGGCGGATCGATGGTGGGTTTACCGTTCAATGTGGGTATTGTGGCGGTCCGCATCACCGCGCCGCCCATCGCCCAGTAAAGATGCCAGCAACCGAGCAAGACAAAAATTGCGATTAATAACAGGGGTAAAAAGCTTGTCATGGCCTCGGCTAGCCTCCGGGATGCACCATCCTAAAAATTTTTAACCATCCAGACATCGCAGCCATTATGAATCTGTCTCTTATACACATCTCCGAGCCCACGAGACCTCTCTACATCT
>CAJXVN010000103.1 GCA_913060775.1 uncultured Gammaproteobacteria bacterium | reverse complement strand
TACGAGATGTAGAGAGGTCTCGTGGGCTCGGAGATGTGTATAAGAGACAGACGGTTATGATCCAATTTTTTAGACCACTACTCCTGATGGTCCTGTTAACTGTTTCCGGCTGCGCCACTACCGCAGACGATGATTCTGATACAAACCTGAATATAAACCTGGCTGATTCAGCAACGACACCAGCCTCCAGGCAGGTCAAATTTTCACCGCAACCAAACACCGAGAACACTGAAGCAGGCTTAATTTACAACCTGCTGGTGGCAGAAATCGCCGGTAGCAGGAACCTGCCAGGGATTGCAGCCGATCATTATATCGCAGCTGTGGAGCAGCATCCCGACATTGCGCTGGCACAGCGCGCTACTCAGATTGCGATCTTCTCTCGGGATTTCGCGCTGGCCGAACGAGCGGCCAACATCTGGCTCTCTCTGGACCCAGAACGGGTGGAACCACGCCAGGTACTGGCGACCGTCTACATGCAGCAGAATAACCGCAGTGCAGCACGCGAACATTTGCTAGCCCTGCTGCAACTACGCGACCTGAAGAGTAGTAAACAGTACCTGTCGCTCGCCCGATTTTTTGCCACCAAAGAAGATCAGCGGGCGATGCTCACCGTGTTAGAAGAAATCGCCGATGCCCGTCCGGAGGATGGCGAAGCGCAGTTCGCAGCGGCGGTGATGGCGGTGCGCTTCAACGACTATTCAAAGGCTGAGGGATATAGCCAGACAGCGGTTAACCTGCGTCCAGAATGGGGTGAAGCAACGATGCTCCATGCGCAGGTGCTGGCATTAAACGACGACCCTGACCGCGGCATCGCGTTGCTGAGAGGTTATATCGCCGACCACCCGGAACAGAAACAGGCCCAGCATTCACTGGCGCGAATGTTAATTGATGCTAACCAGCCGGACGCTGCCCGAGACGAGTTTGACCGCATTCATCAGGCGGACCCTGACAATGCGGAAGCGCTGTTTGCCCTGGGCCTGCTAAACATGCAGCTGGGTGAGCTCGAAGCCGCGAGAACCCACCTGCTGGCGCTCGAAGCCAAAGGTTTTCAGGAAAACCGCGTTCACTATTACCTGGGCAAACTGGCCGAACGTCTGGGCGAGCCTCAACAGGCCCTGAAATGGTACAGCTCTATCACCGACAAGGAGTATCGGGTTGATGCCGCCGCGCGCATGGCCTACCTCATTGCTCACCAGGGCGACCTGGACCAGGCACTGGAACTGCTGGATCAGACAGAAACAAACCGCGATAACGAAAAATCTCAGCTGGCAGTAACGCGGAGCGACATCCTTATCCACGCAGGGCGGTACGAAGAGGCGATCTCCGTGGCCACCAAAGCCCTGGCAATAACCCCCGACAATGTCGACCTGCTGTTTAGCCGCAGCAGTGCTTATGAAAGGTCGCAGAATTTCGACGCCATGGAAGACGATATCCGCGCCATCCTCGTCATTCATCCGGACAACACCCATGCGCTGAATGCACTTGGCTATAGTCTGGCTGACCGCAATCTGCGGTTACCAGAAGCCCATGCGTTACTCACCAGAGCAATAACCCTCGAACCGGAAAATCCTTACATACTCGATAGCATGGGCTGGGTCGAATACCGTCTTGGCAACTTCGAAAAAGCGTTGCCATACCTGCGCAAAGCACTGGCCGCCATGCCCGATGGCGAGGTCTATGCCCACCTTGCAACCGTGTTGCTCGCGACCGGTGCCCAACAGGATGCAAAGGAACTACTGCAGGAAGGACTCGCTAAAATTCCCGATAATGCGGAAATCTTAAAAGCGCTAAACAACCTCAATTCTCTATCAGAAAGCAGGTAATGTTCGGCCGCACTGCCGCTCGGCTACTGATTACTGGTTTTCTACTGGCGGCAGGGTGCACCACCACCCGGTTACCAACGGCTGATGACGCAACTTATCGTCCAGCGCAACCGCTGCAGCAATGGTCGCTGCGCGCCAGAGTCAGTGTCACCCACGGCGATGAGTCCTGGAGCGGGAGCCTGCGATGGCAGCACCGAGCCTCGGGCGATCAGTTAACCCTGCGTGACCCGATTGGCCGTACTCGATTTCGGGCCACCAGCCAACGCTCTGCGGCTAGCCAAACCGCGCAGCTGGATATCGCAGGACAACCGACACTGACCGGATCGGACCTGCCCACCCTGTTATATTCTGCGACCCGTCTTCATCTGCCACTTGACCACTTGCCGAACTGGATCACCGGCCATACCAGCCCTGGACTGGCGGCACAAATCAAACGCGATCAACCGCCAGGGCGGATCACCGAAATTGCCCAGGCGGGATGGACCATTGAATACCCGGACTACCAGCTCGAAAACGGCATCGAACTCCCTCGCAAAATCACGCTTCACGACGATTTAACCCAAATTCGCCTGGTGATTTCCCACTGGCAATTAACTGAGAATTGATGACCCCACATTCAACAGAAACGCCGCAGCCCACCTGGCTGGCCCCCGCGAAGCTCAATCTCTTTCTACACATCACCGGTCGTCGTGACGACGGTTACCACCAGTTACAAACCGTGTTTCAGTTCGTAGACCTGTCCGATGAGCTAATTTTCCACGATCGGGATGACACCGAAATCACCCTGCTGAACCCGCCTGGTGACTGGGCCCCGGAAGCAGACCTGAGTATCCGGGCTGCCCGGTTATTGCAGCCCTACTGTGAGACGACTCAGGGTGTCACCATTGAGCGTCACAAACGGATTCCGGCTGGCGCTGGACTGGGCGGCGGCAGCAGCGACGCGGCCACCACCCTCATTGCCCTCAATCAGCTCTGGAACCTGAAACTGTCACGCGACCAGCTAGCTCAGCTTGGGCTAACACTCGGTGCCGATGTGCCGGTGTTTATCGTTGGTCACAGCGCCTGGGCCGAAGGGGTCGGTGAAAAAATAACACCCATTCAAATACCCGAGCGCTGGTACCTGATCGTGATCCCTGACTGTCACGTATCCACCGCAGAAATATTCGGCGCGGAACAATTGACACGCAACAGTCCGGCGATCACAATTCGCGCCTATCTGGCAGGTGAGACAGCGCCTGCCGGTAACGACTGTTTAGCCGTTGTGTTGCAGCAGTTCCCAGCGGTCAAAGAGGTTTATGAATGGTTACGGGAGCGCGCCGAAGTCCGGTTGTCTGGAACAGGTGCCGCGCTGTTTTGTGAATTTACCAACCTGACCGATGCTATACGACTGAAAAACGAGTTACCCGGCGAATGGCAACACTTTCTGGTGCGCAGTATGACGCACCCACATTGCCCGACAATCTGAATAGAAACTGGCTTGATAACAGCACATATCTTTTAATTCGACTCACTACTGGGGTGTCGCCAAGTGGTAAGGCCCGGGGTTTTGATCCCCGTATGCGCAGGTTCGAATCCTGCCACCCCAGCCATTCTTCCAATGAACGCTGTATCTCCGCTGCCAGCCAGGAACATTTAGATGTCCGATAACAACCTAATGATCTTTGCCGGCAACGGCTGCAAGGAACTCGCCAATTCTATCTGTCGCTACCTGGACCAGCCCCTGGGCAGCGCCGCGATCGACCGTTTCAGCGATGGCGAGGTGCAGGTCGACATCCACGATAGTGTGCGCGGCCGAGATGTATTCGTCATCCAGTCAACCGGCCGGCCCGCCAACGAAAACCTGATGGAACTGCTGATCATGGTTGATGCGATGAAACGCGCGTCGGCCCGACGGGTTACCGCCGTTATGCCCTACATGGGTTATTCCCGTCAGGACCGCCGTTTACGCTCAGCCCGCGGCCCTATTTCGGCAAAAGTGGTCGCAAAACTGGTCGAATCCGTCGGCACTGACCGCGCCCTGACCGTGGACCTGCACGCCGAGCAGATCCAGGGGTTCTACGACATTGTTATCGACAACGTTTACGCCTCGCCGGTGCTACTCGGTGATGTCTGGCGACGCGGTTTTGATAACCCGATGGTGGTATCACCGGATGTCGGTGGCGTAGTACGCGCCCGGGCACTGGCCAAGCGCCTCGACGATGCTGACCTGGCCATTATTGACAAACGGCGCCCCCAGGCGGGTCAGTCACAGGTAATGAACATCATCGGCGAGGTGAATGGACGAGACTGCATTATGATTGATGACCTCGTCGATACGGCCGGCACCCTCTGCAATGCGGCGTCCGCCCTCAAAGAAAATGGAGCTAAATCGGTCAGCGCCTACATTACCCACCCGGTCCTTTCCGGTAAGGCGATCGACAACATCAGCCAGTCCGTACTCGACGAACTGGTGGTGACAGATACCATTCCGCTGTCGCCAACCGCCAGTGCCTGTGGTCGTATCCGCCAGTTGAGTATTGCTGAACTACTCGCCGAAACCATTCACCGCATCCACGGTGATCTATCCGTTAGCTCCCTCTACGTCGACTAAACCCGGGCAGGCACGACTCCCGCGCCGCCACCGCTGTAACTCTGACTTTAGTTCCTATATAATCGCGCGCCTTTCGTCGCCAGTTTGGTGGCGATTTTCATTCGACATTCTGGGATCTGGTCGCGGTTCCCTTAATGCCGGTCTGGCCCGGGCTAACCACCACAGGTATTAACCAGGTTAGCTAACCACTGACATTGCCGACTACTGGCATGGAGCAACTACTAATGAGCATTAAATTCGAAATCAACGCCGAAGTGCGTGACACAAAGGGGAAGGGTGCGAGCCGCCGCCTGCGTCACGCTGACAAGGTTCCGGCCATTGTCTATGGTGAAGGCAAAGACCCGCTTTCCATCACCCTCGACCACAACGACATCTGGGTCAAATTGCAGCAGGAAGCGTTTCACTCACACATTCTCACATTGAATGTTGGCGGCAAGAGCGACAACGTGATCATGCGTGACATCCAGTACCACCCTTACAAACGACGGGTGTTGCACCTCGATTTTCTGCGCATCGCCATGGATCACGCGCTACAAACGAGCGTACCGTTGCACTTTATCAACGAAGAGACCGCCACCGGGGTAAAACTACAGGGCGGCCTGGTGTCCCATCTGATTTCCGAAGTAGAAATCGAATGTATGCCCGCCGACCTGCCCGAATACATTGAAGTTGATATTGGCGAACTGGAAATCGATCAGAGCCTGCACCTGTCGGATATCAAACTGCCCGCCGGTGTCACCATCCTCCACCTCGATGAGGATCATGATCAAGCGATGGTCTCAATCCACAAACCGCGTGCAGTGGTCGATCCGGTTGACGAAGTTGAAACCCCGGATGAAGAAGCCGGTGAAAGCAGCGACGACGACGCCAGCGACGACTAAATTGCCCGTCGATGATTCGTCTGATTGCAGGGCTCGGTAACCCGGGCAGCAAGTACCAGGGAACCCGGCATAATGCCGGGTTTCTTTTTGCGGACCAGGTCGCCGCCATTAAGCAGGCGAACTGGCAGGAAAAAAAATCCTTCAAGGGACTCGTCTGTACCCTGCCGGACACCGATTGCTGGCTGATTAAACCGACCACCTTTATGAATTTGAGCGGCGATGCCGTTGCTGCGATTGCCAGCTACTACAAAATACCGGCTAACGAGATTCTCATCGCCCACGACGAACTGGACCTCCCTCCTGGAACCGTGCGGCTGAAAAGTGGCGGTGGCCATGGTGGTCATAACGGTCTACGGGATTTAATCAGCAAGCTCGGCAGTCCCGGTTTTCACCGACTGCGAATCGGCATCGGCCACCCAGGCTCCGGAGCGCAGGTTCTGAACTACGTGCTTGGCAAACCAACAGCCACAGACCTGATCACGATTAGCCACGCTATCGACCGGGCCGTCGGGCATCTGGATCAACTTCTGGCGGGTGAGTTTCAACGGGTCATGAATGACCTGCACAGTGATCCAGCCCAAAATTAACGAGTAGAGAGGTTCTTTCTATGGGTTTTAAATGCGGCATCGTTGGCCTGCCCAATGTCGGTAAATCGACCCTTTTTAACGCCCTCACCCAGTCGGGTATCGAGGCAGCTAATTACCCTTTTTGCACCATCGAGCCCAATGTTGGCATCGTCGAAGTACCCGATCCCCGCCTGCAGGCGATCACCGAAATCGCCGTCCCACAAAAGACCATTCCCGCCGTCATGGAATTTGTCGATATTGCCGGACTGGTGGCCGGAGCTTCCAAAGGCGAAGGGCTGGGTAATCAGTTTCTGGCGAACATCCGCGAAACTCAGGCTATCGCTCACGTGGTCCGCTGCTTCGAGGACGACGACATTACCCACGTCGCCAACAAGGTCGATCCAGCAGCCGACATCGAGGTCATCAACACCGAACTGGCCCTGGCCGACATGGAAGCGGTCGAGCGAAACCTCCACCAGACCACCAAGCTGGTCAGAACCGGCGACAAAGCCGCCATTGCGCGGGAAAAACTGCTCGAGCGTTTAAAAGCCCATCTTGATCAGGCTTTGCCTGCACGCACGCTGGATCTGGACGAAGAAGAAACTGGCTCCCTTCACGAACTGCATCTGCTGACAATTAAACCGGTGATGTACATTGCCAACGTGGCCGAGGATGGTTTTAACGACAATCCCCTGCTCGATCAGATCGCCGCGATAGCCGCTGCAGAGAAGGCGCCACTGGTCGCGGTCAGCGCCGCTATCGAGAGCGAAATTGTTGAGCTTGACGATGACGAAAAAGCTGAATTTCTGGGCGAGATGAATCTTGATGAACCGGGCCTGAACCGGGTAATCCGTGCCGGCTACGAACTGCTGGGCCTGCAGACCTATTTCACCGCCGGCGAAAAAGAAGTCCGCGCCTGGACTATCACCACCGGCAGCAAGGCACCGCAGGCCGCCGCTGTCATCCACACGGACTTTGAACGGGGCTTCATCAAGGCAGAAGTCATTGCCTACGAAGACTTCATTGAATATAAAGGGGAAGCGGGCGCGAAAGAAGCAGGTAAATGGCGCCAGGAAGGCAAGGAGTACGTCTTTGTGGACGGTGACGTGGTGCACTTTCGCTTCAACGTCTAGCCGTTCAATCACGGAGAGGAGGTTATATGAGCAGTATCTGGGTTGATTTAATGGGGGTGGACTACCGCCAGACCTATGTCGACGCCGACGGCATTCGCACGCGGGTGATTGAGGCCGGCTCAGGCCCGGCGCTGATTTTTCTACACGGCACCGGCGGCCACGCCGAAGCCTACATGCGTAATATCGCTGCACACGCGGAACACTTCCACGTCTACTCCATCGACATGCTGGGTCACGGCTACACCGACCGCCCAGATTGCGACTACACCATCGACGATTTTGTCGACCATCTGGTGAAGTTCATCGACGCCATTGGTGGCGAACCGGTCTACCTGAGCGGCGAATCCCTGGGTGCCATGGTTTCCTCCTGGACGGCCATTAAATACCCTGAAAAAGTCATCAAACTGGTGCAGAACACGGGCATCCTGATGCCACCGAATGCCAAAGGTCGCGCCGAACTAAGCGACGCGCTGGAACGCTCCCGCAAGGCTGCCGGGCAACTGACCAAAGACGCCGTTCGCGCCCGGCTTGGCTGGCTGATGGCCGAACCGGAAAAATCGATTACCGATGAACTGGTCGATGTGCGTTACCAGGTTTATGCTCAGGAAGGCATGGCACCGATCATGGGCAAGATCGCCATGAGTGTGCTGGGAGGCGTGGTTGACGATGCCTGGTGCCAGCGCTGGGTTAACCCGGAACTGATGCGCGATATCCAGTGCCCAACGCTGGTTCTATGGACCCGTCATAATCCCGGTCAGCCGGTGGAGCTGGCGGAGGAAGGCATGAAGATGATCCCGGATGCGCGCATGGTAGTGCTGGAAAACAGCGCCCACTGGCCGCAGTGGGAAGAGCCGGAACCCTTCAACAAGGCCCATCTGGAATTCCTGCTGGAATAGAAGCAACGGACGGGGCTTTCTGCCCGTCCGGAATAACGGGAAGCCATCGGCGCGGACCGGAACCTCTTCCGGCGACCATCAATGGCATTAATCCCGTTGAGGATATTCAGCCTTCCTGGTTTCAGCCACTTGTTTGAAACCAGGAAGTGTCAGGAGAGCAACTAAGCCGGGTACCCACAAGCTAGTCTGGCAGCGACAAATCCGCCATCATCAGCTGCATAAACCGGGTTGCCTCACCGCCGGTCACCGCTCGATGATCGAAGCAGAGGGAGAGCGGTAATATCCGCCTGACGGTCGGCTGCCCCTGGCGAGCTACCACCTCATCACGACTGCGCCCGGCACCGACAATGGCAACCGTTGGCGGCAACACTACCGGGTTGGCGTAGCGGCCGCCGATCGAGCCAAAATTACTCAAAGTGATGGTGCTTCCGCGTAGCTCCGCTGCGGGAATAGTGCGGTCACGCGTCTGCTCAATTAGCTCCGCAAGTCGGTTTTTTAGCCGCGACCCATCCAGAGTCTGTGCGTCTCTCAATACCGGCACGAAGAGCCCGTGTTCGCTATCCACGGCGATACCAATATCGATCTGACTCAATAGTCGACGCCCCACCGCATGGCTGTCGTACCAGGCATTTAGCGCTGGCTCACCCTGACAGGCAACCACCATCGCCCGTAGCAATCGGGGCATCGGTTCTGTTCCCGCCGACCAGTCAGAAATATCGGCATCGTCAAAAACGGTCGCCGGCACCACCTCCTCGCCAGCCTGGGCCATATTCAACGCCATTGACCGCCGTGCTCCGGTGAGTTTCTCCAGGGCACCCACCTGTTCCAGCAGGGCCGCTACTCGCTCAATATCTGCTTTGGTAATGGTGCCGTTGCTGCCGCTGGGGGTGACGACACTCAGATCAATATCATGTTTGCGGGCCAGCGCCCGCACCGCCGGCGTCGCTTTGAGTCGTGCACCGCCGGCCTTAACCTGGATCGCCTCCTCGGTGACGGATTTATCACCGACTTCGATATCACCAACCACGGTGCCGCTATCACCACCCGAGTCGGATCTATCGGCGGCTTCATCACCCGCAAATTCCACCAGCACCGCACCGGTAGCAACAATGTCGCCGACCTTACCAAACAGCCCGGTTATCTGCCCCGACTGGGGTGAAGGCACGTCCACCACTGCCTTGTCCGTCTCCATCGCCACCAGGGGCTGGTCGACCACCACGTGATCACCCACATTAACAAACCAGGCAGAAATTTCCGCCTCGGTGAGCCCTTCGCCCAGATCGGGTAATTTGAATTTGCTCATTCGAACTCCACGGCGCTTATCGCTGCTGCCACAATTTGCTCCACCCCGGGCAGATAGAGGTGTTCCATTTTGGCAAGTGGCACCACGGTATCGTAACCGGTGACCCGCTGCACCGGTGCCAGCAGGTCAAGCAGACAAAACTCACCAATCTGGGCAGCAATTTCACCACCAATGCCGCCACTGCGAGCCGCCTCATGAACGATGACGCAGCGACCGGTTTTAACCACCGAGTCAAGCACACTGGTCATGTCCAGCGGGCTAACGGTTGCCATATCAATGACCTCAGCGCTCACGTTCCGCGTCGCGAGCTGCTCCGCTGCCTGCAGGGTTTCAACCACGCTGGCCCCCCAGCTCACCAGGGTAATATCACTGCCTTCCCGCAGGGTGAAACAGACACTGTCTCTTATACACATCTCCGAGCCCACGA
>CAJXVN010000102.1 GCA_913060775.1 uncultured Gammaproteobacteria bacterium | reverse complement strand
ACGAGATGTAGAGAGGTCTCGTGGGCTCGGAGATGTGTATAAGAGACAGGTATGCGACCGTCAATTGAGCGAACGAAAAAAGAGACTTCTGAGTGTTCGATGGCTTTTATCAGGGGCGCAGGTTCTGCTGACAGAATCTCCGCCCGGCTCTGCTCCGGTTCCACCGTATCGATGCTGACCTCAAAATTCCCCGGCTGTTGGGGGCTTTCAGATAAGGTGACCAGCGATGGCTGAGGTTCGCCAACCCGAGTAATGGCAGTTGGTAGTCCTGCGCGGGAGCGCAGTATTGCAAACCACTGGTCCCGGTCAGCTGCGTCGTAATGCTCTGAAACCTTAAAAAGCTGCGCCAGGTGCTGGCCGACCGGTTCCGACACCTGTTCCCTGGACTCAACACCCTGCTGCGGTGGCAGCAGCTGGCCATTTCGATCAACCTGAAAAATTTGGCTCATCATGGCTTCCTTAATGGTTAAGAGTTTTTTCGCTTAATGACAGCTCGGGCACACCCCGTTTTGTGTTTGGGGAAAGGGATTGGTTCCACTGAGTTTCTCATGTTTTGGGATCAGGTTCGCTAAAAGCAAACGTTAATCTCCGTTGATCAACAGGATAACGATAAGGATTAGGGGTGTCGAGTAGAAATCGGGTGCTGTACCAACCGGCGGAGGGGAGGCTTTACCTTGGTGGACGCGCATAGGCTTAGCTCCGCTGGGCAGCTATTACGGGAGGCTGAAATTAATGGGTGGAATTGCGACCTGATAATGAAAAATTGATCCGGCCGGCCGGTTAATTGGGTTAAGTTCCTTGCGACTTCGAGGTATAACCTCTGTCCGGTTGCAGGGCGAAGACCGGGTGCGGGGAATTATTCTAACTAACTCCGTGCACATGGATTTCGACCTGTCCGGACAGGGAGGGGCTTGCCCCGGACTTAAATGAGGAGGATTGTTTGATGGCAGGGGAAGGAGTAACCAGTGTCAGGGAGATGTTGCATCGGTCGGTGCGGTATCACGGTGAAAACGAAGCGCTAGTGGATGAGCGTTATCGCTATTCTTATGCGCAGATGCTGGAGAAAGTTCAACAGACGGCAGCACTATTACACAGCCTGGGTGTGCGTAAGGGGGATCGGGTAGCCCTCATGATGCTGCCTTCTGCTAACCACCCACTGGCTCTGTTTGGTGCCATCGAACTCGGGGCCGTTCCGGTCGCACTGCATATTCGGGAATCGGACGAAACCGTCCTGGAACTGCTTGACCGACTGTCGCCGCGGGTGCTCGTTTATGACGTCTCCATGGAAGCCCGGGTAGAGACGTTGATGCAGCGAACTAACCTGATTACCGGGCTGGTGCGGGCCACCTCGGGAACCAGTAGCGAAAACGATATTGCGGCGGGCAGTGCACCCTTAATACCGGATGACCTGGCGAACTACACCATGGATTTTGAGCCGATGCCGATTGAGGCGGACGACATTGCTCTGATCGCGCTCAGTTCAGGCACGACGGGCGTGCCCAAGGGCGTGGTTCATAGTCATCGGGGACTGTTACAGGGTGCGCGGGGCGCCATTGGTCTCTACGGAGCCACGCCGACTACCCGTTCGTTAAACATTCTCACAACCTCATTCATGGCCTGGGTGAATGTCTCATTCCCAATTTTCAATGTCGGGGGGACTAACGTCTTTGCCAGTGCCTTTAACCCCCAGGAGTATTTAAATACGGCGGCTCGGGAGCGCTGCTCGGTGTTGTTTCTGATTCCCACCATGTGGCGCATGGTGCTGCGTCAGGATCTCACCGGCGTTGATTTAAGTGGGGTCAAGCGGGCCATGTTTGCCGGTGAGGTGATGGATCAGAAAACCCTGCAACTGTTGCGGGAAAAAATCACCCCTAATGTCTATAACTGCTACGGCACCACCGAAACCGGCACCTCCGCCGGCACCATGATGTTTCCAGAGGACCTGCAGCGGCCGGAAAAGCTGCGCAGTATCGGTAGACCCCTGGCCAATTCCGAGGTGCGGGTGGTCAAAATTGGTGGTACCGCTGACGATGAAGTGCCGGTGGGGGAAGAGGGAGAAATTATTGTCAAAGGCCCGTCCCGGGCAGTGACCTTCTGGAACGACCCGGGTAAAGCACGGCAGGTGTTTGAGGGCCCCTGGTGGCACTCCGGCGATCTCGGCTCCCTCGATGAGGAAAATTTTCTCTACATCGATGGTCGCATCGACGACATGATTATCTCCGGGGGCATTAATATGATGCCGTCAACCATCGAGGATGCATTGCTCAGTCACCCCGGCGTCAGTGAGGCCTGTGTCATCGGCGTGCCGGATGCGGAATGGGGGCAGCGAGTGGCGGCCTATCTGGTGCCGTCCGACCAAGACCTGACCGTGGATGCCCTTGATCAGTACGTCCTCGATTCGTCCCTGTCGCACTATTTACGCCCGCGGCACTATGAATTTGTTGTCGAATTGCCGAAAGGTAACGGCGGCAAGATTGATCGTCGAGCCCTGAAAGCGCAGGTGGTTGAAGCCGCTGGTTAACGCCTGACTTGCAATCTCGTCGGCACTGACAAAAAAGCCCGGCCTGCGTTGCAGACCGGGCTTTTTAATGAAGGGTTAGCAATTATTTGGCGTATTTTTTGAAATCTGCCGGGCGTTTTTCTTTCAGTGCAGCGACCCCTTCGCGGGATTCATCCGTGTCGTAATAGAGCTTTAACGCCTGCATGCTCATGGAGCTCACCGCCCGAATCTGCTCGGAATCAACATTGAATGAGCGTTTTGCCAAAGCCATGGCCGTGGGACTATGCGTGTTGATCTGAGCGCACCACTCATCGACTTCCTGATCAAGCTGATCGGCGGGCACGACGTGATTGATCAGGCCCATATCCAGCGCTTCGGCAGCGCTGTAGCGTTTGCACATAAACCAGATTTCCCGGGCTTTTTTCTCGCCAACCACGCGGGCGAGATAAGCGGTGCCAAAACCGGCATCGACGCTGCCCATTTTGGGGCCAACCTGACCAAAAATAGAACGGTCCGAGGCGATGGTCATGTCGCAGAGTACGGCCAGTACGTTGCCACCGCCAATGGCATAACCGTCGACCTGGGCGATCACCGGTTTAGGCACGTCGCGAATAATGCTGTGCAGTTCTTCTACTGGCATGCCGATGGTGCCACGGCCGTCGTACTGACCATCGTGACTGCTCTGGTCGCCGCCGGTGCAGAAGGCTTTGTCACCGGCGCCCGCGAGTACAATGACACCAATATCGTTATTCCAGCCCGCTTTTTGAAAAGCCTGAATTAACTCCTCACAGGTCTGCCCCCGGAAGGCGTTGTAAACCTCCGGGCGGTTAATGGTGATTTTGGCGACGTTATTGGCTTCTTCGTAAATAATGTCCTGAAAATCCATCTCTGTTCCCCGATTAAAGTAATGAATGAAATTAAGGCGACCGTGTAAGCATTGGGCGCCGGATTGAAAGCTCCCTGAGGCAGCCCCGCGCGTGACCCCACCCGTTGCCGACGGAGTCGTTACTGTTAGGCTTGGCAGGAAGCACTTTGCCCATTGGCCTACTCCAGAACGACCCCGAAAAACTGATCACGAAATGCCAGTTAAAAATTTAGGATTTGGCCGCATTTTTAACTGTTTTCAGCTGAACGGATCATGCTTTTGGCGATCACCAGTTGCTGAATCTGTGTGGTGCCTTCGTAGATGCGGAACAGGCGCACGTCTCGATAAAAACGCTCCACCGCGTAGTCAGCCATGTAGCCGGCTCCACCATGGATCTGCACTGCGCGGTCGGCGATTCGGCCCACCATTTCACTGGCGAACATTTTGCAGCAGGAGGCTTCTTCTGATACTCGCTCTGCCTGGTCGTAGCGCCTGGTGGCATCCAGCAACATGCTGCGAGCGGCATATATTTCCGTGCGGCTATCGGCAAGCATGGCCTGGATGAGCTGGAAATCAGCGATACGCTCGCCAAACTGTTTCCTTTCGATGGCGTAGTTAAGCGAATCCTTCAGTAACCGTTCCGCCTGCCCAATACAGACGGCGCTGATGTGTAGCCTGCCTCGATCGAGCACCTTCATGGCGGTCTTGAATCCATGACCTTCGTCCCCAATACGGGCCGTTGCCGGAATCCGGCAGTTCTCGAAGATGACATCGCTGGTGTGGGCACCGCGCTGGCCCATTTTTTTATCTTTTTTGCCCAGCGTAATGCCCGGGGTGTCGGCCTCAACGATAAAGGCAGACACGCCACGAGCACCCGGCGTACTGGCGTCGGTGCGGGCCATTACGGTAAACAGGTCGGCCTGCGGGGCATTGGTAATAAAGCGTTTGGTGCCATTAAGCAGATAATGATCGCCGTCGCGAACCGCACTGGTGGTCAAGGATGCAGCATCCGACCCGGCACCAGGCTCGGTTAGTGCGAAAGAGGCGATCATCTCGCCACTGGCCAGGCCGGGAAGGTATCGTTGTTTCTGTTGCTCGTTCCCGTCAATAACCAGTCCCTGGGAGCCAATACCATTATTGGTGCCAATGCGGGAGCGGTAGGCGACGGAACTCTGGCAAAACTCCATCATGATCTTTGCTTCGTCGGTGAGACAGAGCCCCAGACCGCCATACTCTTCAGGAATCGACAGGCCGAAAAAACCAAGATCTTTCAGGTCATCGACTATTTCATCGGGGATGTCATCGTCTTCGACCAGTCGTTCCTCATTTGGGACGAGTTTCTCAGTGACCAGTCTTTTTACCTGGTCGATAAATTGTTCCAGGACGTCGGCGTCCAGTGCCATTAGCTGCTCCGAAAAATGAATTAGCGGCGATCAGAAAGAAACGGGATGGCCAAAAATATAACCGATCCGGTTTCCGATTAAAGCCGGTATTTAGCAATAAATGAGGCAGTGGATGGTCTAGAATTATCGGACCCCGCTGAACTTCGTGGCGGTTAACTGTTTATTTGCTGAGGAGAATTTTGATGCGTGAATTAACGCTGGATGAAGTGCAAACACTACTGACCGAAGGCGTTGCCTGCGCCCAGGGGATGGGCTTTCCTTCCACCATGGCAGTGGTGGATATGGGTGGCATGATTCGAGGAGTGCTTCGTCCCGAGAAAGGGCGCATCGCGAACCCAGAAATAGCGATTAAAAAAGCCTGGACCTCCGCCGCGCTTCATCGGCCGACTGAGTTAGTTCGCGAGATGATGGTCCCTGGTGCGTTTGGTTACGGTCTTACCCATACCGATGATCGTATCTGCATTGTTGCCGGTGGGTTCCCAATCTTTGACGAGGAAGGTGACATTATTGGTGGGGTTGGAGCCAGTGGCGGACCCATCGAAGCTGACGTCGAATGTTGTCTGGTTGGCATGCGTAAGCTGGGTTTCAAAACCGACTTCGTTGATCCTCACAAAAAATAGGCTGAGACCATGTATTTTGCATTTTATTGCGAGGACGTCCCGGATAGTCTGGAAGCCCGCCTGGCGACTCGCGACGCACACCTGGAGAACCTGAAAGTGCTGGTGGATGCCGGTCGCATACTGATGGCCGGACCAATGCCGAAAGTGGCCGGTCAGAGCCCTGCAGAGGTTGGTTTCGATGGTAGCCTGATCATTGCTGATTTTGACAGCCAGGCCGAGGCCGAGGCGTGGATTAACAACGATCCATACGTCGCAGCCGGGGTATTCGAAAAGATTACCACTCGACCCTTTGTTCAGGTTTTTCCGCAAGCCTAATCACGCAGAAACAATCAGGCTGTTTAGAAAGCCGTGATCCGGTTACCGGGTCACGGCTTTTTTACGTTTCAACCCGGGGTTCAGGTTTAACTCGGTCAAGGTTCGTTCATTTCTGGTCGTACTAGCGGGTTCAGTAGCGCTACGAGGCCCGTGGTGATGGTTGTTGCCGAAATATTAACAATGCTAATACGGTAATGAAATGTCGCCATCTTCGGCGAGGAGCGGGCTGGAAGGGTGTTGCTGATCAGAAACCGGTTGAAGTTGGCGAATATTCAACAGTTTCCGGGGGTTTTCTTGGGATGTCGTGACTGGTTATTTGTAAGTTGCTGATAATAAATAAAAAAAATAATTGGCATCATTTGTGCGTTGTTGTGTCCAGGAAACATCGTAATCGAAACGAGTCTCCAATTAATAACGATTAAGAAGGGCGACACAACATGGATAAACAGCGTCAGACATTTTTAAACTTACGATCCTTGCCGGCCAACGTGCTGCTGGTGGCTCTGCTTGGCGGGGCCGGTAGCGTTGTGGCAACACCGCTTGATCTCTGGACTACCGGAGGTTTTGACCAGTTTGCCGATGACGATGGGGTGAGCAACAACGGCTACGTTAATCCAGGCTGGGGCGGTCAGGACTTCGACGCGGAATACCTTTATTACAAACAGGAAGGAAGCGTCATTTCTATCGGCCTGCAGACCGGCTTCGATATTCTGGATGGTCACCTGGGATTTGATGGCAAAGATTATTATTCGGGTGATCTTGCGCTTTCATTTGACGGCGCAGTGACCAGCGGAGCCAATGCCGGCACCAGTTATGAATACGGTATTGATTTTGGTTTGTTGACCCGTGGCTACAGCAATGCATTGATTGACTCGGGCTCCGGAACCGGCATCGATGCCGAGGGTCTGTACGCTGTTAACGCGTGGAATAACGATATTTACTTTCATGAGTCCGATCCCTTCGCCATTGACGGAGGCGCGCTGGTTGCCGACCTGCTCAGTAATGATGCGGGTCAGGTGGGTGATAGCTTTTATCGAATCGTCTCTTTCGACGTCAGTGGCCTGGGTTTAGGGGAATCGCTGAGCATTGATGCCCACTGGACCATGTCCTGCGGAAACGATGCCATTGATGGCCATTTTGATATCACCAATGTCCCGGAGCCGGGTTCGTTGCCGCTTCTGGGTCTTGGGTTGGTCGGCTTAATCGCTGGTCGGCGGAAACGCTTGATCTGATTGACCTTAACAACCCGGTCGAAACCGACCCGCTGTCAGTGAATGGCAGCGGGTTTTTTTTGGGCTGAATTATGCGCTCAGAGTGGCAAGCGACCTCGGCCACCATCTCTGCGAACGGGTGGCAAATGAATCGGAGTGATTGTTTTTAGATTACTTAGATGACACCCTTAGGTTGGGTTTAGCATCAGATTTCAAACAGCGCCGCAGGGGAAGGCCGTGAAAAGCAGATCTTATAAAATAATCCCTGGCTGGCGGCACTGTGTTTCCCTTCTGCTTTACGCGTTTGCAGCAGTCGTCTCTGCAGCCGCAACCCCTGACGATCTGTCTACCTGGGAAGCCTGGGTGGCCGAACGCCACACCGACCTGAATTGCCCGTTTCTGTTCAATGACCAGCGTCAGCGGGTTTGTGCCTGGCCCGGTCGACTGGAACTGGCAGTGGATGATCGCGGCTTTGATTTTCGTCATGTCTGGCAGGTCTATACGCCAGGCTGGGTGCCGTTGCCGGGCAATCTGAAATACTGGCCGGTGTTAAAGGACTCGACGGCGAAGGGTCTTCTGGTGAGTGAACGCCAGCAGCGCCCAATGGTGTGGTTGTCCACGGGTGAGCATCGATTACACGGAAGGGTTGACTGGACGAAACGGCCGGAGTTTATCGACCTGCCGGATGGCGCTGGTCTAGTCAGCCTTAGCCTTGATGGTAAGCCACAAGTTTATCCACAGATTGACGACCAGGCCCGTCTCTGGCTGGGCGCTAAACCTGGTGACAAGCGGGATTCGGTCGCTGACCAGGGCGAGTCGGATAGTCTCGGTCTGAGAGTATTTCGTAAGCTACAGGATGGTGTGCCGCTGGTGGTCACCACCCGGGTCGAACTGGAAGTCGCCGGGCGTAACCGCGAACAGCTGTTCGGCAAGCTACTGCTTGATGGGTTTACCCCCATTTCGATTAACAGCCAGTTGCCGACCAAACTGGAGACCGATGGTCATTTGAGGGCGCAGCTGCGACCTGGCAACTGGGTGATAGAGGTGGTCAGTCATCATGTTGATGCCCTGACGGAACTGTCAATGCCAGCGTCTGAGGGGCTATGGGCCGAGCAGGAGTTCTGGGTGGTGGCTCCTGACCTGGCGCTGAGGACGTTACAGGTGGAAGGGGTGGCCACCATCGATCCACAACAGACCCGCTTGCCAGCGGAGTGGCGCAACTGGAATGCCTACCGCATGACCGGTGCAGATACTTTGCGCCTGGTCGAGCAGCGACGAGGGGATCCTCAACCAGCTCGAAACCAGCTAAATCTAAATCGACAGATGTGGCTCGATTTCTCCGGCAGTGGTTACACGCTGGAGGATCAGGTCAGCGGTGTGATGAACCGGGACTGGCGGCTGGAGATTGGGCCGAATTATGAACTTGGCCGGGTAGTGGTGAATGGTCAGCCGCAATTGATCACCCGGCGTCCCGAATCCACGATCGCCGGCGTTGAAATTCGTCAGCGCCAGGTGAGCGTTAATGCCGTGAGTCGTCTATCGCGGCAGTTCAATATTCCGGCGGCCGGCTGGCTAAGCGACTTTGACAAAGCGGCCACTACCTTACATCTGCCCCCGGGATGGCGGCTGTTTGCCGCCACAGGGGTTGATCGCGCCACTGGCACCTGGATTGGCAGCTGGGATTTGTGGGATATCTTTCTGCTGCTGATCATCTCCCTGACGGCGCTGCGGCTGTGTGGCGCAGGCACCGGACTGCTGGCGTTGGCCACCCTGATTGTTACCCACGGTGAATCCGGTAGTCCCTTGTTTGGCTGGTTAAATTTACTCGCAGCGATGGCCCTGTTGCTCGTCATTCCAGCGGGGCGGTTCAGGTCTTTTCTGGATCGCTACCGCTGGTTGAGTGCACTGGCGCTGGTACTGATCCTGCTGCCCTTTGGTGTCGATCAGATTCGTCAGGGGATCGACCCCCAGCTCGAACGGCCCTGGCAATCGGTTTATCAGCCACAATCGACTCGACAGCCGTCGATGGCCGGGTCACTCCCTGAATCGATCCAGGCTGTAGATAGCCGGTTAATGTCTGCGAAGGAAGCGATGAAGGATTACGAGGGGGCCGCTCGATCCTTATCACCGGCCCGCAACCAGAGCGATGAGGTGGCCAGGCGTCAATCCCTGGCGACCCTGGATCCGGATATTGCCACACAGACTGGCCCCGGTGTGCCCGGCTGGCGCTGGCATCAATTCCAGCTCAACTGGAGTGGGCCGGTCACCGCCGAACAGGAGATGCGACTTTTTCTGTTGCCGCCCTGGTTGAATTCAGGTCTGGCTTTTGGCCGAGTGTTATTACCGGTTTTGCTATTGCTGGCCCTGCTCGGCGTCGGTTACGGGCGCAATCCCGGTGGGTGGTTACAGGGATTCAAGCGGGTGCCGGTTGCCAGTGGTCTGGCATTGCTACTGGGGTTAACGGTGCTGACAATGCCTGCTAATCAGGCCCATGCGCAGTGGCCATCCTCGGAGCTGCTCGACGAGCTCGAACAGCGGCTGCTTAAAGCGCCCGAATGTCTGCCCAGCTGTGCGGTGATTACTCGCAGCAGTGTGATGGTTGACGGGTTGCGAATGCAGGTGGAGCTCTGGATCGATAGCCACGAACCGGTGATTATTCCTTTGCCGGTAGTCGACGGGGGCGGGTGGTGGATTAATGATCTCACTATCGA
>CAJXVN010000101.1 GCA_913060775.1 uncultured Gammaproteobacteria bacterium | reverse complement strand
ATCTACACTATCCTCTTCGTCGGCAGCGTCAGATGTGTATAAGAGACAGGGCTGGATGCGGTCTACGACATCTCCCACGTCCTTAGCGGCGAACGGGTGCTGGACGAGGTGATTCTGGAAGGGCCCAATGGATTGAAAATTATCCCCGCCAGTTCCGGGATTAGTCGGATGGCTGCGCTAAGCCAGGCTGAACAGGCGGGCCTGATTCATGCCTTCGGTGAAATGGCGGATATTCCCGACGTGTTCATTGTGGATACCGCGGCCGGTATCGGTCCCAGTGTCTGCAGTTTCTGCGCGGCGACGCAGGAGGTGGTGGTGGTTCTTACTGAGGAGCCCGCGGCGATTACCGATGCTTACGCGCAGATTAAATTGCTCTGGCGCGAGTATGGTCTACGGGACTTTCATGTGTTGGCAAACATGGCGGATAGTCATCAGGCCGGCCGGGAACTATTTAACAAGCTGGAACGAGTGGCCTCGCGTTACCTGCAGGTCAATCTGAACTATTTCGGTGTTGTGCCCTATGACCAGACCATGCGTGATAGTGGTTTGCGACAGCGAACCTCCACCCAGCAATTTCCCAATAGTCCGGCGGCGATGGCGTTTCGGCAACTTGCCAACACGGCTAATAACTGGCCCTGGCGCGAAGGGGGAGCAGCGACCCGACTTGAGTTCTTCCTTGAACGGGTTCTTCACACTAATCAGAGGTTCGTCGGATGAGCGCCGCATCGGGGATAAACGCCTACCAGGAGATGTCGCGGGAAAATAGTGATGTACTGATTGAAAAAAACGCGACCCTGGTAAAACGAATTGCCCACCACATGAGTGGCAAGTTACCTAATTCTGTGCAGGTTGAGGATCTGATCCAGGCCGGCATGATTGGACTTATCGAAGCCGCCCGTAATTATGACGCGACTCAGGGAGCGGCGTTTGAGACCTATGCCGGCATCCGTATTCGTGGAGCAATCATTGATGAGGTGCGTCGTAACGGCTGGGCGCCACGATCCGTGCACCGAAAATCACGGGAGGCGGCTCAGGCTGTGCGCACCATCGAATCACAGGAGGGTCGGGAGGCCACCGAGAAAGAGGTAGCCACGCTACTGGGCGTTACTCTGGAAGAGTATCGAAAAATTGTTTCGGAAGCGTCGAGCCACCGGCTGCTATCGCTAGATGAAGACGACGATGGCGTCGTGGTGCAGGTGGAAGCGCGAGATACAGAAGTCAATAACCCCTTGCTCGGGGTAGAGATGGAAAAGTATCGAGATGCGCTGCTAGCAGCCGTGGAGGTGCTTCCCGAACGAGAACAGCTGGTGATGTCGCTCTATTACGATGAAGAGATGAACCTGCGTGAAATAGGCGCAGTACTTGGGGTCAGTGAATCGCGGGTTTGTCAGATACACGGACAGGCCATTGTTCGTCTGCAATCCAAAATGAAAACCTGGCACCAGGAATAGTGAAGGTCAGGCTGGCGTTAATCGTTAGTCAATTAATCACGACAGTTGATTGAAATGGAAACTGGAATAAATGGACAACTATAGAAGCTGAGGTGAGCGTAACCCGCGAGTCAGGGTGGTTTAACCCCCCAATTGATGGGTTACAGGAGCGAGGGCATGCAAATTGATCCACCGAATAAAACCTATACCCCAATTAAAAAAGATCGAACGTCAGTGCAACCGCCGGCTGCAGTCCGGCCGGTTGATCAACAGGAACGCGAGCGAGCTCAGGACCGTAAGCGCAAACCGGCCAGGCCACTGAAACCCGATGAAGGTGCTGAGGGAAATACTTTCGATGATTACGCTTAAACCGGAGTTTGATACACCGGCAGAGAGGGAAGGAAATGAATAACGAAATGATCCTCGCATTCGCTTCGACAGGATTAATGGTGTTATCGATAGCCTGGATGCTGGTCAGAACCAGAGCCAGTCAACGGCAGGTAAACGAACTCACGCAGGCGTTAATTCGGCTGGAAGATCTGGTTCACGCCCAGAACACTGGAATCAAGGGGATAGGATCCTCACTCAGTGGGTTACAACTGCGGCAGCAGTCAGTGGCTGATCGGCTGGAACAGCTGGAGCAGGACAGCAAGCTGAGCAGTAATGCGGCGGTGGTGAGTGGGTCACAGGTGTACCGTCAGGCGATCAACCTGGCGGTCAGTGGTGCCGAGCCGGCAGAACTGGCGCAGCGTTTTGGCCTGTCCCGCGGAGAGGCAGAGCTGATGGTCAGCTTTCACCAGCTTGGCGAGAAGGTCGCCTGAATACCCCACAGCCGGGGCTAGTGCCCGGCCGTGGGATTGCAAAAACTAAGGAGCTTTATAACGCGGCGAGGATGGTTTCTGCTTTGCTCGCTTCAAAGTTGCGACCTTCTTCCACGTTCAACTGACTGATAACGCCATTGTCGACGATCATCGCGTAACGCTGCGACCGAGTGCCCAGTCCAAAACCACTACCGTCCATTTCCAGTCCCATGGCCGCGGTAAATTCGCCATTACCATCGGCGACCATGCGAACCTTGTCGCCGGCACCCTGGGCTTCACCCCAGGCGCCCATGACAAAGGCATCATTAACGGAAAGACAGACAATGGTGTCTACGCCTTTGGCGAGAATGGCGTCTGCATTGTCAATGAATCCCGGCAGGTGCTGTCCGGAACAGAGTGGGGTGAAGGCGCCGGGAACAGCAAACAGGACTACTTTTTTGCCGTTAAAAAGCTCATCGGAGTTTACGGGTCCGGGTCCTTCGGCGGTCATTTCCATCAGGGTGGTTGATGGGACTTTGTCTCCGGCTGATATAGCCATGTGGATGCTCCTAAATTTTAATAGTTAGAAAAAAGCGGGAATCATGCGACCACTCGTCGCATGGGTAACATTCTAAGGGGATTCCCGGCGGTATCGCATTGGTTTCCGTCGGAAAATTTCAGCCATCAATCTTCCAGAATTCGGTCATCAGGGTTGTCTCAGCACCCGGACGGCGATTCTGCTCGTGGATCTGTACCTGGCCGAGATGGTCGGTAAGCAGTACCGTGCTGCTACAGGTGCCATAGTCGTCGGTCTGGATGGTAATGGGGGCGAGCATTCGTTCCAGTTCGATGCCGATACCGGTGTCGGGGAGTTCCGCTTCGTCAGGCTGCTGGTTGTCGGTCAGTAGTTCCAGTAAAGCGTCCACATCGGGTGGGCCGTCGGGATGGATGGCCTCGTTCAGTAACTGTTTGCCGCGACTGACCTTTGGCCAGGGGTCATCCAGTTCGCTATTGCTCAGTCCGTAAAGCCCGCTGGGAAGTTCCTGGAGCCGGTCTGACTGGTTGTTGTAACAGAACAGCTGAGCAGCGCGAATATCGCCGACCAGCAGATTGAAGCCCGCGTACTCCTGCCGGGTATGGCGAAGTCGTCCTAGCCAGTCAGCGAGCGACAGATCGCTAGTCAGGCAGTCAGTGATCAATTTGCCGCGCGAACGGGCGTCCTGGCTAACAGGCCGAGGATCGCGAACATTGGTAACCGCAGCAAACCGGCCCTGGCGGTTAACGGCTAACCAGCTCCCGCCCGCCTGCAAATCTCGGCCACCAATGATTTCGGGTATCTCCTGCCAGCGTTGTAGTTGCTGAGTTGGCCGGGCGTAGCGTTCATCGCGGTTGGCCACCAGGATAAGTGGATGGTCAGCGTGTTGCTGCCACGAAAAAATAATCAGGCACATGGGCGGGGCATCGGGTCCGATTGGGCCGAAATAACCGGTGCGGGTGGAAAGCTGGCGCAAGCCGTATTCAGCAGCGGATAAAACTCAAGAAAATCTTTTTTTAAATCGGCCTGGTGTTCCTCGATAGCCGGCAGGCAGTTGTCGAGCGGGTTGGCTTTAGACAATCGACGACTGACCCCCGCGAGGGCGCGATCAATGGTTGGGAGGTGCCCGTAGCCGCTGAGCAACTGATGGTTGCGCAGGTGCTGGCTTAACGCGGCGGCCCGTTCAGGAAAGAGGGGCTCATCAAGGGCGAGTTGTTGATAACAGGTCTGTTCAAAACTGGCCAGTGATTGATCTGCTAACCCCTGCCACTGCTGAACCAGGCAATGGTCGAATACCAGGTCGACGATGATGCCGGCATAGCGGCGATAGGGGGATTCAAACCGCTGCCGGGCCTGTACTACCAGCGGGTGGGAATCGGTAAAGGTGTCGATTTGCCGGTGAAAATGGATGCTGTTTATCCAGTCGGTTGAAAAGCTGCCACCTCGGTGCTGGTGGTGCTCAGCCAGATTG
The DNA here is from genome assembly GCA_913060775.1 of uncultured Gammaproteobacteria bacterium. Classification (GTDB taxonomy): domain Bacteria; phylum Pseudomonadota; class Gammaproteobacteria; order Immundisolibacterales; family Immundisolibacteraceae; genus QNFC01. The sequence continues at coordinate 5,440 of CAJXVN010000101.1, read as the reverse complement.
CCTTTGATGAAATCCCCAAGCAGGGCACCGGCGAGCACGTGTCCGTGGCTGGACGCCAGGTGAAAGTGAGCCAGATAGTTCATCGATAGTAGTGCTCCAGATCTTTGAACGGCAGCAAACCGTATATTCCGTCGAGTCCCTTTGCGGATTCAGCCTGGGCATAAAATCCCTGATTATGCTCGCTGAGCATGAGCTCATGCGCCTCATCAAGCGTGGCAAGTGAGCCCAGGCGACTGACGGTAAGCGGTGGGTTCAGGCCGTCGCCAGCAGCCGCAAAATCGAGCAGATCGATGGCTGTTTCATCATTATCCTCTGTCGGTTGGCGGGACTCTAGTGCCTGCACCAGTGGCTGGCGCAGCAGGGCTGCCACTGGCTGTTGTCCGTTATGTAGAAGCAGCCAGCGGGCGCCTGAGCTGGCAAGTCCGGTCATCCTCTCCGGGTCCAGCCGACGGTTTTGTAATTCAAAACTCGGGTCGACGGCGGCCAGTACACCGACTTCTCTTAAACTTTTGTGCATGGCGGTGGTTTCGAATCGAATACCGCGAAGTCTCAGCAGGCGATGAAACACCGATTCTTTACCAAAGGCTACCCGACTGACCAGACTGGCCGTGACAATGCCCACCATGCCGGGCAATACCAGCGCCGTGTTATGGCCCATTTCAAGCAGTGCCGTCAGCGCTGACAGTGGTGCCTGCAGGGTAGCGCCCATCATCGCCGCCATGCCGACCAGAATGAATAACAGGCTATTGGCCTGACTGATCTCACCCGGCGGAGCAGAGAGGGTGATGAGGGCGTAGGTAAATCCACCGGCGGTTGCGCCGATAACCATCGAGGGGCCGATCAGCCCACCGGGGATACCGAGGCCCAGGCAAAAAGTAGTGGCTACCAGTTTTGCCAGGGTAATTACCGCGAGCATCCATAGCAGGTGTTCGCCGGCAATTGCCGCATCGACCGTGGTGTATCCGATGCCCAGGGTTTCGGGGACCCACCATCCAATCAGCGACATGCCGACTGCCGCCAGGGCGAACCGTTGCCAGCGTGGCGCGTCCTGTTGCCAGCTGGAAAAAAACTCAAGCAGGTGGATAAACAGGGCGGCCAGCACTCCCACCATCAGCCCTAAAAGCGCCAGGTGGTGGAGGTCTGGCAGGTTGTCGATAGCAATGGTGGGAATATCAAAAGCGGGGGTCGCGCCGTACACCAGTCGGGTCATCACCGTGCCGGTGACCGACGCGACCATGACCGGCGCGAGATTGGCGACAGCATAATTCAGTGCGAAAACTTCGAGGGTGAATATGACTGCCGCCAGCGGCGTGTTGAATGAGGCGGCGATGGCCGCCGCACAGCCACAGCCAATTAGCGTGCGTAGACTGTTATTGGGCAAGCGCAAGTAGAGGCCGAGTTGACTGCCACTGGCCGCGCCCAGATGGACCCCGGGGCCTTCACGACCGACGGAAAACCCGGCGGCAATCGCCAGCGCGGCCCCAAAGAACTGGCCGATCATGTTGGCGAGTGGCATCCGGGCAATCGGCTGCGCCAGCTGTTCAATGACGTGGGCAACGCCGGCCTGACGAGAATCGGTTCTAAGCAGGTGATAAAGCCCCCATAGCAGGGCAGCGGCGATGCCCAGTTGGGCGGCAACTAACCAGGCGGGGGGATGGGTGAAATCGAAAAACAGGTCAATCAGAAACTTGCTGTCGATCAGCAGGCGAAATAGCAATATGGTGCCGCTGGATAACAATCCAACCAGGGCGCCGGCGAGGGTGAATGCCAGCAGCGCATCTGGCCGGGCCATGCTGCGAGCAAACTGCTCAATCGATTTAATCAGTAAAGCCATCGGTGCAAAGTATGCCAAAACCGGAGCGGGTAAAAACGGCGGTTGACGATATGGCTGTTGAGGCTCCAGTTTTGGGTTCATTGCGATGCTGACCGACCAATACCGAGCAACATTCCGGATAAAGCCTGCAACGGTCGATCAGGGTGCAAATCCACTACAATTCACTCCACTCACGCACGCCATATTTGTGATCGCCGATTGGGCGATTCGAACGGCCAGCCGAACGGATAAAGTGATTAAATTTTACTCAGTGCTCCGCGATCCTGACGGCGGTGTCCGCGGGGTCGGCGAGGGTTTAATTAAACTGGGCGCTGACGCTAATTTAGGCAGACAGGTAAATGGACTGGAATGAAATAGTCGCGGCACTGGCTGCAGCGCAGACGGGTAAAACCAGTGAGTGGGCGGGCTTTACCGAGGCCATTACGGTTATGGGTGGTGACATCAATGCCGCCTACGAGTTGCGTTGTGGGCCCCAGTCATTTTTTGTAAAGCTCAACTCGCCCGATAAATTGCCCATGTTTGAGCAGGAAGCAGCAATGCTGGAAAAACTCCGGCAGAGCGGCGGACTTAGAGTGCCCGAGCCATTAATCACCGGGGTGATGGCGAGTCACGCCTATATTGTGATGGAGTTCCTGGCAATCGAGCCGGCCAATGAACAATCGGCCGAAGAACTGGGTGAGGGTTTGGCCCGGTTACATCAAATTAGTAACGCTCAATATGGCTGGGCGGATACCGGGTGGTTAGGGTTGAGTCGGCAACCAAACCAGCCATCGGATAACTGGTGTGAGTTCTGGCGCAATCAACGTCTGGGGTTCCAGCTGCGGCAGGCATTGCGTAATGGCATTCCTCCCCATATCGGCAGTCGACTTGAGCTGCTCAACAGTTCAGTTGAGGGGCTGCTGGGCAACCATCAACCGGTTCCCGCGCTGTTGCACGGAGACTGCTGGCACGGAAACTGTGGGATGGACGCGACCGGGCGTGGAGTCATTTTCGACCCGGCCTGTTACTTCGGTGATGCGGAAGCGGATCTTGCCCTGACGGAACTGTTTGGTGGCTTCCCGGACAGTTTTTACCGCGCCTACTGGTCGGTGCAGCCGCGTGCGGCGGAATACGAGGTACGAAGCCAGCTCTATCAGCTTTATCACGTATTGAACCATTTCAACCTGTTCGGTGGTCTATACGGTCATCGGGCCGGTACCATGGCCGAATTGTTACTGGCCGAAATGGGTCATTAAGGAGGTCTCTAATGGACAGGGCTTTGGCGGATAATGAAAGCGATCAGCCGTTACCCGACCTGGGGAAGATGGCGGATCGGGTTACGCGTGGCATGGCCAAATGGCCGGATGTGCCCGCTGTTTACAACTGGTTGCAGCTCGATCGCCGTGGGCGCTGGCGGATGAAAGGCACTGAAATCACCCACCCGCGGCTGCTTGGATTTATCAATCAACACTATTTTCCGGCAGATGACGGTAGCTATTATTTCCAGAACGGCCCTCAACGGGTGTTTGTCGAACTCGAACTTGCGCCCTATGTGTTTAGTCTGGCCGGCGACCGCCTGATCACCCAGAACAGTCTTCCGGTTACCGGTGTTACGGCCGCTTTTTTATCCGACCAGGGCGATCTCTATCTGCAAACTGACGTCGGCCCCGGCGTGGTTGATGACCGTTATTTATCCGAGATTGAAGAGTGGTTCGTGGCCGATCAGGATCGCGATGCCGCACTGGCTCAGCTGCTTGACGGTGTCTACCAGGAAAATACCCGGCTGGTCAGTCAAGGTTTGAGCATTGACCTGCCGCTGCAGCCAGTCACTCAGTCAGCGGTGCCCGAGCAGTTAAAGTTTGTTGCCAGACCCGAGCCACCGGAAGATGGCGGCGAGTATTGTGTAGACTAGCGCGGCCCCGGTTGGGGCTATTCAGCCGTTTTTCTTTCCGTTGACTTCAGGTTTGGTTCTACATCCATCGTGTCGCTACCTTATCCGTTATTAATTAGCCTGCGTTATAGCCGCGCTGGCCGTGGCAATCAGTTCATCTCTTTTATGGGACTGTCGTCCATGCTCGGTGTTGCGCTGGGCGTGGCGGCGCTGGTGACCGTCATATCAGTAATGAACGGGTACGAGGTGGAGCTTCGTTCACGAATTCTTGGCGTGGTTTCTCACGTCACTGTTTCAGGCTGGGACGGTCGACTGGATGGCTGGCAGGCTCGGCGAGAACGCCTGATGGAAGTCGAGGAAGTTAACGCCGGTGCACCTTTTATCGAACTACAGGGCATGCTCAGCGCCAATGGTCGCACCTCCGGAGCGATGATCCGCGGGATAGAACCGGCGCTGGAGGCAACCGTATCCGAATTTCCCAGCTATATGCAGAATCTGCCATTGTCTGCACTGGCTGAAACCCCTTTTGGGGTGGTGCTCGGAGTGGAGCTGGCCAATACCCTGGGGGTATTACCCGGCGAAAAGGTGACCCTGATGTTGCCCAAGCTGGGTATCTCTCCAATTGGGGCAGTCCCGAGAATGAAGCGCTTTACCGTGATCGATGTTTTCCAGGCAGGGATGCGGGAATACGACAGCAGCATCGCGTTAGTCAATCTGGGCGATGCGGCGCGACTGGCGCGTTTGGATGACCAGGTTCAGGGATTGCGCTTGAGTGTGGTTGAGCCACTGCGCGCACCGGCCGTTACCCAGCGGATTGCCACCGAATACCCGGATCTGGCGGTCACCGACTGGACGCGCCAGCACCGTAATTTTTTTCGGGCGGTGCGGACCGAAAAAACCATGATGTTCCTGATTCTCACCCTGATCGTCGCAGTGGCGGCCTTTAATATCGTCTCTGCGCTGGTAATGCTGGTCACCGATAAACAGAGCGACATCGCCATATTGCGGACCATGGGTGCGCGGCCGCGAGGAATTCTGGCGCTGTTTGTGTTGCAGGGTGCCACCATCGGGGTGATAGGAACCTTAATCGGCACGGGGGCAGGTATTGCTCTGGCCACGAACCTGGATGTGGTGGTGCCCTGGATTGAATCTTTGTTGGGGTTCGATGTGTTCCCGGCCGACGTTTATTACATCGCTGACCTGCCTTCTGAATTACGCAGTAGCGACGTGCTGACCATCGTTGGCGTGTCGTTGAGCCTCTGTCTGCTGGCTACGCTTTACCCGGCCTGGCGCGGTGCCCGGTTAGATCCGGCTCAGGCCCTCCGCCATGAATAAGGGTACCGAGAACGCCGCCGGCCAAGTGACCGCTAACCAGGTGCTAGCCTGTGAACACCTGGGTAAAACCTATCGGGATGTGGGTGCGAGCCTGACGATTCTTGATGATGTCAATCTGCAACTGGGGGCAGGCGATACCGTGGCCATTGTTGGCGAATCGGGATCGGGAAAGAGCACGTTGCTGCACCTGCTGGCCGGACTGGAGCAGCCAACTCACGGAGAAGTTTTTCACGGTTCGACCTCACTGACCAACCTGTCAGAGGCGGCTCGAAGTGAACTTCGCAATCAACACCTGGGGTTCGTATATCAGTTTCACCATCTGCTGGCTGAATTTTCTGCCCAGGAAAATGTGGCCATGCCACTGTTGCTGTCTCTTATACACATCTCCGAGCCCACGAGAC
>CAJXVN010000100.1 GCA_913060775.1 uncultured Gammaproteobacteria bacterium | reverse complement strand
GTAGAGAGGTCTCGTGGGCTCGGAGATGTGTATAAGAGACAGGTCATTGCCAACGTTCCTCCGGCCAAATTCCAGCAATGCCTGCAGCAGGTGATCAAGGAGCAGGGTCTGGAGCTACTAAACTGGAATGGTCAATGCCAGCAATGGCTAGCAAGGGCCGAATGGTTGGCGGAACAGCTGGAGAGCTTCCCAAAACTCTCCAAACAGATTCTGATCGAGCGCATTGATGACTGGTTACTGCCCTATATCGCTAATGTCACCACCATGGCGGCGCTCAGGAAAGTGCCGCTTCTCAATCTGATCAAAAACACCCTCTCCTGGCAAGACCAGCAACGACTAGAAGAGCAAGCCCCCACCCAATACACCACCCCCAGCAACCAGACCGTGCCAATTATTTATGACAAACAACAGGGCCCAACCGTGTCGGTCATTCTGCAGGAACTGTTTGGTGTTACCGAATCACCCGTGCTTGCACAGGGCCGTGTAGCCCTACGGTTTGAACTGCTCTCCCCCGCCCGGCGGCCAATCCAGACCACCAGCGACCTGGGTAATTTCTGGAAAAGTTCCTATTTCGAAGTCGCCAAAGAGATGCGCGGCCGCTACCCCAAACATCGCTGGCCGGACAAACCCCTGCTAGAAAAACCGGGGAAATCGTTCAAGAAACGATGACCGATCGAGCGATTAATACGGCTAACAGGGCTTCCAATGCATGGGAATGGACACCAGCAATTCAACTAGCCCTGCTGCTGATCCTGCATACCGTCCCAAAAATCAATATCCATTTTTTTGATTTCGACTACCTGCTCCGACTGCATACCCAAACCAAAATCGTAAATAAATTCAGCCAGTTGCACACCATCGATCAACACCACATTGGTGGCACCGTTAAGTTCCTCTGCGTAACGCCTGGCACCGTTTGAATAACGTGAGGTAGTGATAAATACCCCCTTATTGGACTGCGCCACCGCCAGCGCGCCGACAAATTTCTGAATCTCCTCTCGCCCTACCGTGTTGTCTTTGGCGTAGCGTTTAGCCTGAATATGAATCCGCCCCAGGCCAAGCACGTCTTCCTTAATAATGCCGTCAATACCACCGTCGTTGGACGCCTGAGTGACCTCACCCGCATCCTTGACCTCACCGCCATAGCCCATGCGGTCCAACAGCTTAACCACCAGCTTTTCAAACTCAGTGGGTGTTTTGCGGAGAATCGTATCCAGAATTTCATCGAACACCGATGAGCGGATTTCTTCATAGGCCTGTAGCAACAGTTCATTGGGTGTAGCTTGATCGCCCTCTAAAGTCACAGTCTCCAAGGCTTTATCTGTCTGCTTTTCAGCTTTTCTCTGGGCGTCACGCTCCGTGACTCGCTGTTTTACATAGGCTCTAATATCATTTGGCTGCTTATTAAGCATTTCGCGCCCATGCGCTGTAACCTGATTCACCCCCCGCCTCGGTCGCTCGATCAAACCGGCCATGTTTAAATGGCTTAATGCCCAACTAACACGGTCTAAAAAAACCGTGCCGTTTCCAGAGTCATACTCCTTGGCAACCTCTTCCGCCGTTAAGCCAAACTCTTCAGCCATAGGTGCTTCAACCGTACGCCAGGGCACCTCGCCGTGCTCAGCCACATAGGCTAATACTGCCGGCATTAACTCGTCATATTTTGGTATAGCCAATTCCAGCTCCTATCACTGCAGCATCATTGCTACTCAGTCTCGTCAAGCCACCCAACGCTTGCCATTGGCGGCAAAATCAACAATCAGCTCGATCACGTTGTCACACTTTTCCTTAAACACCACCCGGTCGTAGCTGGTCGGCAAATCCGCATCAAGCACCTCCTCAACCGCATTCTGTACCTGGCGCAATGTCTGGCCATCTTTCCACCAATCCTGTACCAGCACTTTTGGGTGGCCTTCCAGCAGGCGCACAATTAAATGTTTTGCGGCTAGCTTGGCTTTCTGCTCCTCGGCAGCGGTCATCTTCTGTTTTTGCAGTATGTCGTAAATCTCAAGCTCATCTTCGGTTAATCCTTCGCGGATGTGGCGCTCGTCTTCCGCCTTTAAGCCCTCGGTAAACTTGAGCATCTCCTCGTAGTAATTCTCGGTGGAAGAAGCTCCCGAGTTATAGCGGTCGATAATCTCCTGAAACTTGGTGGCAAAGTCGGTGCGGCTCTGGTTTTGCTCAATCATCTGCCGCAGCTTTTCGTCGATAAAGGCCCGCATGTCAGCAATTTCAATATTCTTGTACTGGGCCTGTTTGAAATCCTCTTTGAGCTTTTCAAAATCAATTTGGCTCAAATCCCAGCGCTTACCTTTCTGCACAATCCGGTATTCCGCACGCTGCTCCAAAACCCCAAATTTCTCAGCGTTCTCAACCACCACGCTCTCATCCAGCAGTGCCGCAATTTTTTGGCTAATCTGATCAACATCAGCCGCATCCACGTAGGTATCGAGAATGCCGCGCAGGTACTGAATCACCGCAATTAACAGTCGCGGTTTCTGTTTGTATATCTCCGGTTTGCAAGCCTCATAGAGCGACGTCACCGTGTTGTCGTAAACATTAAAGCTGCTGCGCCAGCCATCTTGGCTCAGCAACTGATCGGCAAACTGCTCAAACAGGCCCACATTCTTAAAAGTGTCATCCTCTGCCAGCACCGCCTCAAGGTTCACCTGCCGCTCTAGGCAAAACAGGCGGGCCTGTTCAATGGCCTCATCCAACAACACAAACAGCTCGGCCTTTTCCTGCACCGGCTGCTCTTCCGCGTCATCACCCAGGCCATAATCGTTAAGCGCCTTACGCATGTTGCGAAACACGTTGTAGTAATCGACGATCTCGCCGTTACGCTTTTCCACCTGGTTAATTTTTACCGAGGTCACCCGGTTGGCCCGGGCGATAGCCTGCATCAGCGAGTGGTCTTTCATCGGTTTGTCGAGATACAGGGTCGATACTGTCGGCGCATCAAAACCGGTGAGCCACATGGCGCAGACAAAAACCAGTTGCAACGGGTGCTGGGGATCTTTGAAGTTATGCTCAATATCGTGACCCTGCTCATCAAGTGACTGCAGCCGCTTAATGTGCGGTTTAATATCCAGCCCCGCGCCGGCAAACTTTGCCTCATCACCGGCCGGGTCACTGATCACCACCGCCATCTCCACGCTTCTCATGTAGACGATCAGCTTTTTATAACGCGCTTTATCAACCTCGTTGCCGGCTTTACTGCTCAAGCCCCTTAGCCGTTTAATCTCCTCCTTCCAATGCTGCTGCACCTTGTCGTACATGGTCACCGCGGTGAATTTATCCACCGCTATAAAAATTCCCTTACCCAGATAACCACGCCGGGGGAAGTGATAAACCATATCCCTGGCCAAGGTATCCAGCCGTTCATCCCGCTTAATCACCTGCAATTCGGTGGCGAATCGCTTCTCCAGCTTTTCGGCCTGGGCCTCGTCAAGCGTTTCCTCTTCTAACAGCTCGTAAAACTCATCCCCAAGGTCATCGTTCTGTATCAACATCTCCGGCACGCGCTTTTCGTAATAGAGCGGCACCGTTGCGCCATCGTCCATCGCCTGCTGAAAGTTGTACTCCGACACGTAATCACCGAACCAGCCGTGGGTCTTCTTCTGCCGTCCCAGCAGCGGGGTACCGGTAAAAGCCAGAAAATGGGCGCCCTTCAACCCCGTCCGCATATTATCCGCCAGCTCCTTGTACTGGGTGCGGTGGGCTTCATCCACCATCACAATCACTTCCCGGCCATCATCCGCTAACAGGTGGGGGTATTGCCTGCCCTTGTCGTAGCGGAATTTCTGAATCAGCGTGAACACCACTTTTTTATTCTGGCTAAGAAACTTGCGCATCTCCTGCGCGTCTTTCGGCTGGGCCGCGTCTTTTTCGCCAACCGTGCCGGTGTGCAAAAAGTTACGGTAAATCTGCCGGTCCAGGTCGGTACGGTCGGTCACCACCACAAAGCTGAAATTACCCGTTGCCTTGCGGAAAACCTTGCGGGCGTAAAAGATCATCGAGAAACTCTTGCCCGAACCCTGGGTGTGCCAGAACACCCCGAGCTTGCCCTCCAACTCATTCCGTCGTTGAAAACGGCCGTAGGCGTTATTCACGCCAATAAACTGGTGGTTCTGGGCAATAATTTTGCTCGCCTCGCCATAAAACAGCACAAAGTTTTCAACGTAATCCAGCAGCTTAGCTGGCTGACACAACCCCTTTATCAGCAGCTCCAGACTGGTGCCCTGCTCCGCTATCTGTTGGCGGTCAACCCGCTGCTTTTCATCCGCCACCCGCAGCCAGTTAAAAAAGTGCTCCCACTCCGCGGTAAAACTGCCCACCCGGGATTCAATGGCATTGGAGAGCACGCAAAACGCATTGCAGTGGAACAGCTGCGGGATGTCGTGCTTGTAGTTGGCCAAGTTGTCATCGAAGGCACTGCGCAGTTTTACGTTCGAGTTTTTCAGCTCTATAAAGACCAGCGGCAGACCGTTCACATACAAAATCACATCGGGTCGCCGATAGGCCGCCCGGGGGGCATGGCCAATGGCCTTAATCCAGAGCTGCGATACCGCCAGGTATTCATTGGTCGGGGGTTTGCTGCCAGTCATCTCCGCAGCCCCGCCAACAGTCTCCCTATCAGGCTGGCCATCATCGAGAGCAGCGCCGAGAGTTGCACCAAACGCATCAAAATCAATCAGCCGCACCCGCTGCTGCTGTTTGGTCCCCTCGGCATCTTCAAACACCACCGGCACCCCGTCGCGGATCAACCCATCCAGCTCCCGGTTGGCCGCCAGCGGCGACATCGCCCCCCGCCTATCCATCACCCGGCTCACCACCTCATCCAGCGTGGCCGCCGGCACACCCGGGTTTAAACGCTCACAGGCCGCCTTTAAGCGATCGGCCAGAACAACATCGCGCTTGTCCCCCCGCCCCGAGCCATCATTCAGGTCATCCGGCTTGCTGGTATGGCAAACCAACACATCAAAACCGTACAGATGTTGCAGCCGCTGCAACAGCGCCTGCTCAATTGCATCCTCGGTAATAATGTTTTTGACCTGACCGCCTACCATGGTGATTCCCGGTTACTTTTCTATGCAGCGTCGTCCTGCATGCTGGGTGGAAACTGAATAGCTAACTCCTCGACTGATAGTTTGCCGGAGATAAGGCGGGGAAGGAGGAAATTTTTGGTTTGAGTTGAATTCTCGACAACCTCTTCCAACACATGTATTTCTCTAAATATCGGTTTAATTAATTCATCAAATTTTTTCTGAATTAATTCAGAAGGCCTATAAATTTTCAGCGCACTTAGATGGTTACGATTTAAGCTCGGCACTCCTGCACCCGCATTAAATTGCTCCAGCCTCATACCTTTTAGAGTGTAATAGACTAAAAATGGACTATTTCCCCTTAAATCTTTAACGTAAAGGGTGGTGTTTAGTGGCCAAGCATTTTTATGAGTCATTAAAACCACTCCAAGACTCCCTGATCTCCCAGTAGTAATTACCGGCGACTTTGCTTTGAATGTCTTGTGATAAGTTTTAACTGATGTTGAAGCAATGACAGGGTAATCGCCAGGCTCGACTGCTGAATCTGGCAGATCATATCCTCTTTTTAAAGTACAGAAATCACCAAATTTTATTTGGTCCCACCCCTTCGGAATCCCTTTTTCAAACTCGGCGCTTTGATAGCCGGGAAAGCGGAAGCGGACAAACCATTCCCGGTAGATTTCTTCGGCCATCTTTTCCAGCAAAGCGATGCGGCGCTTATTGTTTTCGATCAGGTCATCATAGGCGGCGAGGATGGCGGCGATTTTTTGTTGGACCTTTTCGTCTGGTATAGGTGCTTTAAAGTCACCTATCTGCTTTCCACTAATATGTGGGACGTTGACCCCGGTAACAATTGGCTGAACGTAAGAGGCAAAGTAATTGCTAGAAATTAACACTCGCAAATACGACTGCTTTAAACCAGTTTTTGCTCTTAATCGTGCGACTCGTTGAACTAAAAGAGACTTAGGATCATGCTTTTTCATATAAGACCATTTCAACCCTGCAGTCACCCACGGGCGGTCCATTGCAATGACCACATCTCCTTGCTTAAGATGATATTTCTCATAATCATCATATTCATCCTTCCGCCAATATTTCGAGCTTTTCCAATCAACATATCCTTGCTGAAGGTTTTCGCCTTTAACTAGTGGTATCTGACTATCATCATCCAAAAACTGATCACTTTTAAAAGCAAACCCAGGCTGTATATGGGCAACTGTTAAAAGCTTAAACACTGGGAAAGACGATATTTTGTAACTCACTGAATACCTTCCAATATCAGCCTAGAATTCTTAGCAATCGTTACCTGGATTTCACCCGCCTCATCATTCAACTGAGTCAGCTGATCAAACAGAATTGAGTAACCGTCTAAGAACTCCTCCTCCGTCTTGCCATCCTCCTCAATCACTACCCCCACGTAACGCCCCGGATTGAGCGAATAGTCCTGCTCTTTCACCTCTTCCGGTGAGGCGAGTTTGCAGAGGCCGGTGACGTCTTCGTATTCCGCCTGGGGAAAGCGCTCCTGCAGCCAGTGGATATGTTTAAAGTAACTTTCGGCACTTTTCACTGCCTGGTGTAGCAGCTCCAGCGCCTCTTTGAGTTGTTTGGTCTGGCGGTTGGTGCTGCTACGTTTGCCAGCGGCTTTGGCCGTTTGCTGTTGAGCTTTGTCGTGCTGACGGACGGTCTGGTCCAATGTTTTTAGGCCGCTGTGCAGAGCTGTAAAAAACGGATCGAACTCGCTGCGTAGTTGTTGCTGGACCTGATTGCGCTGGTTGATGTCGTCGTCGGTGGTGAGTTCTGTTACGGCGGTATCGCGATATTGGCGGTATTGGTTTTGCAGGTGAGTTAGACCTTGCCATTGGCTGAGCAGGTCACCCACGGCGAGTTTGCCCGCTTGGTCGTCGAGCACGTCCAGCAGTTGGGCGGTGACGGGTTTGACCTGGGTTTCGTTTTCTGCCAGCAGGGCCATGCCCTGGTCAAAATAGCTATCGATAAGTTGCACAAAGGCCCGCCGATTGCCTTTCTGTAGTTTGCTGATAATGGCGATATTGCTGATCTGTGCCTCGCTGAATTCCCGGTGGGCGCGGTCGATTTGGGTGAAGATGTTGCGGGCATCGATAAACAACAGCTTGTTGTCTTGCTTGTTGCGGTCAAAAAACCAGAGGGTGGCCGGCAGGGTGACGGTGTAGAACATATTCGACGGCAGGGTGAGCATGCCGTAGATGAGGTTGTTCTCAATCAAGGTTTGGCGAATATCGGCCTCGGAGTGGCGGGCATCGCTGGCGGAGTTGGCCATGACCAGCGCGGCGCGGCCCTGCTCTTTTAGCGAGGTGGCGAAAAGGTTGATCCAGAGGTAGTTGGCATTGGGCACGGTCTCTTTGCCCTGATCGCTTTTTTTGGCTTTGGTTTTGTTGCGGGGTATGCCGTAGCTGTAAAAGCGCGGGTCGTTTTCCACCTTGGCGATGGGTACGTCGTCCACGTTAAAGGGTGGATTGGCCATGACGTAGTCGAAACGACCAAAGGCGTTGAAGGGGTCTTCGCCGTAGCTGTTGGCCTGGGCAATTTCGCCGCGCAGGCCGTTGACCGCGAGATTCATTTTGGCCAATTTAACGGTGTCGAGGGTTTTTTCTTGGCCGTAGACGTAGAGCTGATCCTGGCTGTGATCCTGACCCAACGAATCCAGATCATTGCGGTGCTGCTCGACATAACGCTGGGACTGCACAAACATGCCGCCGGAACCGCAGGCGGGATCGTAGACCGTGCCGTTGTAGGGTTCGATGATTTCCACCATCAACCGCACTACCGAGGTGGGGGTGAAGAACTCACCGCCCTTTTGCCCTTCACTGAGGGCGAAGTTACCGAGGAAGTATTCGTAAATTTTGCCGAAGATATCGCCGCTGGCATCCCGGGGAATGTTGGAGAAGTTTTTTAGCAGCTGGGCCGGGATGGTGCTGTCGGTGCGGGTGAGGGGAAAGTACTCATCCTTGGGCAACACGCCTTCTAGCTCGGGCTTGTAGTCTTCGATCACCTGCATGGCGTTTTTGATCGCCCTGGCTACGTCTTTATCCTCTGCCAGGTTGAGCAGGTAGTCGTAACGGGCGTGGTCGGGCAGGTAAAAACCGCATTTTTCGATGGCGATCTCGGAGATGGGTTTCTCCCGCCGAGTGCCTTGGAGACTGGCGTGCTCTTCGACAATAGCCGCCTCGGCATCGCGGTATTTGTTGTCGGCAAATTTGAGGAAGATCAGCCCCAACACCGGCGTGGCGTATTCGCTGGATTTGAGGTCGCTGTTGGCACGCAGGTTGTCGGCAGCGGCCCAGAGTTCGGTTTCGAGTTGTTTGAGTTGGTCGCTATTCACTTGGTGTTATTTCCTATCCGGTCCGGTATCCGCATGGGGCTTTTTAATCTCTTTATTCAGTGGTTAAGGGGGTTGTTAGGTGCAACTGGCATCAAATAAGTTGTTGGCGTTCCAGGGTGTTGAGCAATTCAGCAAAGGCGAGAATAGCCGGACGGCGACCAGCGGCCTCGCGCACGGTTGTTAGTACCCCTTCACCGAGCAGACTTTTAATCAATTTATGGATAGTTGGTTTAGGTACACCAGCCCGCCGGGCAATGTCGGCAGCGGTGAATATGGGGCGGTCAAACAGGGCATCAATGAGTTGCAAACTGTGGGGCGAATGAGTGATATCGCGTATCTGCCGTTTGGCCGCTTCATGCAGGTCCATTATTTCTCGTAACGTGCTGCCATTTTGCTGGGCCTGGGCGATCACGGCGCGGAGGAAAAAAGCACACCAACCGGTCCAGTCGTCGTCTTGTGATATGGCTCGCAAGCGTGCGTAGTATTCATCCCGATGACTTTCTAAATAGGCCGAGAGGTAAAAAATAGGGCTGGTCAGGCGGCCTTTGCCGTAAAGAAAAAGCGGGATTAATAAACGGCCAATTCGACCGTTACCGTCTTTAAATGGATGAAGCAGTTCAAACTGGGCGTGGACGATGGCGGTTTGTACGATCGGGTCGATATCGTCACTGCCTAGGTAGCGTTCCCATGCCTGGAGGTGATCCAACAGTTGCAAGGGATTGGGGGGCACAAAAGTCGCTTGCTCAATGGTGCAGCCGGGGGCGCCAATCCAGTTTTGATCTTTGCGAAACTGCCCGGGTTCCTTATCCTGGCCGCGAACACTGTCCATAAGAATGCGGTGCAGTTCGCGGATCAATCCCAATTTGATGGGCCGGTCTTCGACCTGCTCTTTAGCCAAAATCAGTGCTTTTCGATAATTAAGCACTTCCTGGATATCGAGACGTTTATCGCCCTCGTATTGCTGACCGGCTTCGTGCTCGAGTATTTCCTCGACTGTGGCCTGGGTACCTTCGATTTTGGAGGAGAGTACTGCTTCCTGATTGGTCAGCGGCGAAAGCATGACTGCAGGATTGACCATACCCAGCAGAAGACCATCGTAACGGGCCAATGCCGCGTTAGCCTCGCCAACTGCTGTAAACAGTGCTGACTTATCAAGGCCTTCAATGGGCAGCTTTTGTGGTTTGTACGCTTGCACGAAACGCCTCAGGGTGCGGAAATCACCTAAACCTGTCTCTTATACACATCTGACGCTGCCGACGAAGAGGATAGTGTAG
>CAJXVN010000099.1 GCA_913060775.1 uncultured Gammaproteobacteria bacterium | reverse complement strand
AGATGTAGAGAGGTCTCGTGGGCTCGGAGATGTGTATAAGAGACAGGCGGTGGCCAATATTGGTTCCCGGCCCACCGTAGACGGTCAGCGCCAGGTGCTTGAAGTACACCTGCTCGATTATGCCGGTGATCTTTACGGTCAACGTCTGGACGTTGATTTTTGTTACCGATTGCGGGATGAGCAGAAATTTGCATCCCTGGATGCGTTGAAGACGCAGATAGAGTCGGATGAACAGCGAGCACGAGCGTGGTTCGCTGCTGAGGACCAGGTTTGACCGCTACTGTTAGGCGGGCCGATATTATTTAGAGGAGTTAGCTGGCGGAAACCTTCGAATCTGCAGGTCGCGGCTAATCCTGACACCGTTTTAATTTGAGACCACCATGAGTGACTACAAAAACACCCTGAACCTGCCAAAAACGGATTTTCCCATGCGTGGGAATTTGCCGGCTCGTGAGCCGCAAATGGCGGCTTACTGGCAGGAAAACCAGGTCTACGAAAAACTACGCGAAAGCCGCGCCGGTAAACCACGATACGTCCTCCACGATGGTCCTCCCTACGCCAACGGTGAAATTCATATCGGTCACGCACTGAACAAGGTGCTGAAGGACATCATCGTTAAATCGCGCAGCCTGGATGGTTATGATGCGCCCTATGTACCGGGGTGGGATTGCCACGGGTTACCCATTGAACTGGTGGTTGAGAAGAAATTTGGCAAAGCCGGTAAGGACTTTACCCCGGCAGAATTTCGTGAGGCCTGTCGGGCCTATGCCCAGCAACAGGTTGATGGGCAGAGTGAAGATTTTCAGCGTCTCGGTGTATTTGGCAAGTGGGATCAACCCTACCTGACGATGGCTTATAAAACCGAGGCGGATATTATTCGAGCCCTCGGTAAAATCGTCGACGAAGGACACGTCTTTCAGGGCGAAAAGCCGGTGCACTGGTGTCTTGACTGTCGCTCCGCACTGGCTGAGGCAGAGGTCGAGCACGAGGATAAAACTTCGCCGTCAATCGACGTGTTTTTCCCTGCGGTAGATTCGGTCGAACTGGCTGCCCGAATGGGCGCTGATCTACCCGCGGGTGCGGCGGTCGGAGTGGTCATCTGGACCACTACGCCCTGGACATTGCCAGCCAATCAGGCGGTAGCACTGAACGCGCAGCTGACCTATGCCCTGGTTGCCACCACCCGGCCCGAGTCGGATCAACCAGTTTATCTAGTGCTCGCTGAAGAGCTGGTTGAATCGGCCCTGCAACGCTACGGTAGTGACTATGAAATTGTTGGACGCAGCAGCGGTGAAGCACTCGAGAATTTGCAGTTAAGCCACCCCTTTTATGAGCGACAGGTGCCGATTATTCTCGGCGATCACGTCACGACCGAGGCAGGAACCGGCGCGGTACATACCGCCCCCGGTCATGGCCATGACGATTTTATCGTGGGCCAGCGTTACGGTTTGACTATCGACAACCCGGTCACCGCGAACGGCGTTTATAAATCCGATACGCCCCTGTTTGCTGGCCAGCATATTTTTAAGGCTAACAGCCAGATCGTTGACGTGCTTCGCGATAACGGCGCGCTGTTAAATTTTGAACAGATTCAACACGCCTACCCGCACTGCTGGCGTCATAAAACACCGACCATTACCCGTACCACGCCGCAGTGGTTTATTAGTATGGATCAGCAGGGACTGCGCGGTCGGGCGCTGGCGGAAATTGCCCGTACTCAATGGGTTCCGGGGTGGGGAGAGGCACGGATTCAGTCCATGATTGAAGGGCGACCGGACTGGTGTATCTCCCGGCAGCGCGCCTGGGGAGTACCCATTTGCCTGTTCATTGATCATGAAACGGGTGAGTTGCATCCGCGCACCGGGCAAATTATTGAAGAGGTGGCGGCACAGGTTGAACAGCGGGGCATCGAAGCCTGGTTTGAGCTGTCAGCCGAAGCGCTGATTGGCGAGGATGCCAGCCGCTATGAAAAAGTCACTGACACGCTGGATGTCTGGTTTGAATCAGGGGTCACCCATTTTTCCGTGCTAGGACAGCGCGACGACCAGCAGTTTCCGGCGGATCTCTACCTCGAGGGAGCCGATCAGCACCGGGGCTGGTTTCATTCGTCCCTGCTGACCTCCGTCGCGATGAACGGTGTTGCCCCTTATAAAGCGGTGCTGACGCATGGATTTACCGTTGATGCGGCCGGCAAAAAAATGTCCAAATCCAAAGGCAACGTGGTCTCCCCGCAGAAAGTGATCAAAGACCTGGGTGCCGACATCATTCGTCTCTGGGTTGCCTCCACCGATTATCGTCAGGAGATGAGTATTTCAAATGAAATACTCAGCCGCACCGCCGATGCTTACCGACGGATGCGCAATACCACGCGTTACCTGCTGGGTAATCTGGCTGATTTTGATCCGGACAGCCAGCTGCTGGCCCCGACCGACCTGCTGGAGCTCGATGCCTGGGTGTTGCAACAGGCGCGGGTCCTGGATCAGTCCATCCGTGAGAGCTACGAGCGGTTTGAGTTTCATCAGGTCTATCACCAGCTGCACAACTTTTGCAGTATCGAACTGGGTAGCTTTTACCTCGACATCATCAAGGACCGGCTCTACACCATGCCGGCGAACAGCCACGCCAGGCGCTCCGCTCAGACGGCCATGTACCACCTGTTACAGGCTCTGGTGAGGTGGATGGCACCCATACTCAGCTTCACTGCCGAGGAGATCTGGCAGCATACCCCGGGGGCCGAAGAGTCGGTGTTTCTGCAGACCTGGTACGAGTTGCCATCGGTGTCGACCGGCGGGTTGCTGGATGACAGTGACTGGCAGCGGGTAATTGAGTTGCGCAACTGGATTAGCCGCGAACTGGAGCGGGTCCGCAATCAGGGCGATATTGGCGCGGGACTGGAAGCGCGGGTTGAGCTGTGGCTGGCACCCGATGATTTTGCATTGCTGGAAAAACTCCAGGACGAACTGCGGTTTGTACTCATTACCTCGGAGGCCGCCGTTTATCCATTGGCTGATAAGCCGGCCGATGTCGCCGAAGAACCGGCCGGACGTGCAGTCCGCGTGGTGCCGCTGACGGCAGAGAAATGCGGTCGCTGCTGGCATCGTCGGGCCGATATTGGTCAGAGCACAGAACACCCGCAACTCTGTGGTCGTTGCGTTACGAATCTGGGCGCAGGTGAGCAGCGGTTGATTGCCTGATTCCAGACAGAACGCCTTGTCAATGTACCGACTGATGTTTTTCCGGCTGCTGGTCGTGCTACTGCTGGTAGTGCTGGATCAGGCGACTAAACAGTTGGCGATCAGCGAGCTGGTCCCTGGCGTCGCCAATCCGGTGTTTCCCTGGTTGAACTGGACTCTGCTATTTAACCGGGGTGCTGCTTTCAGCCTGCTGGCAGATGCCGGTGGTTGGCAGCGACTGTTTCTGGTGGCTGTTTCTATCGGTGTGGCCGGCGTTATTACGGTCATGCTGTGGCGGTTACCAGCGCAGCAAAAACTACAGAGTAGCGCCCTGGTGCTGCTGCTCGCCGGGGCCCTGGGTAATCTGATCGATCGACTGAGATTTGGCGAGGTGACCGATTTTATTCAGGTGCATTATGCCGGCTGGTATTTTCCGGCGTTTAATGTGGCTGATTCCGCCATCACCGTCGGCGTCATCGCGTTGATATGGGTGGAGTTAAGTAACTGGCGGTCAGAATCAATGCGGCGAGGTGATGAGTAACTCGAATTCGGCCGATACCATCAGGCGCGGTCTGGTGTTTATAAGAGTCGGTTGTGACGGGAGATACCGGTCATCTGAATTATTTTCGCCGCAAGTTCTTCGATAGAGAGGTGGGTGGTTTCCAGAAAAGGAATGTTGAGGTTTTTATAAAGATTTTCTGCCTGGCGCACTTCAAACTGGCACTGTGCCAGAGAGGCGTAACGGCTATCGGGTCGGCGTTCCTGCCGAATTTGTTGAATACGGCCAGGGTCGATGGTCAACCCAAAGAGTTTAGGGATTAGTCCTTTCAATGAATCGGGCAGACGTCTGTGTTCCAGATCGTCTTCAGTGATCGGAAAGTTGGCGGCGCGGATTCCATACTGCACGGCAAGGAATACGCAGGTAGGTGTTTTGGCGGCTCGCGATACGCCAATCATGATGATATCTGCCTCTGCCAGATGTCGGGCATCGACGCCATCGTCGTGGGCAAGGGTGAAGTTAATGGCATCAATACGGTCGTCGTAGTCGTTGGGCTTGCCTAGTCCGTGTACCTTGATGTCCTCGTGGACGGCTTTGACGGCCAGAGATTTTTCCAAAGGCGCCGTAAAGGTCTCCAGAAAATCGAAACAGAGCGCATCGGTCTGCTTGGTTATCGCGCGTATCACCGGGTCCATGAGCGTACTGAAAACGATCGGCGCCAGTCCAGTTAGTTCGTGGCTGCTGCGAATTAACTCCCGGGCCTCTTCGGCCTTGGCGATGGTGTCGATAAATGGCAGGCTATGGCGCTGAAAATTGACCGTTGGAAATGGCGCTAGCAGCGCATTGGCAAGGGTTTCAACCGAGATACCGGTGTGATCAGAGAGAAAGAAGACGGTGCGGGTACGAGGGGCCATTGGGGAGTTAGTTTGACTTTAAATTTGAAGGTTAGGAGAAGAGTATGAATCCAGTGGTCATGGTATGTGCAACCGGAAGTGTCGGCTAGTAGTCAGGGTCGAATATCTCTCCCTTTACCGCTACCGGAATCTGAGATTCCTTTAACGATTAATCATCGAGTGTAATTAATCAGATGTGTTTCATGATTTCTTTAAATCTTGATTGGTCCGGCTTGACCGGTTTGGTAAATGCCCGGCGTGGCAATTTAACTGGGGTACTCCAGACCAGGACCTTCGGGCGATGAAAGCGGCTATCTTCACTTTGTTGCGCGGTTTTGCTATGGGCTGTGCCGATGTTGTCCCGGGGGTTAGCGGCGGAACCGTTGCCTATATCCTGGGGATTTATCCGCGCCTGCTGGCGGCTATTTCATCCGTTGGTCCCGGATCGGTTGGGCTTCTCCTTCTCGGTCAATGGCGCCAGGCATGGCAGAACGTTGACGGCGGCTTTTTACTATCGCTGGGGGTGGGAATCGTGGGTGCGGTGCTGTTTTTTACCCGCGTAATCCCGATCCCGTTGCTGTTAACCTCCCATCCGCAACAGGTTTACGGGTTGTTTTTCGGGCTGATTGTGGGATCGCTGGTGGTGCTTGTTCGCGAACTGGGCCGTCACCGGGTCATTGATTTTGGCTGGGTGGCCCTCGGAGTTGGGCTGGGGCTAGCGCTGGTTAATCTGGTGCCGCTGAACATGCCTCACACAGCGCCCTATATTGTTTTAAGTGGCGCGGTGGCTATCTGCGCGATGATTCTGCCGGGGATTTCCGGCTCGTTTATTTTGTTAATTCTGCATCAATACGCCTTCGTAATGAATGCAATCGGGTCGCTACGTTTCAGCGTGATTCTGCCCTTCGTCGCCGGGTGCCTGGTGGGACTGCTACTGTTTTCACGGCTACTGCGCTGGTTGTTAAAGCGGTTTTCTCGGCCCACGCAAATGGTGATTAACGGTCTGCTGGTGGGCAGCCTGTGGGCCGTATGGCCTTTTCAGGTACGAGAATTTGTTACCGTGCGTGAAAAATCCCGGCTTATTTCCAGTCAGCCCATATGGCCGGATAACTTTGATACAGCCAGCCTCACGGCGCTTGCACTGATGGTCGTCGGCATGGTTTTCGTGATTGCGCTGGGCCGTTTCGCGCGTCATAAGGCTGGTTGACAGTCCGTGCAGCCGCCGCGCCGAGAAATGTTAGCGATCCAGGGTGAGGGTTGGCGTGTTGACCCTGCGTGGGTAGACCGGCTAAAGCTGCTGGGTCTGGATGATCATGGCCGCTGGTCACGCTTTAGCGACGGCGAGGTGGCCTCGGCGTCGCGCTCTACTAATAGCTACAAAGTGACGCTCAGTAATGGCCAGCCGGTTTACTTCAAGCGCTACGTTTATTCGTCAATGCGCCTGCGGTCCCTGTTTTTGCCCAGTAAGGCGGCCGTTGAAGCCTGGGGATTGGCGCAGATGGCGCGGGTGGGGTGCAGTACCCCGACATTACTGGCTTACGGTGAACGGCGACTGCTGGGTAATATCCGCTCCGCTTTTCTGGTGACTCAGGCGATTGACAACAGCGTTAGCCTGGCTGATTTTGCCGGCCAGTTATCCGCGCCCGGGGCTGCAGAAGAGGGTGGTTTAAGCCACTGGCTGCGGCTCATTTCCGCGCAGTTGATCCCCCAGTTGCAGGCAATGCATGGGGCGGGCCTATTCCATTACGATCTGAAATGGCGAAACCTGCTCATTGAACAGACCGATTCAGGTTGTCGGGTCCACCTGATCGACTGTCCCCGGGCCAGGCGTCACCGCTGCCGCAAGTTCCGGGGTCAGGTGGTGGACCTGTCGGCTCTGTCGAGGCTCGCCTTCACCTACCTCAGTGAGTTCCAGCGGTTGCGATTCCTGCTGCAGTACCTTAATCAGGGGCAGGGAGTTGATCGTGCCAACGCCCGTAAGCTACTGAAAGCCGTGAATGCCCACCTGTCACGCAGACCACCGAAAGGGTGGCACGGTTAGCGGCTGACCTACCCGCGATCCAGCAGATTGATGTGGACAATCAGGCGATCACCGGGTTGCAGGTAACGATTCGGATCAATCTGATTCCACGCGATCAGCTGAGGGACGCTCACGCCAAATCGGGTCGATATTCGCGCCAGCGAGTCGCCTCGTCTGACCCGGTAGTTAACCACCTTCTCCACCCGCGCCTGTGCTGGGGCGCTGGCCGCTAGTCGATAGTCGTCGGGATCGCGGATTTTAATGGTGCTGTTGACCGCCAGGGTGCCGGCAGTCAGTCCTGGATTGCAGCGTTTCAGGTGGTTAACGGAGACCCCATACTGTCGGGAGATGTCCCAAAGGGTATCTCCCTGGCTGACCCGATGGGCCTGTCGCGGACCGCGGCAGCTGGCGGCCAGGGGGGTTGGTAGCGCCTCCGCACTCGGAATCAGCAGATGCTTGCCAGCCCGAATCAAGTTGCCGCGCAGGTTATTGGTCTGTTTGAGTACGGCGATGGTCGTGCCGTAGCGTCTGGCGATGCTTCCCAGGTTCTCACCCTGACCGATTTTATGCCGTTGCCAGCGCAGTCGTTCGCTATCGGTCAGTGTGGCCAGCCCATCGTTTAAAGGCTCCGCATGGGCAATAGGCACCAGAATCTTGTGGGGGCCACCGGGATCAGTGGCCCAGCGATTTAATGCCGGGTTTAGCTGGCGGAGCTGTTCGGTGCTGATTCCGGCGAGCTGGCTAATTTTGCCGAGATCGGTTTGCTGACCAATATCGACAATGGAAAAGTAGGGCTGGTTAGCCAACACCGGGAGTTCGACGTCGAATTCGTCAGCGTGACGAACCAGCCGGGCCAATGCCAGGAGTTTAGGGATATAGGCGGTGGTCTCCCGGCTTAGTTTGAGATCCGAGAAATGGACCTGATCGCGCGGTATACCACTGCTGCGAATAGCCCGTTCGATTCTGCCTGCACCGGCGTTGTAGGCGGCGATTGCCAATAGCCAGTTGCCATCGAAACGTTGATTGAGTTGCTGCAGATAAGTTAACGCTGCGTCGGTGGACGCCACCGGATCACGTCGCTGATCACTCCACCAGTCCTGGCGCAGCCCGAAAGCTCGACCGGTGGAAGGGATAAACTGCCAGAGGCCGGCTGCCCGGGCGTGAGAGTAGCCGAAAGGCTGATAACCGCTCTCAACGATGGGTAGCAGCGCCAGTTCCATCGGCAGTCCGCGCTGTTCGATTTGAGAGACGATATAAAACAGGAAAGGTTCTGAACGTTGCCAAACGCGGCGCATGTAGGCGGGGTTGTCACGATACCAGCGCAGCTGCTGGTCGATGTGTTCGTGGTCGTACTGGGGCAGGCGCAGGCCGGTCTGAATAATTTGTAGCAGGTTATCCGATTTGGCGGGTTTTGAAACAGACGATGACGAAGCAACGGCTGTTCCCGCCGTGAGCGGAACCGCCGGGGGGGTAATAGCTGTCTCACTGGTTTGCAGTGCACGGTTGGCCGGATAAGGGCTGCAACTGATAATCAGCAGCAGGGCGCAGTAGAGTCCGGCCCGTTTTAGCAGCCATTCGCAGGAGTTCAGGGGTAATTGCATGGCGCGCATTCTACGGGGGTTCCATTTTTTCGGTCAAACTCACGGAAGGGGGTGGTGTTAAGAGGCGGCAAAACGGTTAATTACCGCTCAAATGAGCTTCGACGCAGGCAGGGAATAAGTGATAATTAGCTCCGCTGGTGACACCCGCTGGAACCATTGATGAAAGGTCGAAAACGTTAGCCCGATGAATAAAAACGAATCACCGCCTGAGGACGATAAACGGCTTGCTGCCTCGTTACTTGAGGAGCTGTGGCAGATTGAGCGTGCCGAAGTGGTACAGATGCTGGATGCGGGCCGCGACGGTATTGCGGTGCAGATTGCCGGGCCACTGGGGTCGATGCCGCTGGCAACCCTGATGCCACGAGCAAATACCACCGAGCTGGTGGTGAGTGGTGAGTGGGGCCGGCCGGAGACCGAGTATGCGGTGACGGATCTGGACCAGCTACCCCTCAAGACGGCTTCAGTCGATACCCTGGTGCTACTGCATACGCTCGAGCGGCAGGCAAAACCGCTGGCGCTGATCGCTGAAATCGAGCGGGTGCTGGTTGCGGACGGCGAGCTGATAGTGGCCGGGTTTAATCCCCATAGCCTGTTTGGGCTGTTTTCGCGCCACCGGGAATACGATATCACCCCGTGCCGGCATAGCCCGTCTAAAGTGAGGCAATGGCTGGATTTGACGGACCTGCAGGTCGAGCGGCTGGTGAGCAATTATTTTCGACCGCCGATCGCCTCGCAACGTTGGCGCGGTCGTACCGAATTGCTGGATCGCCTTGGTTTGCGGCTGTTGCCGAATCGAGGTGCGCTTTATGTATTGCGGGCCCGTAAACGAACCTACCGGATAACACCCGTGGGTATCGATTTTAAGGCGGCTGCCCGGTTGCCAGTGAGGGGTTTGCCAAGCACTGCGCGAGAAGGGCTGGGTCAGACTCGCGGCAGTAGTTAATCGAAACCCATGCGTTGCGTTGCGAGTCAACGATAATGCACGTGACCGCCTTTCATCCAATCCGCATTTAGCGCAAAGGACTCTAATCATTCAATGAAACAGATCGAAATATTCACTGACGGTGCCTGTCGCGGCAATCCCGGGCCCGGCGGCTGGGGAGCAATTTTACGCTCGGCTGAACACGAGAAAGAACTTCACGGCGGTGCGCTGGAGACTACCAATAATCGGATGGAAATGACGGCGGTCATCGAGGCGTTGAAAAGTGTCCGGCAACCCGGTGAACTACTCATTACCACTGATTCGAAATACGTGATTCAGGGCATGGAAGAGTGGCTCCCGGCCTGGAAACAGCGGGGCTGGCGCACGGCATCTAAAAAACCAGTAAAAAATGTTGATTTGTGGCAGCAACTCGACAGTCTGGTTAATCAACACCAGGTCCGCTGGCAATGGGTAAAGGGCCATGCCGGTCATCCGGAAAACGAACGTGCCGACGAGTTGGCCAACCTGGGCGTTGATGAGGTATTGCAGCAGCAGGCAATGACCCCATGAGGCAGGTGGTGCTCTGTCTCTTATACACATCTGACGCTGCCGACGAAGA
>CAJXVN010000098.1 GCA_913060775.1 uncultured Gammaproteobacteria bacterium | reverse complement strand
CAGCGTCAGATGTGTATAAGAGACAGCTCAAATTCCAGGTCGACTTCTTTCGACTCGAAGGCCAGCGCCCCGCGCGTTTGTTTAGCCTGCTGTAAAACACCATGTAACTGATCGAGCTGATGAACATTCTGCTGAACAGCGGGCTGCCAGTCATCGGCCACCGGCAGCCTGGCTCTCTGGTCCAGAAATTCAGCCACCTGGTCGTAGGTTAACCGGCCATGAGAATGGATAGTCGCTCGTTCAAACCGGTATTCTGCGATGCCTCCCTGAGCATCGAAATCCATCCAGCAGACCAGCGCCAGACGGTTAACCGCCGGCTTTAATGAGCAAAGTCCGTTGGAAAGTTCCTCCGGCAACATGGGGATAACCCGGCCGGGAAAATAGACGGACGTCCCTCGCCGCAACGCTTCCTCATCAAGCGCTGAATCCCGTTTTACATAATTTGAAACATCCGCAATCGCTACCGCCAGCCGCCAGCCGCCTCCATGTGGCTCACAATAAACGGCGTCGTCAAAATCCTTCGCATCAGCGCCGTCAATGGTCACAAACGGCAATTCACGCAAATCTTTTCGGGCCTTTATCTCCTTATCACGGACCACTTCACCGAGACCATTTACCTCAACTTCGATATCGTGATTCCACTCCGATGGCAGATCATACTTGTAGAGCACCAGATCAACTTCCAGAGCAGGGGTAAGCTCATGACCCAGCACTTCCTGGATGACCCCCATTGGCCGACGCCGACGCTCTGGCTGTCGAGTTAACCTGACCACCACCAGATCACCATCCGCTACCGACATTGATCGATCGGATACCAGCACGTCCTGACTGAGTCGACGGTCTTCCGGAATGACGAACCCTGAGTCACCTTCTGCCTGATAACGTCCGACAATCGTCTCGTGGGCGCGCTCAAGTATTTCCACCACCGAACCTTCCAGTCGGCCTCGACGGTCTACCTTAATGGTGGCCACCAATACTCGGTCACCGTGAAAAACCTTGCGCATTTCTTTCGGCGACAGATAAAGATCCTGTCCCGGCGCATCCGGAGAGACAAAGCCAAAACCGTCACGATGACCAATCACTCGCCCTGCGGTGAGATCCATCTTCTGCGCCAGCCCGTAGCGCCCACGACGACCCTGGATAACCTGACCATCGCGCTCCATCGCCGCCAGCCGGCCGGTCAGCCCCTGCAACGTCTTTGCATCGGTATGACCCAGGTGCTCGGATAGTTCCTCAATGCTCTGCGGTTTGCCGCATCGCTGAAGTAACTCGACAATATCCCGACGACTACTCAGCTGGGCCGATTCAGCACTGCTTTTATCCGGCGAACGACGACGCCCCCGAACATTGGTTTTGCTTCTTTTTTCTCGATAACTCATTGACAGTCGATGCCTAAAACAGTAACTTGCGCTCCCCAAAAACGGGTAGCCGTGAGGGTGTAATGCCGAGATGGCGGAATTGGTAGACGCGCTGGCTTCAGGTGCCAGTGGGGGCAACCCCGTGGAGGTTCAAGTCCTCTTCTCGGCACCACATTAGATTGGGTGCGAATTAGAAACTGGCTCGCCGCCTGGCGGCCAGAGCTGGCTATTAACAACAATGGCCTCGGTCGACTCGATATTTTAGCTACCCGTACCCCGGCGGAATCTATTCTGCTCCCCCGCTGGATCATTAGCCAGAATCTCTCGTCGAATTTAACCGCCAGGCAACCCCGGCGGCTATTGCCATCTTCGATTGCAACTAGCGGCTAAAGGGGGCTTTCAAGGTGATCGTCTGTGTGCGCTCCGGCCCCGTGGAAACAATATCCACTGACGCGCCGAGAATTTCGGCTAATCGATCAAGATAAGCTCGCGCATTTTCCGGAAGCTGCTGGTAATCGGTCACTCCCGCCGTCGGTTGATCCCAGCCTGGAAGTTCTTCATAGACCGGCTCAACCTGGCCATACTGGTCAGAACCAAGCACCGCACCACCTAACGCGTCACAACCCTTATAAGCAACGGCAATTTTCACCGTTTCCAGCCCGTCGAGCACGTCCAGCTTGGTAATACATAAACCATCAACACCATTCAGGTCACACACCCTGCGCATCGCCACGGCGTCAAACCAGCCACAGCGCCTCGCCCGCCCTGTGGTGGCACCGAACTCTGCACCTACCCGGCCCATGTGCTCACCGACATCATCAAACAGCTCGGTTGGAAAGGGACCAGAGCCTACGCGGGTGGTATAAGCTTTAGTAATTCCAAGAATATAGCCCACATCCCCCGGGCCAATACCGGTACCGATAGCCGCCGCACCTGCTGCCGTATTGGAGGAGGTCACAAAAGGATAGGTGCCGTGATCGATATCCAGCAGACTACCCTGAGCCCCTTCAAACAGTATGCTCGCCCCGGCAGCCATTTTCTGCTGCAACAGCGCTGGCACGTCGGCCATCATTGATAGCAAAGTCGGCGCCTGTGCTGCCAGACCGTCATACACCTGCTGATAGTCCAGTGCCGGCTGGTGAAAATAATTCTGCAGAACAAAATTATGGTAATCCATAATTTCCTGCAGCCGTTCTGCCACGGTATTCATATTTAGCAAGTCACCGAGGCGAATGCCGCGCCGAGCGGCCTTGTCTTCATAGGCCGGGCCGATACCGCGACCAGTGGTACCGATTTTAGCGTCACCTTTCGCGCCTTCACGAGCCTGATCCAGAGCGATGTGGTAAGGCAGAATTAGCTGGCACGCGGAACTTATTTTCAACCGCTCCCCAAGCACAACCCCCTGACTTTCAACCTCGGCTATTTCGGTAAGCAGCGCATCAGGGGACAGAACCACCCCGTTGCCAATCAAACAGAGCACCTGCTCGTGCAGTATTCCGGAGGGCAGCAGATGCAACACTGTCTGCTTATCGCCGACAATCACCGTATGTCCGGCATTGTGACCGCCCTGAAAACGGACAACCACTGAAGCGTGCTCAGTCAGGAGGTCGACAATTTTGCCCTTGCCCTCATCACCCCACTGGGTACCAATTACTACCAGGTTATTTCTATTCAACTCAACTTCCTGAAACGTTCATTTAGGCGAGCCCTTTCAGAGCCTCTACCATTCATAATCCTGCACTTAAGATTGTAGTTGCCAGACCTTGTCGACAAGCACCAGCCTCGCCACAACCCCCAACGGTTCCTCCGCCTGGGGCAATTCATAGACCACCCGATAACCCTCGCTACGCAACGCCGCAATTTTTTCGGTCAGTTGTTGGTCAGCGTGCCCCGGCGCCAGAACTAACGGCAGGTCCTCAGGCTCCGGAGTAACCGATAGCTCCACCAGGTTTTTCAGGTCCGCACTAAAACCTGTCGCTGCCGTGCCGGTACCAAATACTTTAGCAACGCCGTCATACCGACCCCCGCTGGCAATGGCCAGGCCTTCACCGCCTACGTAAGCCGCAAACACTAACCCGGTGTGATACTGATAACCACGGGTTTCGGCCAGGTCAAAGTAAAGCGGCAAATCCGGTAGGTGGGCTTTTAATTGTGTCGTAATGTCGACCAGTTCTTCCAGTGCCAGCTTCGCGGCATCATTAGCCGTGGCATACAGTGACTGAGCCTGTGCGAGCACCTCTTCAGTACCGTGCTGGTCAACCAGATTACGCAGTGCGGTTCGGTGCTCTGGCGGCATTGAGATTGGCGCCAGGAACGCATCGATTTCAGTCAACGCCTTGCGCTGTAAAATATCGAAATAGAGCGTTTGCTGATCAACCGTTAACCCGGCCATTTCTGCGAGCGCATGAAAAATCCCCACGTGGCCCAGTGCCAGCACAAAGTCTGTCACCCCTAATGACTGCAGTGTTGCCACCATCAACCGGACTATTTCCACGTCGCCAGCACTACCACTTTTGCCAAATAGTTCGGCACCAACCTGGAGCGGATTACGCGATCGGTGAAACGATACCGGCCGAGCCTGTAACGTACTGCCCAGGTAACAGAGTCGAACCGGCCGACTGAGATCAAAATGACGCGCTGCAATTCGCGCTGATTGAGGCGTCATATCCGCACGAATGCCCAACATTTTTCCACTTTGGGGATCCATCAGCCGGAATGTCTGATCCGCCAGATCACCGCCGACACCCGTCAGTAGCGAGTCCTGAAACTCAGCCAAGGGCGGAATGACATGGTCAAACCCCCAGCTATCGAAAAGACGCAGCACTACCGCTCGCGCGCTTTCCAGCCGCCTGACGCCCGGCGGCAACGTATCTTCTATGCCCGCAGGCAACAACCACTGCATGATTTAGCTCGGTTTAATGAATGAGTGATAACAGCAGCACACCACTTAGCATGCTGAAAAGCCCACTGACACGCAGGCTTCTGTTATCCAGCTGTGACATCATTGCCATCATTTTCTTGCTGGTTTCCGGGCTCAGGAAGGGTAATAACCCTTCCACCACCATCACCAGACAGAGTGCTGATAAGAGTTCACTCCACACGGGGAGACACCAGCGGCCGGGCCATCAGACGCTCCCGCGAACAGTCAAGGGACCTTGCTGTCGCCGAAATATTTAAAGAATTCGCCTTCAGGTTTAAGGACCAGCAGGTCATCACCGTTACCAAGCACCTGACGGTAGGCTTCAAGGCTACGATAGAAGCTGTAAAACTCTTCATTAGCACCGTAGGCTTTGGCAAAAATATCGGCGGCCAGGGCATCACCCGTACCGCGAATGATCTGGGCCTTCTGTCCCGCCTCGGCGAGCAGAATGGTTCGGTCTTTATCGGCTTCTGAGCGAATTTTCTCCGCCTCTTCAGCCCCTTCCGCACGAAACCCTTTCGCCACTCTGGCTCGACCGGCACTCATACGGGCATACACCGAGTTACTCGCGTCCGGTGGCAGATCGACTCGCTTCAGGCGCACATCTACCACCTCGACACCAAACCCCTGAGTCACCCGATTGGCTTCCACCTGCATGATGTCCATAATCTCTTCACGCGCACCGGAAACTACGTCCTTCACCGTCCGCTTGCCGAACTCACCGCGAGCAATGTCATTCACGATTTGCCCCAGACGGACATTCACGTCGACGCTGCCCAACGCAATATAAAATGCCCTGACATCAGCAATTCGCCACTTTACAAAAGCGTCCACGACGACATTCTTGAGCTCTTCGGTCTGGTACATCACCGGTTTAGCGTCGTAGGTCTGAATCTGGCGGTTGAAATGCCTCACGGTATTCACCACCGGCAATTTGACATGCAAACCAGGCTCGTAGTCGGCCTTAACGATTTCGCCAAAACGGAAAAGAATCGCCGTCTCCCGCTCGTCAACGGTAAACAGCGTACTCGACATTGTCACCAGCACCAGCGCAAGCAGTACCAGCAATAAGTTAACGCGGGTCATTAGCGTGACTCCCGAGAGCTGCGGATCGTCCTCGATCCCGTTGTTGGCATCGAAGTCTGTGAACTATGCGATTGCGGCAGGCTGATATTTTTAGCCTTGCCACTGTCCTTGATCAACTGATCCAGTGGCAGGTAAAGCATGTTATTGCCGGCATCACCCTCGATCATCACCTTGCGATTGGCACTGAGTACCGCTTCCATCGTCTCTATATAGAGTCGCTGCCGGGTAACGTTCGGAGCCTGCTCGTAAACTTCTCTAAGCGACGTAAACCGATCCGCAACACCCCGCGCATTAGCCACCAGCGACGCCTGATAAGCATTGGCTTCCGCCAGGATACGAGCGGCTTCCCCACTGGCGCGCGGCAACACTTCATTGCGATACGCCTCAGCCTCATTAATCAACCGCTGCTTGTCTTCTCGCGCTTTAACCGCATCATCAAACGCTGCCTGCACCTGTTCTGGCGGCTGAGCGTCCTGCATATTCACACTGGTCACAATAAGACCGCTCTGATAGGTGTCCAGTATCTCCTGAATCGTCTGCAAGACAGCCACGGAAACCTGCTGGCGATTAACGGACAGAATCGAATCCATATCCGTCTGACCAACCTGCTGACGAATTGCTGATTCAGCAGCCTGCAACAGAGTTTTTTCGGGTTCACGAATATTGAATAGATAATCTTTGGCATCCGCGATCCGATACTGGACCGCGAATTTGATGTCGATAATGTTTTCATCCTGGGTGAGCATCAGGGACTCGCGCGGCACCAGCCCCGTCTGTCCTGTACGGCTGTTCTCGCGATAACCGATCTCTACCGCTCGTAACTGCCCCCGATCAACCACTTCAACCCGTTCAATGGGTGAGGGTATACGCCAGTGCAGCCCAGGCTCGGCAATACTCTGAAAAGCGCCAAATCGCAGCACCACGCCCTGTTGCCCTTCGGAAACCCGGAAGAACCCGGTCAGGGCCCAGATCACCAGCGCGACCAGCAACCCTCCAACCAGCACACCGCCGGGAATGCCGGCTGCGTTTCCACCCGTGGGAGTGCCACCACTTTTTCCGCCACCAAACATCCCGCTGACTTTTTTCTGTAAATTTTTCACAACCTCATCGAGGTCTGGTGGGCCGTTGCCATCCCTATCACCCCAGGGATCTCGGTCACCTGAATTTCCAGGCTCGTTCCACGCCATGAATTTCTCCGTTTGAGATACAAAACATTGTAAAAAATAGGTTTCTGGCCAGGCTGGTGGGGTCCGCTGAATTTGCCCTGCCGCGCGATTGCACATTGTCCCATATTTCGGGACACCGGTTAACGGTCAGTTGGCAGAAGACTCATCGGAGCAGGCAATCCGCGATCCAATTAACCGCTGATAATCGGCCGGTGCCATTTCGAACTGGATATCCCAGCCGCCGTCATCGGCAAATCCCTCCTCGGTAATTCGCCCATGCTGGAAAACGGCCGCCCGGATTGCACCATCAACGCCCGCTAAAGCGAGCTGATAAGACTGCCATCGATCGGTTAATAATTCAGTAATCGCGTCATGGAGCAGCTCCACCCCTGCGCCACTCTGTGCCGATAGCCAGACGGTTTGAGGATTACCATCAACGTCCCGTTCAAGCGCCGGCGGCCGTCCTAGCAGGTCAATTTTATTGTTGATCATCAATTGCGGCACCGATCCGGCCCCTATCTGCTCCAGCACCTTGTTCACTTCGGCTTTAAGCTCTGCCACTTCTTCACGTGCGCTATCCACCACGTGCAGAATAAGGTCGGCACCGCTGACCTCTTCGAGAGTCGACTGAAATGCCTCGATTAATTCATGAGGCAAATCGCGGACAAAACCAACGGTATCGGCCAGCACCAGAGGCTCACAGCCGGGCAACTCTACCTTGCGGAGAGTCGGATCAAGGGTCGCAAAAAGCAGGTTCGCTGCGTAGACGCCTCCCCCGCTTAATCGATTAAACAGAGTTGACTTACCGCTATTGGTGTAACCGGCGAGTGACAGAGTCGGCAAATCCGAGCGGGCTCGGCGCGCCCGATTCTGGCCGCGCTGGCGATGCACCCGCGCCAGCCGTCGCCGCAACAACGCGATCCGGTCGCGCACCAGACGACGATCAGTTTCTAACTGACTTTCACCCGGACCACGCAGTCCGATCCCCCCTTTCTGACGCTCAAGGTGGGTCCAGCCACGCACCAGTCGAGTGGACAGGTGGCGCAGTTGCGCCAGTTCAACCTGGAGTTTTCCTTCATAACTTCTCGCCCGTTGGGCGAAAATGTCGAGAATCAGACCAATCCGATCGACAACCGGCAACCCGATTGATCGCTGTAAATTACGCTCCTGGCCTGGGGCAAGCGGCTGATCAACAATAATGGTATCGGCGCACACGTCATGCGCAGCGGCGATTACTTCGTCCACCTTGCCACTGCCAATAAAATGCTTCGCGTCCACCCCTGTCAAGGGGGCATCAACCACCCCCACCAGCTCGGCGCCAGTGGCTCGAATTAATTCGATCGACTCCTCTAGATCGCTGCTGGTATACCGGGCAGCTCGGCGACTAAACCGAGGATGCACCAACAGGACCTGCGACAGCTCTGCAGGTTTAAGCGACAAAAAGCGTGCTCTTCAACCAGTTAGCTAGCTGCATTCTCACCCTGAAATTGCAATCGGCGATGACCCCGAACGATGCGACTAGTCCGCATCTTGTTCGTTTCCGGGCTCAGCCTCAATCGGTATTTTAATGTTTCGAGCCGGTACGACCGTTGAAATTGCATGCTTATAGACCATCTGCGATACGGTATTTTTCAACACCACCACGTACTGATCGAAAGCATCAATCTGGCCCTGGAGCTTAATACCGTTAACCAGGAACACTGACACAGGGACTTTTTCTTTTCGGAGGGTGTTCAAAAACGGATCTTGCAACCCCTGACCTTTTTTCATTGTTAAATCCTCTAGCTCATCACCGCCCTGAAACCTTTCAGGTGTCTTCTATTATAGCGACCGCCTGCGATTTTTTGCTGACTAAAAACCAATGGTTTAGCAATCACTTTTTCCGCAAGCACCTTCCGTTGCTTTCGCCACGAGCCGAGAAGCCCGACTGATGGTTGAACCTGCGTCCGGATCGAACCAGGCCCCGCCCGGGTCACTACGCAGCCAGGTTAACTGGCGCTTGGCCAGTTGACGGGTTGCAATGGTGATGCGTTCCAGCAGTTCTGACTGCTCTATTCTCCCCAGCAAAAAATCAATGACCTGGCGGTAACCCACCGCTCGCATCGCAGGTAACTGGTCGAGCTGCTCGGCGGAGATACCTCCGGTCCGTAATTTTTCCACCTCGCCGATTAAACCTGCGGCAATCATTTCGCTGCTTCGCCGGGCAATTTTCTGGTGTAGCACCTGCCGCTCTGGTGGCATCAGAATTAATTTCAATGACGGACATTGCAGGGAATGGGTGTCGGTACCCCGCTGCCATTCAGTGATTGGTTTGCCGCTGAGGCGATAAACCTCCAGCGCTCGCTGGATTCGCTGGCGGTCTGACCGTGCAATCCTGGATGCCGCCAACGGATCGATCCGCGTCAATTCATCGTGCAGCGTGGACCAGCCACTGCTGGCCGCCTCGGCTTCTAATTCAAGCCGTATTTGCGGGTTGGCAGCCGGCATGGCAGCCATACCCTGAAATAATGCCCGCAGATAAAGCAGGGTACCGCCGACCAGCACCGGGATTTTTTGATCCGCAATTGCCGCCGCAATTGCCGCCGTCGCATCGGTAACAAATTCACCTGCGGAGTAGGGCTGATCAATGTTGCGAATGTCCACCAGCGCGTGGGGATACTGTTGCAGGGTTGCCACATCGGGCTTGGCGGTACCAATGTTCATCTGCCGGTAAACCAGACTTGAGTCCACACTGATTAGCTGGCACGGAAATCGGTCAGCCAGGGCCAGCGCAAGCGCAGTTTTACCACCGGCAGTGGGTCCGGTGATAACAATAACGGGGGGTATAGTCATGGTTAAATAGACATTGAAAAGGCAGCCATGGGAGAGCAACACGCATAAACATTCCGGGTTTAATCTCGACCCGGGTGTCTTGTCTGAAACCCCACCAGTTTACGCAACCTGGAATTCAGAGGCATACTCATTCTGACCATTGGCGGTAAAACAGGCAGCTACTAATACGCCCATAATCGGGTCCGATTCCCCCGCTCCAACACCACAGGATTGAGTATGGCTCGCAGGATAGGCACGGCTTCTATATTAAGTACCGGCGAAGAAGTATTGCGCGGCGAACTGGTTGACAGTAATAGCGCCACCCTTTCGCGGATGCTCGGCGAGGCCGGGTTTTCGATCCAGCTCATGTTAACCACCGGCGACCGCCGAGAAGACCTGCTGTCTCTT
>CAJXVN010000097.1 GCA_913060775.1 uncultured Gammaproteobacteria bacterium | reverse complement strand
GATCTACACTATCCTCTTCGTCGGCAGCGTCAGATGTGTATAAGAGACAGGCCGGTTATCAGTAAGCGCTATAGTTTTATATTCATATTAGATTCAGCCGGCAGTTTGTCTCTGGCCTCTGCCATCACTCCAGGAACAGTCTCATGCCACCTGATCAAACGGCCGTATCGACTTCGCTGCTACAGCGGTTTGGTGAGCGACACCCTTATCTGTTGTTGCTGATCGCGAGCCTCTGTTTTTCCGGCAATATCGTGGTGGGGCGTGGCTTGCATGAGCTGGTGCCGCCCTTTGCGCTGACTTTCTGGCGGTGGCTGTTAGTGGCGGTGATATTGCTACCGCTCTGTGCGTCAAGGTTAAAACGCGAGAAACAGTTACTGGTCAGGCACCGCTGGCTGCTGTTTGGTCTGGGTGCTGGCAGTGTCACCTGTTACAACGGGTTTTTCTATCTGGGATTAAAACATTCCACTGCCATTAATGGGGCGATGGTGACGAGCACCATACCACTGCTGGTAGCCTTTCTGGCCTGGCTGGTTTTTAGACAAGTTCCGGGGCGAATCCAGGGTATCGGTATATTGCTCTCCTTTGTCGGTATTCTGGTGGTCATCGCTAAAGGGGACCTGGTTTTGCTTAGCCAGTTTCAGTTTGGTCATGGTGATTTATGGATACTGCTGGCGGCTTTTGCCTGGGCTGGATATTCGGTGGCGTTGCGGTTTGTCCCACCGGAGCTTCGCGGTTTAACGCTAGTGGCCATCACCAGTGTTACCGGGGTGGTCACTCTGCTGCCCATTTTTCTGTGGGAGTTTTCCACCGGTGCGGTGCCGACTATTAATGCTGCAAGTTTGAGCGGTATTGGCTTTCTTGCTCTGTTTCCCGGGATCATCGCTTATCTGGCGTTTGCTGGGGCGGTTGCTAACGTTGGTCCGGTGCGTTCCGGTGCGTTTTTAAACTCCTCGCCGCTGTTTGCCATTGCCGCAGCAGTCCTGTTTCTCGATGAAAAAATTCATGATTACCACCTCATTGGTGGTGTCATTATTGCGGCAGGGCTGGTGCTGGTTTCTCGTCAGCGACGAGAACCATCGCTGGATTAACGGGCGCGGCCTCTCAAATTACGAGCTGGCTCTGTTCC
This sequence comes from uncultured Gammaproteobacteria bacterium, assembly GCA_913060775.1. GTDB lineage: Bacteria > Pseudomonadota > Gammaproteobacteria > Immundisolibacterales > Immundisolibacteraceae > QNFC01. The sequence continues at coordinate 8,627 of CAJXVN010000097.1, read as the reverse complement.
GGTCGCAGTGTTGAAAGCCTTTGGCGGTCGAACACCGTGCCCTGCTGAAAGCGCAGATAGACTGACTGCTGTGGTAAAATCGCCGCCCTTTTTTTTCAAAAATTGCTAACCAACTGACTCCTGTTGGTTGAACGGATTCTCAGCGTGAGAATCAAACCTTACCCTTTCTAAATCTGGTGGGTCGCTGGCGGTAGCCGGAGGCGTGGTTAGCAAGATAAATTTTTTACGGGTGGCGGCATGGCAGGTAAAACGCTTTACGACAAAATTTTTGATAGCCACGTGGTGCGGGAGGCTGATGATGGGTCAGTGCTGCTCTATATTGATCGGCAGCTCCTGCACGAGGTGACATCGCCACAGGCATTTGAAGGGCTGCGGCTTTCCGGTCGCCAGCCGTGGCGCCAGGTCGCCAACCTGGCGGTGGCCGATCACAATGTGCCGACCCTCAACCGGGCCCAGGGCATCAGTGATCCAGTAGCTAAATTGCAGGTCGAAACCCTTACCCGCAATTGTGCCGAATTTGGCATCACCGAGTTTGGGATGGGTGACCTGCGTCAGGGAGTGGTGCATGTCATGGGGCCGGAGCAGGGGTTTACCCAGCCAGGCATGACCATTATTTGTGGTGATTCACATACCGCTACTCATGGAGCGTTTGGTGCCATCGCTTTTGGGGTGGGCACTTCAGAAGTAGAGCACGCCCTTGCGACGCAAACACTAACCCAGCGTAAATCCAAAAATATGCAGATCGTCATCGATGGCGAGCTGGGGCGCGGGGTCACGAGTAAGGACATCATTCTTGCGGTGATCGGGCAGATTGGTACGGCTGGTGGCACTGGCTATGCCATTGAATTCGCCGGGTCGGCGATTCGTGGTCTGTCGATGGAAGGCCGAATGACCGTCTGTAATATGGCGATCGAGGCCGGTGCGAGGGTGGGGTTGGTTGCGGTCGATGAGGTGACTATTGACTACCTTGAGGGGCGACCACTTTCTCCCAGCGGCGAACAATGGCAGCAAGCGGTTAGCCATTGGCGGACACTGGTTTCAGATCCAGACGCGGTGTTTGACGAAGTGATTACGATTGCAGCAGCAGACATCGAACCGCAGGTCACCTGGGGAACCTCGCCGGAGATGGTGGTTTCAGTAAATGGTCGGGTTCCGGCTACGGCTGATGGGGATGTTGTCAAAACTCAATCTTTTCAGAAAGCCCTTGGCTATATGGGTCTGGAAGCGGATACGGCCATTACGGATATATCGCTGGATAAGGTGTTTATTGGTTCCTGTACCAACGGACGCATTGAGGATTTGCGGGCAGCTGCAGAGGTCGCCAAAGGCCAGAAGGTGAGCGACCGGGTGAAACTGGCGCTAGTGGTTCCTGGCAGTGGTCTGGTGAAGGAACAGGCAGAGCAGGAAGGGCTCGATCAGATTTTTATTGATGCGGGGTTTGAATGGCGAGAACCCGGCTGCTCCATGTGTCTGGCGATGAACGCGGATCGGCTGGAGCCTGGTGAGCGCTGCGCGTCGACCTCGAATCGAAATTTTGAAGGCCGTCAGGGCCAGGGTGGGCGCACTCACCTGGTGAGTCCTGCGATGGCTGCCGGTGCGGCTATTGCCGGCCATTTTGTTGACGTGCGTAATCATCAGGCGGGGAGTTAATCATGCAGGCATTTGTTAAGCATAATGGTTTGGTTGCACCCATCGATCGCGCTAACGTTGACACTGACGCCCTGATTCCCAAACAGTTCCTTAAATCGATTCAGCGCACTGGCTTTGGTCCCAATTTGTTTGACGAGTGGCGCTACCTCGACCAGGGTCAGCCGGGTGAAGATTGCTCCGGTCGGCCGCTAAACAAAGAGTTTGTGCTGAACCAGCCACGTTACCAGGGCACCACCATTCTGGTCGCTCGGGCGAATTTTGGCTGCGGTTCGAGCCGGGAGCATGCGGTTTGGGCGCTGGAGGATTTTGGAATCCGCGCGGTGATAGCGCCGAGTTTTGCGGAGATCTTTTTTAATAACTGTTTTAAAAACGGCGTCTTACCGATTATTTTGTCGGAAGACGTTGTGAGCCAGTTAATTGACGATGCCAGCAATCAGGAAGGTTATCGGCTGGATGTCGACCTTCCGGAGCAATGCGTGATCACCGCGCAGGGAGAACGGTTTGCTTTTGAGATTAACGGGGCCCATAAGCACAACATGCTGAATGGGCTTGATGATATCGACCTGACCTTGCAGAACAAGGCGGCAATCCACGAATACGAGCGAGCTGCAGCCCAGCGAACCCCCTGGTTGTTTAGCGATATCGCTGGCTGATTTCGATCACAGTTTGTTATCCAGAGGCCACCCGGTTTTCTGGCGGTGGTTTTATGCGGCCAGAAAACGCTGGCCTGGAATTCTTAATACCGACAGGTGTAGACAATAAATGAGCAAGATTTTGGTATTGCCCGGTGATGGGATTGGCACCGAAATTATTGACGAAGCAATCAAGCTAATTTCAGCAGTGGAGTCCTTGTTCGGATTTCATTGCGAAATCGAGCAGGGTCTGATCGGCGGCATTGCCGTTGACCAGGCCGGTAGCCCGTTACCGGAACAGACCGTTGCACTGGCCAAGCAGGCTGACGCCGTATTGCTTGGTGCCGTGGGTGGTCCCAAATGGGACCAGCTTGACCGTCATTTGCGTCCGGAGCGCGGGTTGCTGGGAATTCGGGCCGAGCTGGGTCTTTTTGCCAACCTGCGGCCGGCCATCCTGTTTCCCCAGCTTGCCGCGGCCTCGACATTGAAAGAAGAGGTGGTATCGGGGCTAGATATCCTGATTATTCGCGAACTCACCGGTGGTATCTATTTTGGTGAACCGCGGGGCGAAAAAGTGGTGGATGGCAAGCGTGTCGGGTTTAACACCATGATTTATCAGGAAGATGAGATCGCGCGCATTGTTCAGGCTGGTTTTGATGCGGCCCGCAAGCGTGGTGGCAGGCTCTGCTCAGTTGATAAAGCCAACGTACTGGACGTAAGTGGGCTTTGGCGGGACGTGGCGACTGCGGTAGGGGAGAAAAACCCGGATGTGGAGCTAAGCCATATGTATGTCGATAACGCTGCCATGCAGCTGGTGCGTGCGCCCAAGCAGTTTGATGTCATGGTTACGGGTAACCTGTTTGGCGATATCTTATCGGATTGTGCAGCGATGTTGACCGGTTCCATCGGCATGTTGCCATCGGCGTCACTCAATGAATCCGGGGCAGGTATGTATGAGCCGGTTCATGGTTCGGCCCCCGATATAGCCGGTACTGGCCAGGCGAATCCATTAGCAACCTTCTTATCCACGGCGATGATGTATCGTCATAGCCTGGAGAGGGCTGATATTGCCGATGCGATAGAGGCGGCCGTCAGTGCGGTCCTCGATCAGGGCTTGCGTACCGGCGATATTTTTTCTGACGGCTGTAAAAAAGTGGGCACTCTGGAGATGAGTGGCGCCGTGATCAATGCACTACAGCAAACGGATTAAATAATGACCAAAAAAATTAATGTGGCCGTTGTGGGCGCCACCGGCGCTGTCGGTGAAACCATGATTCGGGTGCTGGAAGAACGTAACTTCCCGGTGGACCGGTTGTATCCACTTGCGTCCAGCCGATCCGTTGGCAAGCGGGTTGAATTCCGTGGTGACTGGTTGTCGGTGTCTGATCTGGCCGATTTTGATTTTTCTCAGGTAAAGATCGCGCTGTTTTCTGCGGGAGGTTCTGTGTCCGCCGAATATGCGCCTAAAGCTGCCGCCGCCGGGGCCGTAGTAATTGATAACACCTCTCACTTCCGTCGCGATGAAGATATTCCCCTGGTGGTGCCGGAAGTGAATGCAGAGGCCGTTGGCGGTTATACCGGCCGAGGGATTATCGCTAACCCTAATTGCAGCACCATTCAGATGGTGGTCGCGTTAAAACCAATTTACGATGCGGTGGGTATTAAGCGGATTAATGTTTGTACCTACCAGGCTGTGTCAGGCAGCGGTCAACGGGCAATTGAAGAGCTAGCGGGGCAAACCGCTGCGTTATTGAGTGCCAAGCCGATGGAGTCAGAGGTTTATCCGCGACAGATTGCCTTTAACGTGCTGCCGCAGATCGATGTGTTTGAAGAAAATGGCTATACCCGTGAAGAAATGAAAATGGTCTGGGAAACGCAGAAAATTTTTGCGGACGAGTCAATTGCGGTGAATCCTACGGCTGCACGGGTGCCGGTATTTTTCGGTCACTCAGAGGCAGTCCATATTGAAACCCGTGACCCAATTGATGTCGATACGGCGAGGCAGTTGCTGGAGCAGGCGCCGGGCGTCAAGGTCGTCGATTTGCGGGAAGATGGTGGTTATCCAACGGCAGTGACCGATGCGGCCGATAGCGATTTCGTTTACGTCGGTCGTATCCGAAAAGATATCTCTCACGAGCGCGGACTGAACCTCTGGGTGGTGGCCGATAATGTGCGAAAAGGAGCGGCTACTAATAGCGTTCAGATCGCTGAAGAATTAGTAAAAAACTATTTCTAATAATAAGTTAGTAATTATTTGTAATGTTTATTCGAGTTTGCTAGCCTACTTGAGAAAAATGGCTTTTTAAGAATATTTGGTTGGTCTGGAACAGCCGGTTTGTCTATTCATCCGATGACGATCCTGAACTAACCTCCCAACCTCTTCTTTCCCGTGTTCAGGTGAGAAAATGCGCAACAGAAAACTCTACCTCCTGATGCTGATAGTGTCTCTGGCGCCAGTTTCGGTATACGCATTGGGACTTGGGGAGTTGGAGCTGCGCTCTTACCTTAGCCAACCCCTGGTTGCAGACGTTGAGCTCGTTGGCGTTCAGCCAGGTGATGCAGAGGTGCTGACAGCACGTCTTGCCTCCTCCGAGGCCCATCAGAAAGCCGGTATTGATCGGCCTTTTTCTTTATCGGCATTGAAATTTTCCGTTCTGGAGCGGGCCGGTGGGTTGCCCTATTTGCGGGTGACGACGCGTGAGCCGGTGAAAGAACCCTATTTTCACTTTCTGCTTGAGCTGTCTTCTGCCGATGGCCGGGTATTAAGGGATTACACCCTGCTGCTGGACCCTCCGCCAAAACCTGGGGCGCCTAAGGTTGCCGCCACTCAGGTTGAAGTGGCGCAGATAGTCCGTGCTCCGCAACCCGCTAATGATTTGAAAATGCCTGTTGCCGCGGGTGGTATGAGTGAATACGGCCCGACAGAAATTGGCGATACGCTCTGGGAAATCGCCCTACAGGTGCGACCCGATGGGGTGTCCGTCAAGCAGGCAATGCTGGCGATTGCCCGAGACAATCCGCAGGCTTTCATTGGTGGCAACATCAATCAGATGCTTGCCGGCAAAGTGCTCAATTTGCCCGGCGCTGAAAGTTATCAAGAGCTGGATTCGCAGGCGGCTTCAGCGGAGTTCGCCCGCCAGCAGGAAGCCTGGCAACAGTTCAGGGCGTCTGCACCGCCAGTAATCGCTCCGCCCACGGCAGTTGCTGATACCGGCGGCGGTCAGGTGGTGCGCGAACAGCCTGTCCAAGCGATGGCCGAACAATCGTCCGCCGTTACCGCGGGACGAGTGAGGCTGCTAGCTGATAAGGGTCAGGGGACCCAGGGTTCAGGTGGGCTGGCAGGTTCGGCGACCGGGTCTGCAAGGGATATTACCGGCCACATTGAGCTGCTGGAAGAAAGCCTGGATGTCCGTGAGCGAGAAAACGAGGAGCTTCGTGATCAGATCGCGCTGCTCGAAAAAGAGCTGTCTACTCTTCGAGAAATGCTGGAGGTCGATCAGGCGCCGGCATCGGCGGCTGGTGTTGTCACTGAATCCATCGATCCGGTCAGTGAGGCAGTAGACCCCTTTCCGGAACAACCGGTAGAAGAAGTGCTGGCTGATAGCGAACCGACTAGTGCTGAAAGTGCTGATACCCCCATGATTGCAGATGGCGGTGTTGGCGAAGCGGCAGCGGAAGAAAGTGACGCTGTTTCACCGGAGGGTGTGCCGACACCGGCGGAGAAACCGGCAACCGCCGTTGAACCAGAACCCCCGGTTGTTTCAGAAGTGAATGAGCGCCCTCGGCCGCGCCCGGTTAGCAGTAGTTCAACGAGTTCTGGCTGGCTAGACCTGTTGATGGGTAACCTCCTCTATCTGGGTGGCGCCGTACTACTCGTCGTGCTCGTCGTTGTCGGCCTTGCGCTTCGGGGTGGGAAGAAAGATAAACCTGCCGCATCGACTGAATTCGATCTTGATGACGAAGACGCTACGCTGGTCCGGACCCCTGCTGAGGTAGCAACGAGTCCTGAAGTTGAGGAATCAACGACGGCCGAAGACAGTTTTACTGAAACGGCCACCCTGACATCGGAAGAGACTGAGTCGTTTCTCGATGATTTTTCAGCGCCCTCAGTCGGTGCAACCACAGAAGCTGAACTGGAAGACGTTGATCCGATTGCTGAAGCGGATGTGTTCATCACCTATGGGCACCACGAGCAGGCGGAAGGAATTATTCTTGATGCGATTCAGTTTGATGACCGAATCGATTTGAAATTAAAACTGCTCGATATCTATTTTGCCCAGGAAAAGGCGCAGGAATACGAAGAATTTGCAGCAGAAACCCGACCTCTGCTTGAGGGCGACGAAAGCCTCTGGGCGAAGGTGGCAGCGCTAGGCCACGCACTGAACCCGGCTAATGAACTATTCAGTGGCTCCACACTGGATGCGAGTGAGGTGGGTTCACTGGTGGCGGCGTCCTCTGTCGAAGATGAGCTCGATCTTGGCGCTGAAATGGACGACGAGCAAACCGCGCAGGTCGATGACGCTAGTGAGAGTTTTAACCTTGATGATTTTGCAGAATCCTCGGGTGAAGACCTGCCAGATGAAGCTGTCGAAGAACCCAGTGAATTTGCGACTTCCGAGCTTTCTACTTCGATAGACCTCGATTCCTTTGCGGATGAATCGGCTGAGGATGGCGCAGACGAAGCGGCGATCAGTCTGGACTCATTTGACGAAGAGATCGATTTTGATGCATCTCCCGTCGATGCTGAACCTGAGGTTACTAACGACGGCATCAGCATGGATGAAGAGGCTGCCGATGATGCGGTAGCAGTGGTTGGTGCAGCGGATCAGGGTCTGCTTGATGACGGTCTTGAAATGGATTTTGATGTCCCTTCGGCGGAGGCCGATGACCCGGCTGCAGAGGGCGATAGTGGTGAAGAGGACGAGAACACCATTAATATCGACTCTCTTGATTTTGACGGGGGCCTGGACAGCGAGAGTGATGAGCCTGCCGCCGAAAACGAGGATGGGAATTTAGCGACCGACGATGCGGATGCGGTCCTGGATTTTGAACTTGATGAAGATTCATCGGTTGAGCTGACTCTTGATGAGAATGCAGCATCCCCGGAAGCGGTAGAGATAGATGCGGGTGACGTCGTGGATTTTGACCAGAATCTCGACGATGAAGAACCGGCAGCTGATGCATCCCTTGATGTTGAAATCGATATGGATGAAGGCCTTGAGTTCGATCTGTCCGAAGCAGGGGAAGACACGGCTGATGAAGGTGACATTAACGAGCCGGAAGAAACACTGGAATTTGATCCGGTTGAGCTGGAACCGGTAGATCTGCAGGATCTGGAATCTGAAGGGGACGACGAATCCCTGGTGGTAGATGAAGAATCTGCTGGTCTGGATGAAACGATAATCTCCTTTTCGCTTGATGACGATAGCAGCCTAGAGATTGAAACGGTCCAGAATCTCGACGCCGTCGCGTCACAGCTTGATCTGTTGGCTGCCTATGTTGATATGGGTGATAGTGATCAGGCGCTGGCATTAAACGAAAAAATTCAATCTCACGGGAATGATCAGCAGAAACAGCAAGCTGATGAGCTGATTAGTAAACTTAACGACTGACCGCCTTAACATTCCGCGTAAGCGATTGAGATTCTCGGTCGCTGGGCAGTTGTCTATCCAGGGTGACGCCCTGAAACCGTGTCTGTCGATTCCCCCGAATTTCCCATCGGATCAGGTCCGTCCGGATTAACTGATCATTGGTAGATGGCATTTCGAATAACGTCCATCGGCCGGGTCGTTCGGCGGTGATGGGTTGCTATTGTCCTGCCGTTACTATTACCACGGATGTCGCTTGGTTTTGAAAGTTGTTTTAGGGCTTGAGTACGATGGGACGGCTTATGCCGGTTGGCAGAAGCAGAAAAATGCGCTCGCCGTTCAGGTGGTGGTTGAAAAAGCGATAGCCGTTGTAGCAAATCAACCAGTGGCCACCGTTTGCGCCGGTAGAACGGACAGTGGAGTTCATGCACTCGGCCAGGTGGTCAGCTTTGATTATGAGCGAACTCGGTCAAGTAAAGCTTGGATCCGCGGATGTAATAGTAATTTGCCTGCCGACGTCAGAGTGCTCTGGGTGCGTCACGCCGAAGAAGATTTCAGTGCCAGGTTCTCTGCCGTTCAGCGTCATTACCGCTATTTAATTTACAATCGACCGGTGGCCTCTTCGATTTTGGCACGGCGGGTAGTTCACCAGCCGAGAATAATGGACGTTGAAGCGATGCAGCTTGCCGCAGGGGCCCTGGTTGGGACCCTGTCTCTTATACACATCTCCGAGCCCACGAGACCTCTCTACATCTCG
>CAJXVN010000096.1 GCA_913060775.1 uncultured Gammaproteobacteria bacterium | reverse complement strand
GGATAACTCAGCACCCTGCGCTTTCAGTACAGCCAGGAGTTCTGGCATCTGGTGTGCACTGGCACCCCCGCTAACGCAAACAAGAATTTTTTTATTGTTCAGACCCGTCATATTGGGTACAAGTGTACTGCCTTAGTTTTGGGAGTGAGGAGCAACCATGGCAATCAACCAGTGGCAGGAAGAAGATCGACCGCGGGAACGGCTGTTTACCCACGGCGCCAGAAAACTCAGCGATGCGGAGCTGCTGGCTATTACCCTGCGCACCGGAACCCAGGGGAAAAATGCCGTCGAACTTGCCCGGGAACTACTCCAGGAATTTGGTAGCCTGCGTCACCTGCTCAACGCCGAGCAGCACCAGCTAACCCATATTAATGGCTTTGGCCCGGTAAAGTTCGCCCAGTTCAAAGCCATTGCCGAGCTGGGACAGCGCTATGCGCGCGAAACCCTGCAACGGGGCGACACCCTCACCTCCCCCGAACAGACCGAAAAATACCTGCTCGCCCGCATGCGCGACCACCCTCAGGAAGTATTTGCCTGCCTCTGGCTCGATAATCGCCACCGCATCATTCATTTCGATGAACTCTTTTTTGGCACTATCAACGGCGCTAACGTCTATTCACGTGAAGTGGTTCGAGCAGCGTTACGCCATAACGCGGCTGCCACCATTCTCTGCCATAATCATCCGTCTGGGGTTGCTGAGCCCAGCGCTGCTGACCGCCAGATTACTCAACGCCTGAAACAGGCCCTCGAGCTAATCGATGTCACCGTGCTTGACCACATTATTGTCGGTGATCAAGCCTGCACCTCGCTAGCTCGAGAAGGCCTTATTTAGGTAACCGATCCGCCGCGGGACAACTTTTACTACCCACCCGCTGCCGAATCTGGTATAAATCCGCGCCCTGCGTACGCGCCTTGACGCTATCGAATGGCTTTCGATCCGTTGCGCTAAACGCCGACTACGAACTGATAGCCAGCGCGAAATTTTCAGCGGCAGAATTACTTTGGAGAACATCCGTCATGTCACGAGTTTGTGAAGTTACCGGCAAGCGTCCCATGTCCGGCAACAACGTATCCCACGCCAACAACAAAACCCGGCGTCGGTTTTTGCCTAATTTGCACACCCACCGTTTCTGGGTCGAAGCCGAACAGCGGTTTATCAAACTGCGCGTCTCCCACGCGGGCATGCGCACCATCGACAAGCTCGGCATTGAGGCGGTACTCGCCGATATTCGCTCACGCAAAGGAGCCAAAAAATGAGAGATAAAATTAAACTGGTTTCCTCCGCTGGCACCGGTCATTTCTATACCACCACCAAAAACAAACGCCTCCACCCGGAAAAGGTAGAGATGCGCAAATTTGACCCAAAAGTTCGCCAGTACGTGATGTACAAGGAAGCCAAGATTAAATAACCTGACGCATTACTCGGGTTTCAAAAAAAGCGCCTGCTCCTGATCATGAGCAGGCGCTTTTTTTATGCCTGATCCCGGCGGTTGCCGACAGTCGATCGGCGGCACTTGATTTACACCGCCCTTGCCCCCTACTCTGAAGCGATGCCAACCAGCAAATTGATCGAGGTCGAGAACCTGCACCGCAATTTTGGCGCGGTGGCGGCGGTGCGCGACCTCAATTTTTCCCTCAATAGTGGCGAAGTGCTTGGTTTTCTGGGTCCGAATGGCGCCGGCAAATCCACCACCATGCGCATCATTACGGGCAACCTGGCACCGACGAGTGGACAGATCACGCTCGGCGGCTATGACCTGCTGCGTGAACCCATCGCCGCCCGCCGCCTGTTGGGGTATCTCCCCGACAATCCGCCCCTGTATCGCGACTGTTCAGTCCGAGAGTTTCTTAGTTTTTGCGGTCGCCTCCATGGCCTTCGCGGCAACCATCTGACCGAAGCGGTGGACAGAGCCATCGACCGCTGCGGCCTCGGCGACGTACCCAGGAAAATAATTGGCCACCTCTCAAAAGGCTATCAACAGCGCGTTGGTATCGCTCAGGCAATCGTCCACGACCCCGAGCTGGTCATTCTCGACGAACCCACCGTCGGCCTTGACCCCCGGCAGATCGATGAAATTCGGCAACTTGTGCGCGAGCTGGGAGAGAACCACAGCGTTATTCTCTCCACCCATATCCTTAGCGAAGTGCAGGCGGTATGCAGTCACGTCCAGATCATCAATCAGGGTGAACTCGTACTAAAAAGCGCCCTGGCTGATCTTGAATCGACCACCACCGGGCGCCATTTCCGAATCCGCTTTCTGACCCCGCCCGAAGTCGCTATGCTAAATGAATTAGTGGGCATTAATGAAGTACTAGTCGACACCAACGGCGACTTCCTGGTTAGCTTTACCGACCAGACCCTCGGCACTGAATCCTTGCTTCGAAAAAGCCTGGAACTGGGCTGGGGACTCACTGAGCTAAGCCCACCCGCTGCCCATCCGCCGTCACTGGAGCAGCTGTTTCTGCAACTAACTGACGAAGCCGTGGCAAACGAATCGGCCCCGGAGCCGCCGGAGCCAATATCCCAATGACCCTACTGGTTATCGCTCATGCCGAGTTACGCAGCCTGCTACGCTCGCCGCTGGCGTGGGCCACCCTGGCATCGGTCTGCGCACTACTGGCCTGGCTGTTTTTGCTCCAGATCGATCAGTACACCCTCTACCGGTCCCAGCTACTTGCGCTGGCTAACCCGCCCGGGGTGACCGAGCTGGTGGTGAAACCTCTGTTTGGCAGCGCTGGACTAATCCTGATGATGGTAATGCCGCTGATCACTATGCGTAGCTTTGCTGAACAGGCCCGTAATCAAACCCTGACCCTGTTGACCACTGCACCCATTTCCCTCACCGCCATCGTGCTCGGCAAATTTGCCGGTCTCTGCGGATTCCTGCTGCTGCTAATCGGCGTGGTGTTAGCAATGCCGTTAAGCCTGGCAAGCGCCACCCACCTTGACTGGGGATTATTAGCCGCGGCCAGTCTCGGGCTACTGCTGCTAACCACCAGTTTTACGGCGGTGGGTCTGTATATCTCATCGCTCACCAGTCACCCTGGTGCGGCCGCCATGCTGACCTTCGGGCTACTACTGATTTTATGGTTTCTGGAATCAGCGACGAGCGATCCGGGGGGCACCGCGATCCTGGCCCAGTTTTCCACGCTGCACCATTACCGAGGACTACTTAGCGGCTTAGTGAGTAGCGGCGACATCGGCTATTTCCTCATACTGACCCTCCTCGCTCTGTCACTGACGCGACTGCGGCTGCAGAGCCAGCGCTATCAGGCCTGACCCCCAATGACACCCGGCCCCTCATCTTCTGTCACTGACCGCTGGCAACCGCGCATCACCCTGCTACTGGCGCTGATCGTGGCAATACTGGGCGGCAGCCTGGTGATTAAACACTCCATAGCAAAAGACTGGACAGCGGCCGCCCGCCACACGCTTAGCGGCAGCAGTCTGGAGATTGTTGCCCAGCTAAACGAGCCATTATCCGTGATCAGTTTTACCCGCGACCCGCAGCTGGCCAGAGCGCTGGAGCAGCGCATCGCTCGTTACCGACGTCACAGCGAGTTCATTAGTTACGAAACCGTCAACCCGGACCGCCACCCGGATCGCGCCGCTGCCGCGGGTATCGACCGAGACGGAGTCCTCCACCTGAGCATCGCTGATCGTCATGAAACCCTGCGCCAGTTCGACGAACAGGCCATCAGTAATGCCATATTAAGGTTAAGCCGGGGCACCGGCATCGAAATTCTGGTTCTCACCGGACACGGAGAGCGTTCGGCAACCGGTCAGAGTAATCATGACATCAGCCACTTTACCGCCAGCCTTTCCGACCAGGGATTCCGGGTAACGGACTACCAGATGGACCTGACGACGCCGATTCCTACTGACAACGTCATTCTGGTTATCAGCGCCCCACAAACCCGCCTCACCGGCGGCGAAGTGGCCCGACTGCTCGCCTATGTTGAAGAGGGCGGCAGGCTACTCTGGCTGGGTGATCCAGGCAGCTTAAATGGCCTCAAACCGCTGGCTATTCAACTCGGCGTGCGGTTTTTACCCGGCACCCTGGTTGACCCGGCCGGCATGCAGGCAGCCGGTAGCGCCGCATTTACCCTGGCCACCCGCAACGCTTATCGGCCGCATCCTATTACCGCTCAATTTCAGTTCACCACGGTATTCCCGCTAAGTACCGGCGTGAGCCAGAGCGACCAGCGCTGGCAGGCGGCCCCATTAGCCATCGTCGGTGAGCAGGGCTGGCTGGAACAGGGTGAACTGGAGGCACCGGTAGTTTTCGATAAACAGACTGATCTGCTCGGCCCCGTCACCCTGGCACTGGCACTGACCCGAGAGCGGACCGAAACGGCGCTGAATACGCAAAACCCGGCACCCATGCAGTCCCAACGGGCAGTCATCGTCGGAGACGGCGACTTTCTTGCCAACGCCTATCTTGGCAATGGCGGTAACCGCCAGCTAGGACTCAACATAATCAACTGGCTCGCCGGCGATGAACAAATGATCAACATCGAACCAATCGCTGCTAAAGACACGGAACTCAACCTCTCCGACCGCCATGCGCTAATCATGGCCCTGGGATTTTTGCTGCTGCTGCCGCTGGTGTTTGCCATTACTGGAGGAGTTATCTGGTGGCGCCGCCGTTAAACCGAGTCAACACCCTGCTGCTGGTCACGGTGGTGGCACTCGCCCTTCTGCTCGGGTGGCAACCGCTACCCTCACCGCTACCGGAAAACCAGCCGCTGAGTGAGCTGTCCGCCGACCAGGTCACCACCATTACCCTTCGCGGCCGAGCAACCGAGCCGCTTCGAATCACCCGCCGCGACCAACAGTGGTGGCTATCAGCGCCGCGGCTCTTGCGCGCAGATGCGGAGAAGGTCGACGCAGTGCTCGCCCTCCTGAGCACCGGCACTTATGACCGTTTCCCCACGCCCTCACCGCCGGCTACCGAACAATTCATTAACGCTGATCATCACCACTGGATTCGATTTAACCAGTTCCAGATTAATTTTGGCCAGACGCACCCGCTCGGTCAGCGCCGCTATTTAAAGCTCACAGAGAGTCCTGGTGACCCGCAGGCGCCCATTACTAGAAACCCCGGTTCCCAAATAGCCCTGATTGATGACCTGTTCTACCACCACCTGCGCAGTAACTGGTTTGACTGGGTCAGCCGTCAGCCGCTACCTCCTGCCATTACGCTGACACGGCTGAACTTGCCCGGCCTGGACCTGCAATATGAAACCGGGAACCCCGCCACCGGGCAAGCGGGCCGCTGGCAATCAACGCCCCCGGCGGCGTCAGCCGACCAAATCAATGCCCTGATACCTCGCTGGCAACATCTTTGGGCTAACCGGGTGACCCCATTACCACCGGGCTTGAATACTGAGGCGTTACCCACAGTGGTGGTTGAAGGGCTAACCGCCGATGGCACGACTACCACGCTGACGCTCTTTGTTCAAAACGATAGTCGCGAACTAAGCCTGCATAGCGCCGAGCGCGGAGTCACCTACCACCTCGACCCTGCCACAGCCGCACTCCTGCTGCCCATTGACCCGACGAGAAACTGATGCCCGAACTTCCTGAGGTGGAGACCACCCGCCGCGCCCTCCAGCCAATCTGTGAAGGCCATACCATTAGCCGGATAGTCGTCAGGGATTCGCGCCTGCGCTGGCCGATCCCGGAGGATATCGATGAGCGATTTCGCAAGCAGCGCATCGAGAAACTACGGCGACGAAGTAAATACCTGCTCATCGACACCGCCGCTGGCAGTCTGATTCTGCACCTGGGCATGTCCGGCAGCCTTTGCCATGTGCCCAGCGAAACCGCTCCCCGGAAACACGATCATGTCGACATCGTTCTTGGCAGCGGCCGCTGCCTGCGCCTGCATGATCCACGTCGGTTCGGCGCCCTGCTCTGGGCACAGCCACCCGAACAGCACAAACTGCTGGCTAACCTTGGACCCGAACCCCTTACCTGCAGCAGCGCCGAACTTGCAGACCGCCTTTACCAGTTAAGTCGAGGCCGGAAAGTCGCGGTGAAGAACTTTATTATGAATGCTCAGGTTGTGGTCGGCGTGGGCAACATATACGCCAACGAAGCGCTATTTTTAGCCGGGATTCGCCCCACTCGCGGGGCCGGCCGGCTAACCCGAAACCAGTGGATGGCACTGGCAACTGCCATCCAGGACCGCCTCGAACAGGCAATCATCGCCGGTGGCACCACCTTAAAAGATTTTCAGCACAGTGACGGTAAACCCGGTTATTTTGCTCAGGAGCTGGCGGTTTACGGCCGCGAGGGCCAGCCCTGCACCGCCTGCCAGACCGACATCAAACAGCTCCGCCAGAGCCAGCGCAGCAGCTATTACTGCCCGGTATGCCAGCGCTGATCAAACCGGGCAATTGAACTGGCTTACTCAGGCAGCGCTGGAAAGGGCCACCTGATTTCGACCACCGTTTTTAGCCTGATATAGGGCCTCATCGGCTCGCTGGAGTAGCGATTCACCGGTGTCGTCCTCCTCCAGCCTGGCGATCCCACCGGACAGAGTCACGGTCGCCAGCCGTTCGTTATCGCTGGCTTTTCGCAGAATTATTTTCTCCACCGCCCGGCGGATATTCTCGGCGACCACCCGGGCACCACGCTCGTCAGTGTCGGGTAGTATGACGGCATACTCCTCACCTCCGATTCGGGCAGCAATGTCCTGACCGCGGGTCTGTTTAACGATGGCCCGCGCCACTGCTTTAATCACCTTGTCACCAAATAGATGGCCCATGGTGTCATTAATTTTTTTGAAGTGGTCGATGTCAACCATGACGAGCGCCAGCGGCCACCCGGCCACCCGGGCCGCTTCGATTTCATTCTGCAAACTGTCATCGAAGGCGCCGCGATTGTGCAGCCCGGTGAGGGCATCGGTTTTCGCCGCTTCCAGAGACGTATCAAGCTGTTCGCGTAAATCCGCAATCTGCCGGACATGCTCAGCCAGGCTATCGCTCATCGCCTCATTCGCCCGACGCATGCTCTGGGTATCAACCACCAGTGTGGCAATGACCTCGCGTAGCTGGGTCGGGGTTGAACAGTGTGATAGCCGTGGCTCTTCCCGCTCAAGCGATGCCTGATATAGATTCCCCTGCTCTGCAAATCCGGCCACCAAACTCTGTGTTTCCCCTAACACCTCGCCGACTGCCGCATTAGTTGCAGCCGCCTGCTCGGCACCGGGCTGGCCAATATGGGCGTTGTATAACTGCTGGCTCTGTATAGCCGTGAGCGTGTCACCGTCTTTAACCAGTTCGGCAAAGGCCGCGCTTAGCGCGCTGTTATTCGCCGATACCATTTCAAAACCGAGCGCATAATTAAGCGGATGAGCTGGCAACTTCTTTTGGGCAAGAAACGGAATGGTCAAACGTAAATACTCACCACATTGGGGGACAGAGTCGGGGTAGCGCATCAATCGAAGTTCCCATGGTTATCGGATTACAAACGGACCTCGGCAACCAGAACCGTTCCAGTTATCCATGCCTTGTCCAAGATTACTTCTTTAACGGCTGCGGAACTAAAACTTTAGGTCTGGCTAATCGATAACTTCTAACCACTCCTAAAAACTACCCCGGCTCAATGTCACGCAGATGTCGCCCCACCGCGAGCCACGCCCCAAAAAGCCCCAGTGCTCCGCCGATTATCGGCAGTAGCAGGAGTTCAACCCAACCCATTATCTGCAACGTAAACCCACTCTGGTAAAAGCCAGCCAGTCGATCGGCGACCGGGGCTAGCAGGCCCAGAGAGGCGTACACCAGTACCAGCGCCAGCAACCCACCGAGCGCCCCCTGCTGCAGACCTGAATAGAGAAACGGCCGCCGGATAAAGGCATCCGTCGCGCCAATCAGCTTGCTAATCTCAATTTCGTCCCGGCGATTAAAAATCGCCAGGCGAATGGTGTTACCGATAATTAACACCACCCCCACCCCAAGCAGCAGTGAGGCAATCAGCGCCAGTCGCTGGCCAATCGCTACCATGGCGTGAAGCCGCTGCACCCAGGCATGGTCAAACTCGGCGGTGTCGACTTCCGCTAGCGCCTGAAATTGCTCGATTAACTGATTGATCTGCGTAGGTGCCGCCTGGTCAGGATCGGGTTGCAGCCGTAGTAGCGATGGCAGCGGATTCTGATCCAGCAAATCAAGGGCCACCCCAAAACCGGATTTTTGACGAAACTCCTCCAGCGCCGCTGCGGCCGACACATAACTAACTGACCGAATACCCGGCTGCTGTCTCAGCCGGTCGGCCAGTTGAACCGCCGCCTTATCATCGACCTCGTCGGTTAAAAACAGCGTAATCTCCGCACCCGTTTGCCAATTGCCACTAATCTCGTCAGTCAGTTCGAGCACCAGATAAAGCGCCGTCGGCAGAGTCAGACTCACGGCGATCACCGCCACAGACATTAACGAGCCCCAGGGCGTGCGCCAGAGCTGACCCAGGCTGTAGAAAAACACCTGAACATGGCGAATCAGCAAGGCCCTCATAATGGCTCACCGCCGGCGACCAGCTCACCGTGATCAAGCACCATCTGCCGATACCCAAGCCGCTGTATTAATTCCAGGTCGTGACTGGCGATCAGCACCGCCACCCCCACCCGATTAAACTCGGCAAACAGGTTCATAATTTCCAGCGACAGGGCCGGGTCAAGGTTACCGGTCGGCTCGTCCGCCAGCAGCAGAGGTGGTTTACCGGCAACCGCCCGCGCAATGCCGACACGCTGCTGCTCGCCGCCAGACAGAGCCACCGGATAGACGCGCTCTTTTTTTAACAGCCCGACTTTATCCAGCGCCGCCCGTACCCGGCGGCGTACTTCGCCATGATTGAGGCCGGCCACCACCAGCGGCAGGGCAACGTTATCAAACACCGTGCGGTCGTAAAGCAGCTTATGATCCTGAAAAATAACGCCAATCCGTCGACGCAGGAAGGGCACCTTGCGCGACTTTATTTTGGAAATATTCTCGCCACCAATCCAGACCTGGCCGCGAGTGGGCCGTTCAATGGCGGTAATCAATTTCAGCAGGGTGCTTTTACCCGCACCGGAATGGCCCGTGAGAAAACTCATCTCGCCGGGAGCGAGGCGGAAACCGACATTCTTCAGTGCTTCGCCACCACCCGGGTAACGCTTATAAACTTCACTGAAACGGATCAAAAATCAATTCCCTGTACAAAATGACTGAAACGCGACACTTAACTGCCCACCCATGATTATTCTCACCGGCGGCTTATTTCGATAGCAGCACATCCACATAATCGGCACTGGAAAAGGGCCGCAGATCCTCAACGCCTTCGCCCACACCGATAAATTTTATCGGGATACCCAGCTGAGCGGCGATCGCAAAAACAATCCCACCTTTAGCGGTGCCATCGAGCTTGGTCAGTATTAACCCGGTAACCCCGACCGCCTCACCGAACGACCGTGCCTGCGACAGGGCGTTCTGGCCATTTCCCGCATCCAGCACCAGTAACACCTCGTGGGGTGCCGATTCATCAAACTTGCCAATTACCCGGTTAATCTTGCGCAGCTCGTCCATTAGACCTGCCTGGGTATGCAGCCGGCCCGAGGTATCGGCCAGCACCACGTCGATCTGCCTTGAGCGCGCCGCCTCCAGGCCGTCAAAAATAACCGCCGCCGGATCCGCCCCGGGTTGCTGGGCGATGACCGGGCTACCAATACGCTCGCCCCAGGCCTGTAGCTGTTCAGAAGCCGCCGCGCGAAAGGTATCACCGGCCGCTGTCTCTTATACACATCTGACGCTGCCGACGAAGAGGATAG
>CAJXVN010000095.1 GCA_913060775.1 uncultured Gammaproteobacteria bacterium | reverse complement strand
CCTCTTCGTCGGCAGCGTCAGATGTGTATAAGAGACAGCGATAAAGTCGGCTAATCCAACCAGCGGCGCCAGCTCCATCGATCCGTAGAGCTTAACCACCTCGGCCTGCATACCGCGTTCGGCAAAATAATCTCGGGTGATATTGACATACTTGGTCGCGACCCGAGGCCGTGCGGCCATTTCGGCTTTGCCACCCTCAATGGCGGCTACCATCAACCGACAACGGGCTATCTGCAGGTCCAGCGGCTCGTAAAAACTGCTGCCGCCATATTCCACCAGCACATCCTTACCGACGACACCCATGTCAGCGGCGCCGTATTCGACATAGGTCGGTACGTCAGTCGCCCGGATAATAATGAACTGCACGTCTTCACGATTGGTATTCAGGATCAGCTTCCGGCTCGCCTCATCCTCAGCGGTCGGAGCGATGCCAATCCGCTCAAATAGCGGCAGGGTTTGTTCGAGAATACGCCCCTTGGAGAGGGCGATACGTAATGGCTTGCTCACGGGTTACTCCGATCCGGGACCCGTTTGATATTGGCGCCGAGTAATTCGAGTTTCTCTTCAATACACTCGTAGCCACGGTCAATGTGATAAATGCGGCTAATGTGGGTCTCGCCACTTGCCACCAGCCCGGCCAGCACCAGGCTAGCAGATGCCCTCAGGTCGGTCGCCATTACCGGCGCGCCCTGCAGGGTCTCGACGCCATTGATCAGCGCAGTATTGCCTTCCAGTGCGATATCGGCACCTAGCCGCAACAGCTCCTGGACATGCATAAACCGATTTTCAAATACGGTCTCGGTTACCACGCTACTGCCATCGGCAACGCTATTAAGCACCATGAACTGGGCCTGCATATCGGTTGGCATCGCCGGGTAGGGGGCCGTATGGATGGTCACTGCCTTGGGACGTCTACCCCCCATATCCAGCTCTATCCAGTCCTCGCCGGTCTCAACCTGAGCACCCGCTTCGCGTAATTTTTGCAGCACGACTTTAAGCAAAGCCGGGTCGGTATCACGGGCTTTCACACGGCCGCCGGTCACCGCTCCCGCAACCAGATAGGTACCGGTCTCAATGCGGTCAGGCAGGATGCGGTGGCGAGCGCCACCGAGTCGCTCGACGCCCTCAATGACAATTCGTGACGTTCCAGCACCACTAATTCGGGCACCCATTGCCACCAGACATTTAGCGACATCAGCCACCTCGGGCTCCTGCGCGGCATTGTCGATAACCGTGGTGCCCCTGGCCAGGGTTGCCGCCATCATCAGGTTCTCAGTGGCGGTAACCGAAATCGTTTCCAGGACGATATTGGCACCGGTCAGCCGATCTGCCCGGGCAATGATATAACCGTTTTCGACCTGGATATCGGCGCCCATCGCCTTCAAACCTTCCAGATGAATGTTCACCGGCCGCTGGCCTATCGCACACCCGCCTGGCATGGAAACATGGGCCTCACCAAATCGCGAGAGAAGCGGCCCCAGCACCAGTATCGATGCGCGCATGGTTTTCACCAGCTCGTAGGGCGCATAAAAACTATTAATCGTGCTGGTATCTACCTCAATATCCAGAAATTCATTGACGACCAGCGACACCCCCATGCGACCCAATAGTTCCATGGTGGTGGTGACATCGTGAAGGTGAGGCACGTTACTAACGGTGACCGGCTCATCCGCCAGCAATGTGGCGGCCATAATCGGCAGAGCCGCATTTTTCGCGCCAGAAATACGAATTTCACCGTCTAATCGGCAACCACCTGTAACTATCAGTTTATCCACATGATTCTCTTTGCAACCCGGGTGATCTTTAGCGATTATCTGGCATACCCAGACCCACTTGTCACCGTGACCGTAGAAACGAATCGGCCACCATAACGGTGGCCGATTCAACGAACTTGATTACTACTGGATTATTGCCGCTCGACACCCTTAACCGAATCGAGTATCAATTGCAGATCGCCACTCTCATAAAGATCGGTCAGGATATCGCTACCGCCGATAAACTCGCCACCCACATAAAGCTGGGGCACCGTCGGCCAGCTGGAATAATCTTTTATACCCTGGCGTACCTCATCATCCGCCAACACGTTTACCGTTTCATAATCGGCCCCGCAGGCCTCCAGTATCTGCACTGACTTACCTGAAAACCCACACTGTGGAAACATCCGGTCACCCTTCATAAAGAGCACTACCGGCACCTCTTCCACAAACGCTTTAATCCGCTCACCTATATCCATCGTCCTGTACCTCGTTGACTGTTGTGGTGATTACTGGTTCGCCTGGCGCCAGGCATCAACCGTATACGTTTTTAGAGACAACGCATGAATAGAGTCATCCGCCATCTCTTCCTTAATCACGCCATAGACCAGCTGATGCTGCTGGATCAGGGTCTTGCCGGCAAACTGATCAGATATAACCACCGCTTCAAAATGGCGTCCATCACCGTCGACGTGGGCCTCTGAATCGGCCAGTCGACTTTCAATAAATTCTTTTATTGCACTACATTCCATTCAGGCTATCTCTGCAAACTCAATTGGGGGATTCAGCAAAAAATGGCAACCCGGAGCGCCAACAACACAAGGCTCCGCCGTCGCGACTAATTCGAAAAAACCTCAGGTACGCAACTTGTATCCACTGCGCAACATGACCAGCGTAAGTATACCTAAGATCAGCAAAGCCCCGCACATTACGCCAACCCCCAGTTGCGGCGCCACGTCAGACTGGCCAAAAAACCCGTAGCGAAAACCGTCAATCATGTAAAACAACGGGTTAAACCTCGATACAGCCTGCCACACTGCCGGCAACGAGTGGATTGAATAGAACACCCCGCTAAGAAAAGACAACGGCATAATGACAAAGTTTTGAAACGTGGCCGCGTGATCAAATTTATCCGCCCAGACGCCGACCAGAAATCCGATGGTGGCGAGTGTGGCAGCCCCCAGCACGCCGAAGAGCAACACATAGACCGGCGCCGCCACGGTCACACCGACATAAAAGTAGGCGGCTATAAAAATGGCCAGCCCCACCAGTAGCGCCCGAAACATCGCCGCAGCAACAAACGCGATAAAGAACTCCAGATGAGTTAATGGCCCAAGTAGCACAAAAACGATACTGCCGGTGACCTTGGAGAACACCAGACTCGAAGAGGTATTGCCAAAGGCATTTTGAATGATTGACATCATGATCAGGCCCGGCACCAGAAAACTACTGTATGCCAGGTCGTCATACATGGTGACCCGATCGGACATGACGTGGCTAAAAATAACCAGATATAGCAGGGCAGTGATAACCGGTGCCAGCAGGGTCTGCATCGCCACCACCATGAATCGCTTCACTTCCTTACTAAACAGCGTCCAGGTTCCACGGACATTCATGAACGCTTCACCTGGGTCAGTTCCAGAAACAGATCTTCAAGATTCTGTTCGGCAGTTTCAATTTCTAACACCTGTATTTGATGCTCATGCAGCGCCGCCAGAATCGTCGCCAGCTGGTCATCATTGTGTGCCACCTGCAACCAGACCGTATCGCCTTCCCGGCGAGTCAGGGCTGCGGTCACCGGTTCGGGCAAATTATCGCCCATGCCGCGTAACCGCATTCGAGCCTGATAATGCGAGTAGCGCTCCATTAAACCAGCCCGACTATCTAACGCCACCAGCTCACCGTGATTCATGATGCCAATGCGCTCGCAAAGGGCCTCAGCCTCTTCAAGATAATGGGTCGTTAACAGTACAGTTGTTCCTTCGCGATGTAATCGTTTTACAAAGGACCACAGTATCTGGCGTAAATCCACATCGACCCCAGCTGTGGGTTCGTCAAGCACTAGCACCCGGGGTTTGTGCACTAGCGCCTGAGCGATCAACACCCGGCGCTTCATACCACCGGACAGTGAACGCATGTTCTGGTCGGCTTTATCGGCAAGCCCCAGCGACTCGAGCAACTCGTCAATCCAGGCTCGGTGTCGCCGATCCACTCCGAAATAACCAGCCTGGATCTGTAACACTTCACGAACTTTAAAAAACGGATCAAACAACAATTCCTGGGGGACCACTCCCAGGTTGCGCCGACTGGCCGCCGCGTCTCTAACCACGTCCTTTCCCATAACAGTGACCACGCCACTGTCGGCCCGACACAGGCCAGCCATGATGCCAATCAGCGTCGATTTGCCAGCTCCGTTTGGGCCCAGCAGCCCGAAAAGCTCGCCCTCGGCAATCTTCAAATCCACACCGTTTAGTGCTTTAAGCTCACCGAAGCGCTTGTGTAACTGCTGAATCGAAACCGCAACGGGCATTAAAGCTCCAAAGTTTTATTACAAAATAATCAGGGTGCAGAAAGCTGACTCAACACAAAGGAGAAGCGGCCCGGTGCTGGGCAGGTTGAATCTGCGCTTAAATCAGCGTTAGCGGGCGCCTGCACGCCTCATATCGATGCGTTGATGCCTACAGGTTACGCCGGTTGCGTTCTTCCAGCGCAGTAATCAGCTCGGGTATCCCCTCGCGTTTAACTATTGACCCGTATTCTGATCGGTAGGTTTTGACCAGGCTAATACCATCAATCTTCACGTCGAGTACTTTCCACTGTCCTGCAACATTGGCCAGCAAATAGTCAATCGGGATCGCTGAGCCTTCCTTATCGTGCACCAGCATTTTCACGGTCGCCCGGGTGGCGCTTTCTTTCGCATCGTAGGGCAAATACTCGACGCGCTGATCCTGAAAGGCCATTAACGCCGATCCATAGGTATGCAGCATCAGCGTGCTAAATTCCTGGGTAAACCGCTGTTGCAGCTCCTCACTGGCCTCCTTCCAGGCAGACCCAAGCACATACCGGGAAATCCGCTGAAAATCAAAATGAGGGAAGACCCATTCTCGAACTTTTGCGTAAAGTTCTCGGGAATCTGCTTCATAAGCGGATCTATTCTGCCGGATATCCTCCAACAGTAATTCTCCGGTGGCCCGAATCAGCTGGTCGGGGGCAAGGTCCTCGGCGATACCGGGCATCGAAGAGCTGCCGTCTACCTGAGCTAAATGCGTGCTCATGGCCACTTTTTCATTGCCGGTTGCCGCTGCTGCCGCAAACGCGTCAACCGACAGGAGGCTACCCAGCGTGATCAGGATGACCCTAACCGGTGGCACCTGATACTCCCTATTTGAACGCTGCCAGAACTTACGCAAAACCATCACCGTCTCCATTATTCGGTTTATTATTAACCATTCTTGGTGCCCAGTTTTAAACCCTCTCGGTTAGGCAGCCGATTGTGGCTCCGCCCCGGTTTTTACTCAGGAATCCATCAAAATTACTGCAATACAGACCCCCATGACCGCGCAATTATCGCACCAAATCCTAACTTTGCTACCGCGTCAACTGCAGGACCCGACACAACAGACGGTTACGGCACTCGTTGACCAGCTCACGCCAGAGCAGGCAGCGCTCATTGGCGAGCAGGGTGCAGCGGTGATCCAGGCCTGTGCTAGTAGCCCCTGGTTAAGCCAGGTTTTTTTAAAAGACCCTGCCAGGTTTTATCACTGGTTATCAACGGGGATATTTGATCAACAACCGGACGGCAATCGGTTGCGCGAGGAGATAACCAACGCTGCCAACCGCTGTGAAACCCGAGATCAGCTCAAACTGGCGCTGCACACCATCCATTTACGAGAAGAGGCGATTATCGCCTGGCGAGACCTCAACAATCTGGCCGACCTGGCGGAAAATCTCGCCCACATCTCCCAACTTGCAGAAAATATTCTCACCGCGTCTATCGCCTGGCTCACCCGTGAACTGGCGGAAAAACACGGCACTCCGATGAGTGCAGAGAGCAATCTACCCGTTCAGCTCACCCTGTTAGCCATGGGCAAACTCGGCGGCGGCGAACTCAACTTCCACTCCGATATTGACCTGATCGCCCTGTTTGACGACGAGGGAGAAACGACTGGCACGTCCGGTCAAAAGGGTGTCCTTTCCAATCAGGAGTTTTTTACCCGGCTAATCCGGGCCCTGGTGGATCTTCTACAGAACCCTGGCGACGTTGGTCAGCTCTACAACGTCGATCTCAGACTGCGCCCCTTCGGTGATAGCGGCGCCCTCGTCATCACTGGCTCCGCGCTTGAAGCTTATTACACACGTCATGGCCGTGAATGGGAACGCTATGCGCTGATAAAAGCTCGTCCAGTCGCCGTGGATTCCACCTATGGGACGGAGGTACTGGAAAGCCTGTCACCCTTTATTTACCGGCGCTACCTTGATTACGGAGCGTTTCAAAGCCTGCGCGAACTGAAACAGGAAATTGATCAGCAGGTTGAACGCAGCTCCCGCCAGTACAGTGTCAAACTCGGCCACGGCGGGATCCGAGAAATAGAATTTATCGTTCAGGCATTACAACTGGTTCATGGAGGGCGCGACCCATCCTTATGCCAGCCCGCGCTGGCAACGGTAATGCAACGGCTGGAGGCTCGCGGGGACTTAAGCACCGAGGACTGCCAGACTCTCCGCGAAAGCTATCATTTTTTACGCCGCAGCGAACACCGCATCCAGATGTTGCACCATCGCCAGCAACACCAGCTGCCAGCCGATGAGACTGATCTGCTTCGGCTGGCCGTTGCCATGGGTTTTGACAAGAGTGCTGATTATCTCAAGCAACTTGAGGTGACCACGCAGAAGGTCTCTGAGCTCTTCGCCGACCTGCTCGCCCCCCAGTCGCGACCTGCTACTCGCATCGACCAGACCAGTTTTGCCAGGTTGTGGAGTCAGCCGCTGACGGCAGAAAGCTCAATACCCCTGCTGGATGAGCTTGGCTTTGTTGATTCTGCCGGCGCTTTTGAGCAGTTACTGGCCCTGCAAAAATCCCGCAACCACCTGGCCGCTTCCGCGCTGGCGCAGCAGCGGCTCCAGCAGCTGCTACCCAACCTGCTCACCAGCTGCGCCGACCAGCAGCAGGCGGATGTTGCCCTGAGCGGCACGTTGCGTCTGCTCGATACCATTTTACGCCGCTCAGCCTATCTTTCTCTGCTCTATGAAAATCCGTCGGCTTTGCAGCGGCTGTGTCAGCTCTGTGCGATCGGGGACTGGGTCACCGGCTGGCTGTGTCAACACCCGGTACTGCTGGATGAGTTACTCGATAGCCGATCGTTTGGCGAACGACCGGATCACGACCACCTGACCAGCCTGTTTCAGCAAGCGATTCGCGAAGGTGGCGACGACCTGGAACAGCAGATGAACCGGCTTCGCGACCAGCGCAACGCAGCTGTCCTGCAGGCAGCCATGCTAGACATCAGCGCTCCCGGAGGCAGTGGTGACCTGCTCACCGAAGTGGCTGAACTGGTGCTGGAAAGCTGCCTTAATCTTGCATGGCAACAGCTTGTCCAGCGACATGGAGCGCCACCGGCCGAGGTTTACCCGGCCGATTCCACCGCACCCGGCCTGTTGATTCTGGGCTACGGCAAGCTCGGCTCTCGTGGACTTAGTTACCGCTCCGACCTCGACCTGGTGTTGCTTCAACCTGATTGTAGTCCCGACCTGCTCACCACCGGGCCCGAACCTACCCCGCTCCACCGTTTTTACAGCCGGGTCGGTCAGCGTCTGATTCAATTACTCAGCACCCAGACAACCTCCGGACGGCTTTACGAGGTCGACGTCAGACTTCGCCCCAGCGGCAATGCGGGGCCCATCGTCAGTGAATTACAGAGTTTTATTCGCTATCAACTAAACGACGCACACACCTGGGAGCACCAGGCGCTGGTGCATGCGCGACCAATCTGCGGTGATCCTGCCCTCGCCTCGGCGTTTTCAAAATTTCGTGAACAGTTACTGAGCCAGCCGCGTGACCGCTCCCAATTACTGGACGAAATTACCTCGATGCGCGCGCGAGTTCAGGATGAGAAAAACATTGTCACCGCGGGGGACCAGCTCAAGCTCAACGACGGCGGCATGCTCGACATCGAATTTTTTGGCCAGTATCTGGTGCTACTACATTCCGCTAAATACGCCCAACTAACCACACCGACCACCACCACGGAAATACTGGCGGCGGCGGCCACCGCGGACCAGATCACTGCAGAACAAGCCCAGGGACTGACGACCGCCTACACCGACCTGATCAACTGTCGCCGTCTCTGGGAGCTGGGGCAACCGGTAGCGGAAAACGCCCTCAACGCCGAAAAATTAGCACTCAATCAACGCCTGATGGATTACTGATCACTGGCCTTCGCCCGAATCAGCTCTCCCTGGCGCTGCATGGTACGGCGAATAATCCGCTCCTGATCTTCTTCGGTCAGGCTGCGAAACTCCATCGCCACCTTGTACCCGCCATCACATTCACGGCAATCGCTCACTTCTGCTAAGGCGTGAATAGCTCCGGACTCGCCGGCAAGTTGCATACATAACTCCACCATCTGTCCAATTGCCAACGCCTCATCGGTGGGTAAAGCAATGCCACCCCCGCTAAGACTCACCTCACAGATAGTCACCGCTTGCAGATTACCGGAAAGTAACTCGGTCACCTCGGCCAGCTGGCCAATTTTTTCTTCGAGTAAAAACAGGTACTGCTTCAGCGCCTGCGGCAACTCCTGCAATTCATTTCGAGCACTCAGCAACTGCAGGTCAGTGTCGGCAATTTGTGCCCGCAACTGAAAACTGGTGGGCAACCCTGCATTAATCGCCCGGGTCAGCTGCTCGCCACTGCGCACATCCAGTTTTCGATAACTAACCCGCACATCATCAGCAACGCGGAAATACTCTCGTCTGTCGTCTGCGCTCATCTCACACTCCTGCCGCCGCTCATCGGGTCGGCGAAATCGCCGGATCGCTATTCAGATCAATGCTAATTTCCACCCGCCGGTTACGGGCTCTGCCAACCGAGGTGACGTTGTCCGCCAGTGGATCACTATCTGCTCGCCCCACGACTTTTAAACGTGCTCCGCCAATGGCTGACGCCGCCAGCAGCTCATGGGCAACCGAGGCCGCCCGAAGTGCCGACAGATCCCAGTTTGAACGAAATCGCCCCCTGTTCACGGGAATATCGTCGGTATGCCCGGACACTTCTATATCCCCTTCCAGGCGCTCAAGAATCGCACCAATACGATCAATTACCGGCACAAAAGATGCGCTGACTTCCGCTCCACCGGAGGCGAAAGACCCGTGCTCCCGGATTCGAATAATGACCCGACCATCATTAAAATCAAGTTCTATTAATCCTTCACGGACCTCTTCGAGCAATTCCTCGACCACCGCAGCCAGAACTTCGTCGTGACTCTCCTGCCGAGCGCTATGCCCCGTGGAACCGTCGCCAGCCGACGAATCACGGTCCTGTTCAGAGGATTTTTCCGCGTTAGTGACCAGCTCACTGCCAACCGATTCTGCATCTTCCCTTAATCGAGAATCGGAATCCGTAAATTCAAGTGTTTGACGGGACAGATCGATCGTGTGCTGCCGAACGGATTTAATCAACGTCGGTTCAGGTTTACCCGGCGTAAACTCCCTGGCAATAATGCTGGTACCTTTTGGCGGTTCCTTCGTTTTAATCTCGCGCTGCACACCGAACGCAAACTGCATGGAGCCGGCAATTTTTTTGTACTTGGACTGATCCATTTCCGAAAACGACAGCAACAATACGAAAAAACACATCAGCAAAGTCATCAGATCGGCAAACGTCATGACCCAGGCCGGGATACCGGCCGGGCACTTGGTTTCTTCGCAGACACATTCGGCGGCCTCACTCACGCCGCCGCACCCTCGTCCGCAGGAACGCGTTTACTGGTGGGCAGGAAGGTCTGCAACGATTCGTCCATCACCCGTGGATTGACCCCTTCCTGCTGTCTCTTATACACATCTCCGAGCCCACGAGACCTCTCTACA
>CAJXVN010000094.1 GCA_913060775.1 uncultured Gammaproteobacteria bacterium | reverse complement strand
TACGAGATGTAGAGAGGTCTCGTGGGCTCGGAGATGTGTATAAGAGACAGGGCGCCAGCACATCACCATGAGGTGGCATATCGCCGCTGCCTTCAGTGACCGATTCGATGAATCGCTCGTGTTCTGCGGCTGGAAACTGGCGCAGATCGAAGGTTGATGCGCCACTGCTACGTAGTGAGGCGCCATGGCAGCGCTGGCAGAACTGGCGGTAGAGCGTGTCACCAAGTGCAACCTGCTGGGGATCGGCCGATAACTGGGTGGAGCCGCCAGCCTGCGAGGTGGTCGGGAGGTTGGCCAGTGTGAGTACTGAAATTACGGCAACTATTCCGCTAAAAATCTCCCGTTTCATTTAATGCTCATCGCTTGAGTTGGCTGACCAGGGCTGGAATAACTTAAAGACGGTGAGGGACGCGCCTTTGGTGATGGTGGCGAATTTAGGGTTCGGGAGAAACCAGGAAAACAGACCGCCAATACCACTCTGTATCGCGACATACTGTTCGCCATCGATTTCGTAAGTGACCGGCGGCGCAATAATTCCCGAACCGGTCTGGTACTCCCAGAGCAAGGTGCCGTCGTCGATATCATAGGCAGCAAGTTCGCCGGTCTGCAGACCCGTGAACACAAGGCCGCCGGCGGTGCTCAGCGTGCCACCATTAGCAGGGGGATCGACCGGCACCTGCCAGACTCGTTCCCCGGTCAATGGATCAACTGCCCGCAGGTATCCCATGGGCACACCCTCAACCGGTTCGGGGAAAGAGAAGTCGGCGGCAGCGTAGGCAACGCCCTTGCGCCAGGCCATGACGACCGGTTTGAACTGCATACTAATTTCGAGGCCATTTAGATAAAGCAGGCCGGTTTCCGGGCTGAAGGAGGCTGGCGCCCAGTTTTTCCCCCCAATATTCGAGGGCCAGACAGTTTTCTCAATGCCCTTGAGGTTTTCGATGGTGGCGGCAGAACGGATGGGGCGACCGGTTTCCATATCGATGCCATCTGCCCAGGTTAGCTGATCGATAAACTGGCTGGCGCGCAGTAACTCGCCAGTTTCACGGTCGAGTACATAGACGTAGCCATTGCGGTTGGCCTGGATAATCACTTTGCGCGGAGTGCCGTCAATGTCCAGAGTGGCATGAATCAGCTCGTTGACCGAGTCGTAATCGTAGGTGTCATTCGGGATCACCTGATAGTGCCAGACGATTTCGCCGGTTTCGGGTCGTAAGGCGACGATGGTGTCGGTAAACAGGTTGTCTCCAGGGCGCATGTTGGCGTTCCAGGGACCCGGGTTGCCAATCCCCCAGTAGACCAGGTTGAGTTCGGGGTCGTAAGAACCGGCCAGCCAGGTGGCACCGCCACCCCGTAAATAGGTGTCACCTTCCCAGGTATCACCGCCCGGATCATCGGGGCCGGCAGTGGTCCAGTAACGCCAGAGTTTTTCGCCGGTTTGGGGATTCCAGCCATCCAGAAAACCTCGTGTCCCCATGTCGCCCCCGGCTGTTCCGGTGATCAGAACGCCGTTGGCCAGCAGAGGAGTGCCAGTGGCGGTATAGCCATCCTCCCAGTCGGAGGCGGTCTGCGACCAGACGGTTTCGCCGGATTCCATGTCGATCGCCATCACCCGATTATCGAGGGTCTGGCGGAACAGTTTGCCGTCGAATATCACCGGGCCGCGGTTGATAAATCCACAACAAACCATGCGATACATTTTTTTCGAATAGCGTAATTTATTGCGCCACAACATACGTCCGCTGCGGGCGTCGATGGCAAAGGTGGCTTCGTGGGTGGTAACGAAAATCCGGTCGCCGTAAACCAGAGGCTGACCCTCCTGGCCTCGATCAGTTTCCAGTGCGGTCGACCAGGCGGGGACTAAATGATTAACCGTGTCCCGATTAATTTCAGTTAACGGGCTCCAGCGCTGAGCACCCAGTCCCATGCCATAGGTGGAAATGGACTGCGTGACCCGGTGATCATTTTTTAGGTCGTCGAGCGATGGCCCGGCGGCGAGTGCCAGCGGTGGCAACAGTGCCAACAGGGAAAATATCCATTTCATAACCTTTCCTCTCTCGTTTCGGGTCGGTCTTCCCGTGATTTACTGTATGCGCTGTGGTGTTTTCGGCCTTAACTGATCGGATGCGACCTGGTGCCAGGCAGTGCGCAGGGCTGGTTTTCTTAATCGAATCACCTCACTCACGGGTTGCAGGGATATACCCTGGCGTTCCAGGTCCGCGAGATGGGTGCGCAGAAATGCCATGGTTTCCGGATAAGGGTGGCCGATGGCGATCGCGCTCCCCTGGGCACGAGCCACTTTTATCAGGTGATTGAACTGGGCAAGGAGGCTCTCCGGGTCGGTCCGGTTGTCGAGAAAAATATCGCGCGAGCTGCTGGGTATCTGGAATTTGCTGGCGACACGACTGGCAACCGTCGAGGAGGTGGTCCGGCTGTCGATAAAGAACATGGACGGGTAACGGCGTAATTCCTCCATTAGCCAGCCCATTGCCTGAGAATGGCTGGTAAGCAGGCTGCCCATGTGGTTGTTGACCCCACTAACATGGGGCAGAGAAGCAAGGTTGTTATTGATGGTGTCCCGAAAGGAGGCTCGGTCCATGGTCAGTCGTAGCGCCCCGGGCCCCTGTCTGTTCTGGCCACTGGCCTGCATCGGCTGGTGCAGAAGCACTTCCTTGCCATTTCGTGCCGCCAGTTGCGCGAGTTCGACTGCGTGAGGTGTATGCGGCAAAAAAGAGCAGGCCACCGGTCCGGGTAGCAGCGCAGCAAGACGGTCTTCCGGCCGGTTTCCCAGATCATCAATGATGATGGCCACCCAGGGTCTGGCGTCGGTATAGCGGTCAACTATCTCCGCTGTTGCCGGGGCTGGCGCGACTACCGGTGCCCTACGCTGGACAATTCCCCCGTCGGCTTCAACGGCACCAGCCGAACTAAAGATGCCAAGGGTTAACAGGCTGACTAACGCCCGTAAGTTTCGTAACAGCGTGCCCATTATTTAATGACTAATGACTCGTTTTCTTGCTATCGAGAATGGCCACCGCTTTAAGGAGATTAAGCGCCTCATACAGAGCAAAGTCACGAGACGCCAGGCTTTTGGTCTCGCTATCATCGCCTTCGCTCTCTTCGTTTTCCAGGTGTCCGGTGAGGTTACGCTCGGTAATACCCTCGAATTCCGGGTCAACTTCGGTGACGCGGATATTTTTCAGTTCGATGTCCGGGATAATCCCTCGGGCCTGGATAGAGTGTCCGTTCGGAGTGTAATAACGGGCAGTCGTTAGCTTCAACGCTGCGTCGCTTTTCATTGGCAACACGGTCTGTACTGAGCCTTTCCCGAAAGTTTTACTGCCCATTATGATGGCCCGGTTATGGTCCTGTAGAGCCCCCGCGACAATTTCTGATGCCGAGGCCGAGCCGCCGTTCACCAGCACCACAATGGGCGACCCGCCCAGCAGGTCGTCAGGGGAGGCGTTGAATTTCTGTTCCGAGTCAGCAGTTCGGCCTTCCGTGTAGACGATTAGCCCTTTGGTGATAAAGGCATCAGACACCGAAACCGCAGCGGTGAGCACGCCGCCGGGATTGTTGCGTAAATCGAGCACCAGCCCTTTCAGGGAACCGTCATTGGCCGCTTTGAGTTTGTCGACTTCCTCGCGCAGTTTGCGCCCAGTGTTGACCTGAAACTGGGCGATGCGCACATACCCATAACCGGGATCAAGTTCCCGGCCGCGCACCGCCGTTACCTGAATGACGGCCCGCGTGATCGAGATTTTCAGGGGTTTTTCCTCCCCTTCTCGAATGATGGTGAGCATGATTTTGGTGCCCTTTTTGCCGCGCATGATTTTCACCGCATCGCTCAGGGACATGCCTTTAACGGGCGCATCGTCGAGGCGAACGATGAGGTCGCCAGCTTCAATCCCGGCGCGAGCAGCGGGAGTATCATCAATCGGAGAGACGACCTTTACAAAACCATCCTCCATGCTGACTTCAATCCCCAGGCCACCAAACTCTCCTGAGGTGCCCTCCCGTAGCTGTTTGAAATCGTCGCCGTCCAGGTAGGAAGAGTGTGGATCGAGACCCGATAACATTCCACGGACGGCGCTTTCCAGCAATTTTTTATCTTCTACCGGCTCGACATAATTTTTCTTAATAACGGTAAAGGTTTCCGTGAAAGCGCGCAGCTCATCCAGTGGCAGGTTCTGGCGGCTAGCGCCCATGTCAGCTTGTGCAGTGGCCACCAGATGTTCGTTGATAAAACCGCCAGCGGTAAACGCGGCAAGTAACAGAATCAATATGGGAATGGGTCGCTGCATGAGAGGTCCTGGAATAGGGAAGCGGTGGCTTTTCGGTGCCACAGTCAGTGGTATAGGTTAGCCCGATTATATGCTGCTGTTCATTGATGACACCATTTTGCCGGGTTCGTGGGTTTTCCCCGGTGGCGAATTTCAAAATAGAGTCCCGATTCCGTTGCGTTACCGCCGACGCCAGCCGTTGCGATTACTTCGCCCTGTTCGACCCAGCTACCGTTGTCACGCTGGATGGTTTGATTGTGGCCGTAAACGGTCATGTAATCGTCGCCATGGTCCACGATTACCAGCAGCCCAAAACCGCGAAGCCAGTCGGCGAAGGCGATTCTACCGGCGTGGACCGCCTGCACCGGACTGGCCTCGGGTGTGTCAATCAATACGCCCTGCCAACGCAGTTCGCTCTGGGGTTTTTTCTCACCAAATCGGTGTTTCAGTTTGCCGACTGCCGGCCAGTTCAGCGTGCCGCGGGCCTGGGCAAAAGACTGGCCCGTCGCCTCGGGTATGTCGTCCAAAGCGTTCTGTAACTGCTCAACCAGTTTCGCCAGGCGGGATTCATTCTTACGCATGGTTGCCAGGCGAGCCTCGTTGTCCTGAAAATCGGCCATTAGTTGCGTGAGGATTGCCTGATGTTTTTTCTGCTGAGTAGCGAGTACGGATTTCTGTCGCTGGATCTCGATCAGAGAGTCGGCAACGGCCTGTCTGGAAACGGTCAACTGTTGCCGGGTTTCATGCAGCTGGAGAATGGTTTCCTGAACCTCGTTAATCTCGGTTACCTGAGCCTGTTGCATGCGCCGGTAATAGCCCAGCATGCGTTGAATATCGGCGGGATCCTGTTGATTAAGAAGCAGTTTCAGGTACTCCTGCTGGCCGTTCAAATAGGCCCGTCTTGCCAGGTGACCGAGTAGTTTTTTGTGTTTCCCCAGCCGTTGTTGCAGTTCTGTCTGCCGGCTTTCCAGGGCAATGGTGCGCGCCTGTTCAGCACGACGGCTTTTTTGAAGTTGAGCGATGGCAGAGCCCAGGTCGTTAATCTGCGAGGCAAATTTTTGGAGTTCCTGATTAAGGGAATTTTGTTGTTGTTGATTACGGCCCTGATCCTGCTGAATTTCGGTGATCTGTTTGCGCAGGGTTTCCAGCTGTTGGGCCTGCTGATCGCTTGCGTGGGAGGCGGGCAGGGTTAACAACCAGGCAGTAAACAGGAAACCCAGTTTAGTCGGTGAGCGAAGGAGCGCAGTTAGCGGTGGTTTGGCTGACATTTCAGCGGTTAGCAGTGACATTTCTGGTTCAGATGGGTAGCCGTTGGCAATGGGTTGTTTCTCGGGTGGTTACTGGAAAAATGTCGGTCAATCGCGCATTATAGCGGCCCTTTTTTAACCCCCCACGTCAGGTTTCTCCCGTTCATGAGCCGATATAATGAACGGTGCTATCGCTCAGCGAAGGAATCTGACGGATTTAATCACCCTGCGCTGCTGCAGGGTTGGCCTCTGGAGAAACAGTGGATTTTGTATTAGCTAACTGGGAGTTGTTTGCTGGCGTGGCGGTGGTTGCAGTGTTGCTGCTGGTTACTTCCAGCGGTGCAAATCTGGGCGGTTTAACCGTGGCCACGCCTGCGCAGGTAGTGCAAATGCTAAACCGGGAGCAGGCGCTCATATTTGATTTGCGCAGTAAGACCGGTTTTGATGACGGGCATATTGCCGGGTCGATCAATGTCACCGCTGACAATATGGAGGCTGCATTACGTAAGGTCACCAGGCCGGCGGATCAGCCGGTGGTGCTGGTCACTGACCGCGGGGTGAAGACAGCGCCGGTGATAAAAGAGTTAAAGCAGGCCGATGTGCAGCGTATTGTCGAAATAAAGGGCGGTGTGCAGGCCTGGCGTGACGAACAGCTGCCGCTTGTAAAATCGTGAAGTTGCCGAGAAACCCCGGGTTAGCGCGACCGGAATCCGCTTTCATCATCTAAGGAGATCGAGATGCCTGCAAAAGTGACCATCTATACCGGCTCTTTTTGTGGTTACTGTTCAGCTGCATTAAGGCTGTTAGCCATTAAAGAGGCTGATTACGAAGAAATTAAGGTTTCACAGGACCGGGAGCTGCGTGAGGAAATGGAACAACGCAGCGGCCGCCATACGGTCCCGCAAATTTTTATCGGTGATCGACACGTCGGTGGTTATGACGACCTGGCCGACCTTGAACAGCGTGGCGAGCTGGATAAGCTGCTGGCGTGACCTGGGTCAGGCCGGCGGCCATCCAGAACTTGCCCGGCAATTATCATCCTCTACCTACAGGCCAAATTTAATGAGTGACGAACAGGGGGCAGCCCAGCCCGAACAAACCTTTAATATCCGCAAGATTTATTTGAAGGATCTATCCTTCGAATCACCCCAGGCACCGGGTGTTTTTCAACAGACGACTACTCCGCAGATTGATATTAACCTGGCCACGGACTCCCAGCAGGTGGAGGAGGGTAGTTATGAGGTTTCGATAAAAATCACCATTTCTGCCAAAGGGGACGACAAACCCCTGTTTATTGTTGAACTTGATCAGGCCGGCATTTTTCAGATCGAAGGCGTGGTCGATGAGCAGTTGAAATTTGCCCTTGGGGTGACCTGTCCGAACATTCTGTTTCCCTACGCCCGGCAGGTGATTTCTGACATGACCGTTTCCGGTGGCTTTCCGCCGTTGGTGATGTCTCCGGTTAACTTTGAGTTGCTCTACCGGCAAAAACTGCAGTCCGCTGGAGAGACCTCCAAGACCACTCACTAGAGTAGAGATCGGTTTTATGCCGTGCATGACTGAGTGAAATAGTAATGAGTAAAACGGGCAGATGGCAGCGCAGATAGCCGTACTCGGCGCGGGTTCCTGGGGTACCGCACTAGCGCTGGCGCTGGCGCGTAACGGACATCAGGTTAAGCTCTGGTCACATCGCGAATCGCAGTTGATGGAAATGCGCCTGCTGCTGGGCAATCCGGCTTATTTGCCGGGGATAGTTTTCCCGCCGGAGCTGACTCCAGAGGGGGATCTGGCCGCACTGATGGCGTTTGCCGATCAGGTTCTGATCGCGGTGCCTAGCCATGCGTTTGGCCAGATCTGTGAGCAGATAAAAGAACTGATTGATGCGGATCAGGGCGTCGCCTGGGCGACCAAAGGTCTGGCCCCGGATAGCCATCAACTGCTGCATGAACAACTGCACGACCTGCTCGGAGACCGGGATATGGCGATGATTTCCGGTCCGAGTTTTGCCAAGGAAGTTGCCCTGCAAATGCCCACCGCGCTGACCGTTGCCGCCAGTTCGGCAGAGTTTGCCGGCTGTTGGGCGGAGTTGCTGCACGGTGAAACTATGCGGGCCTATACCTCGGCTGACCTGATAGGGGTTGAGGTCTGTGGTGCGGTGAAAAACGTGCTTGCCATCGCAGCGGGAATTTCAGATGGTCTGGGGTTTGGGGCCAATGCCCGAGCCGCGTTAATTACCCGTGGGCTGGTGGAAATGCAGCGCCTGGGCGCCGTGTTAGGGGCGCAACCGGAGACTTTTTTTGGTCTTGCCGGCCTGGGGGATCTGCTACTGACCTGTACCGACAATCAGTCACGTAATCGTCGGGCTGGATTAGGGCTGGCCCGAGGACTGTCCCGTGAGCAGGTCGAGGCCGAGGTGGGGCAGGTTGTTGAAGGTTTACGTTCCGTCGTCGAGGTGCGCGGAGTGGCGGCACAGCAACAGATTGAGATGCCGATCACCGAACAGGTTTATCAAATTGCCCATCATGGCGCCGATCCGTTGGAGGCAGTCAGGCTGTTACTGGCGCGACAGGCAAAGGCCGAGTGATCAGGACGGCTGATCGCAAGGGATTTGCAAGCGTTTTAGGGAATTGAATTAGTAATAATCGAGCTGTCGCCACGCTTCATAGGTTGCAACGGCGACGGCGTTGGAAAGATTAAGCGAACGACTTTCGGGCTGCTGGGGAATCCGTAACCGACGATTAGTCGGTAACTCGTCGAGTAGCTGGTTGGGCAGGCCGCGGGTTTCCGGACCAAATAGCAGGTAGTCACCGGACTGGAAGGTCGCGTCCGTGTGAAATTGAGTGGCGCGGGTGGAAAACGCAAACAGGCGGGTGGGGTTTTCAGTGGCGAGGAACTCTGGCCAGTCGGCGTGCCGCTGCACCTGGGCCCATTCGTGATAATCCAGCCCGGCGCGGCGCAGGCGGCGATCGTCCAGCTCAAAACCGAGCGGTTCGATCAGGTGCAACCGAGCGCCCGTATTGGCACATAAGCGGATAACATTGCCGCAGTTTGGTGGAATTTCAGGTTCATACAGGACGATATGTAACGGTGGTTGATCAGCAGACAGAAGAAGGCTCCCTGGCGGTGGATTTTTGTGGCATTCGGCTTAACAACCCGCTGGTGCTGCTGTCCGGGTGTGTCGGTTTTGGTGAAGAATACACGCGGGTCGAGGGGTTTTCCAACCGCGATGTCGGGGCCATCTGTTTAAAAGGCACAACGCTTGAACCGAGGCTGGGTAATCCACTGCATCGGGTGTATGAAACCCCCGCCGGAATGCTCAATGCGATTGGCCTGCAAAACCCCGGTGTTGATCACGTGGTGCGGAAAATTTTACCCACCCTGGATTTTTCCGAGACCCGGTTTTTTGCTAATGCCTGTGGTGCCACGGTCGATGAATACGTAGATGTGGTCCGGCGCTTCGATGACTCGCCGGTGGATGCGATCGAGCTGAATATTTCCTGTCCCAATGTCAAGGCGGGCGGTGCAGCCTTTGGTAATGACCCGGAAATGTCCGCTCGGGTTGTGGAGGCGTGTCGAGCTGTCACCAGCAAACCGCTGATTACCAAGCTGTCGCCCAATCAGACCGACATCGCTGAGAACGCCCGGCGCTGTATTGATGCCGGTACCGATGCTTTTGCTGCAATAAATACCCTGATGGGCATGGCGGTGGACGTTGCGGCTCGAAAACCGGTGCTGGGGAACGGTCAAGGTGGACTATCAGGGCCGGCGATCAAGCCGGTCGCCCTGTTAAAAGTTCATCAGGTCTATCAGGTGTGTCAGCAACGGGGTATTCCCATTATTGGCCAGGGCGGTGTTAGCTCCGGCGCTGATGCGGTTGAGTTTATGTTGGCCGGTGCTGCGCTGGTCGGTGTAGGGACGGCCCTGTTTTATGACCCGCTGGTTTGCCTGGCGATTGCCGATCATCTGGAGCAATATCGGTTGCAGATTTCAGCGGAAGGTGCCGCTGACTGGGTCGGTAAATTAGGCGCTGCCTGAATTTAAAGAACTTGCCGAACCACCGCCGAAAATTGGGCGGAAAATGCTCATGGTCTCGGGTCGGTAACCCGAGCGACCACCCAGATAGCAACTTCTGCAACGCCGGCTTTTTTCAAGGTGGTGGCCAGCTCAGACGCGGTGCTGCCGGTTGTCATTACGTCATCAATTAGTGCCACTCGGCGCTGGCTTATGTTGCTATTTACGGTGAAGGCTCCGCGTAGGTTTTTGCGTCTCGCCGGACCCTGTCTCTTATACACATCTCCGAGCCCACGAGACCTCTCTAC
>CAJXVN010000093.1 GCA_913060775.1 uncultured Gammaproteobacteria bacterium | reverse complement strand
TCGTCGGCAGCGTCAGATGTGTATAAGAGACAGCTTCCATACAACGGACGAAATCTTCCACCGTCGCCGCCTGACCATCGTGGCGGGCAAAGTAGAGATCGGTGGCCCGACGAAACTGGCTGTTGCCAAGCAGGGTGTGCAGCATGCGCACCACCTCGGCGCCTTTGTTGTAGACGGTGACGGTGTAGAAGTTGTTGATCTCGATGTAGGAGTCGGGCTGCACCGGATGGGCCATGGGGCCGCTATCTTCCAGAAACTGGTGGCCACGAATAATGCGCACGTCATCGATTCGCTTGACCGTGGCACTGCCCATGTCCGCCGAAAATTGCTGATCGCGGAATACGGTGAAACCTTCCTTAAGACTGAGCTGAAACCAGTCTCGGCAGGTGACCCGGTTGCCACTCCAGTTATGAAAATATTCGTGGGCGATTACGCTCTCGATGCCCTCAAAATCCATATCGGTGGCGGTCTCGGGGCTGGCGAGCACGTAGCGGGAATTAAAGACGTTGAGGCCCTTGTTCTCCATCGCCCCCATGTTGAAATGACTCACCGCGACTATCATGTAGATATCGAGATCGTATTCGCGTCCGTAGGTCTGCTCATCCCAGGTCATGGATTTTTGCAGCGAGGTCATGGCATGGGCGCACTTGTCGACATTCTCATGCTCGACAAATATCTCCAGCGCCACCTGGCGGCCATTCATGGTAGTGAAGCTGTCGGACACGCGGGATAGATCCCCGGCCACCATGGCAAACAGGTAAGCGGGCTTGGGATGGGGATCGACCCAGCGCGCCCAGTGCTTGCCGTCCTCACTATCACCACTGTCATCAAGATTACCGTTGGCCAGCAGCACCGGGTAGTCTGCCTTGTCGGCAATCAAAGTGGTGGTAAAACGCGAGAGCACGTCGGGACGATCCGGGTAGTAGGTAATCTTACGAAAGCCGTGGGCTTCACACTGGGTACAGAACATGCCATTGGACAGGTACAGTCCCTCCAGCGCGGTGTTGGCCTCGGGGTCTATCAGGGTGTCTATTTCCACCCTGCAGCTGTCGGGCAGGCTGCTAAGTATCAGGCTCTCGTCGTCGACCTGATATTCGGAGCGACGCAGTTCAAAACCATCCACCGCCACCCGGGTTAACTGCATTTGCTTACCGTCGAGTTTTAGTGGGGCGTTTGCCGCTGCCCCGCTGCGGCGACGCAGCGCTAGTCGGGAGCTGACTTTGGTGCTGGTTGGAGCTAGCTCCACCCGCAGTTCAATGCTGTCCACCTGAAACGGCAGGGGTTGATAGTCTTTTAAATAAATCGTGCTGGGAGTGCCTTCGCGCATGGTCGGATCTCTTTACAAAAAAGTTACGGGGCTGCTCGGTTTAAGCCTCAAACTGCACCTGGTAGCCACCAAATTTACGGATATTAATCACGCCGGTATCGAGCAACAGATACTGGCCCTTTATCCCTTGCAGCCTGCC
The DNA here is from genome assembly GCA_913060775.1 of uncultured Gammaproteobacteria bacterium. Classification (GTDB taxonomy): domain Bacteria; phylum Pseudomonadota; class Gammaproteobacteria; order Immundisolibacterales; family Immundisolibacteraceae; genus QNFC01. The sequence continues at coordinate 8,410 of CAJXVN010000093.1, read as the reverse complement.
CTCTACCCGGGGCACCTTGTCAAAATTGAAGGACTTTATTTTTTCCGGGTATTCGACCACCGGAAACTCAAACTCAGCGGGCTTCACGCTCAGCTCAATGACGGCATCATCGCCTTCCCGGCTGCGGATTTCGGCGACGATAGAGGACGACCATTCCAGAGCCTGATCGCGCAGTGCTAACAGGTCAACCGGCTCGGGCACGGCTTTAAGCAGCTGCTGCCAGCGGCTCTTATCGGCAATAAATTCAGCCAGGGCGACTTCGATCTGACCGGATATGTGGCGGGTGCTGACTTCAAAAATTGGCAGGGCGGCCACTGCTCCCTGATCTATCCAGCGGGTTGGCAACTGAGTTTTTCGGGTAATGCCTACCTTCGGCCCGGTGGTATTGGCCAGATAGATAACGTGCGGCTGAAAACAGAACTCCTCGCCCCACTGGGGTTCGCGGCAGGTGCCAGCCTCGTAGTGGCAGAGCTCTGGCTTAAGAATACACATGTCGCAGGCCGCCTTGCCGGTAAAACAGGGATAGCAATGGCCCTGGGAAAAACTCTTGTTGGTGCGGCGACCGCAGGCGATGCAGTTAATTTCACCGCTGTAGGTCAGCGAGATGGGTTTTCCGAGGTAATCGTTCAGGTATACCTGCTCATCGCCGAGCGGCAACCAGTAGTTAATCTGTGCGCCGGGTTCGCTCACCAGCTTGCGCAGTGCGCCGGTCAGGGATGTTGCAGTAATAGACATTCAATGGGGTCCCGATGGTTGATCAACAAATATTGGTTATCATTACTAATCGCACAGTCTACCTTTAGCGGACCCCAATCGTGGCCAAACGCAACCCTTATCCTGACGCAAAAAAACTCCTCGACTTCATCGACCAGAGTCCTAGCCCCTGGCACGCCACCGCAAACATGGCCGACCAGCTCAGAGCGGCCGGATACCAGCTGCTTGACGAATCAACCGCCTGGTCGCTGGAACCCGGCAGTGGCTACTTTGTGATCCGCGATGAATCGTCGCTGATCGCTTTCCAGACCGGCACGGCACCACCTTCTGCCAGCGGATTTAGTCTGCTTGGCGCCCATACGGATTCACCCGGTTTACGGGTAAAACCGAACCCGACGACTGAAAGTAAAAAGCTGATCCGCATCGGCGTCGAGGTTTATGGCGGCCCCATTCTGGCTACCTTTGCCGATCGTGACCTGGGACTGGCCGGACGGCTGGTCTATCGTGACCAGGATCAACTCGCCACCCGGCTGGTGCGTTTTCCCACGCCGATCATGCGCATTCCCAGTCTGGCCATTCACATGGATCGCCAGGTAAACGAGCAGGGACTGAAACTCGACAAACAGACCCAGATACCGCCCCTGCTCGGCGCCGCTTCCGACGAACTACCCGCTCAGCAGCAATTCCGCCAGCTCCTCGCTGATCAGGCTCAGCTCGACCCCGATCAGATAGTCAGTTGGGAGTTAAACCTGTTTGATGCTCAGCCGGGCAGTTTTTACGGCCCGGCGGGGGAATTTATCGCCAACGGCCAGTTAGATAATCTGGCCTCCTGCCACGCGGCAATGACGGCACTGCTGGCTCAAAGCGGACCGGGTGAGCAAACCCGCGTTTGCGGTTTTTTTGATCATGAGGAAGTTGGCAGCACCAGCAGCAAGGGAGCCGCCGGTAGTTTTCTGGCGGATACGCTGCAGCGCATTTGCGCAACCCTGGAGAGCGATCCCAGTGCTGCTAAACAGGCGCTAGCGCGTAGTTTTTTAATCAGTGCTGATATGGCCCACGCCTGGAACCCGGCCTTTGCCAGCAGTTATGACGACGCCCACGCCGTGCAGGTTAATGGCGGCCCGGTGATTAAGATCAATGCCAATCAGCGCTACAGCACCGAAGCCCTGTCCGAAGCCATTTTTGCCGACCTCTGCGCCACGGCAAAGGTGCCGGTGCAACGCTACGTGCACCGCACCGACCTGCCCTGTGGCAGCACCATTGGACCGATTACTGCCGCGGCATTAGGCGTGCGCTCAATCGATGTGGGTAATCCGATGTGGTCCATGCACAGCGCCAGGGAAAGTGCCGGGGCTGCTGACCACGGAATGATGATCAAGGTGATGAATCAGTTTTTATCGCAGAAATTACCTGCTGTTTGAGCGCTAAGTCATGGCCAGATAAACGGTTTTTCATTATCCCCAATTAGTGGGGATAACTCTGTGGATAACATCGCAAAATCGGGGTCAAAAATGTGTAACAAAGGGCCGGCCAGCCAGATTGCCTAAAAAACAAGCAACCCATAAATAATGTTATTTAACAACAGGTTAAACATTACTCTAATATGACCAACCCCTAAATATTATGGCCTAGGCCATTCACTATCAGCCGTCAACCTCAATTGTTAATAATTCACCAACTTTAGCGCAAAATTCAGTAGCAACTGCTCCGCCATTCATGCTAGAAACGAGTTGAAGCGACTCGCTTCCAATCGCAACTGCACCGTAACGACCAATCCAGGGAATCAACCACCCCGCCATGTCTGATTTAATCGGCCTGATCATCCCCGGCTCGCTGGCACTGATTATGTTTGGCATGGGCACCGGCTTGATGGTGAGCGACTTTACCCGACTGGTGCGCCAGCCGAAGGCCGTGTCGCTTGGCCTGTTCTGCCAGATAATCATGCTGCCAGTCGTGGCGTGGATACTGGTTAAAGCCATTTCGATTCAGCCGGTTTTCGCCGTCGGCATTATGTTAATAGCCCTCACTCCGGGCGGAGCAGTCTCCAACCTGTTTACCTTGCTGGCGCGGGGTGACATCGCCCTGTCGGTTACCCTCACCGCCATTAGCAGCCTACTGGCGGTATTCACCGTTCCGTTGCTGCTCAACCTGGCACTGATTAACTTACTCGGCGAGGGCCAGATTCTTCGGTTACCGGTGGGCCAGACCATGTTACAGATTGCGCTGATAACGGTGATTCCTGTAACACTGGGGATGATCGTCAACGCCCGGGTGCCCGAACTCACCCAGAAACTCGCGGGAACCGTCAAAACCCTGTCGATGCTTTTTTTGATGGTCGCTATTGCCGGAATTATTAGTCGTGAGCGGGCCAATCTGGTTCCATTACTGGTCGACGCCGGGCCGCCAGCAATACTGCTTAACTGCGTCACCATGGGACTTGGTTTGTTAGTCGCGCGACTAGCCCGCCTCGCTCCCAAACAGGTCATCACCATCACCATTGAGGTCGGCATTCAAAACGCCATTTTGGCCACCGCACTCGCCGTCGCACCGCAATTTCTCGGTCGCACCGACATCGGCCTGGTACCAACGATTTATGGCTTCACCATGGTGGTGATTATGCTGCTTTTTGTTGGCCTGCTCAGAGTTCTACCGGGCATACTGGGTAACCATGAAGCGACGGTGAGACAGTAACCGCCGATTTCTGCGGCTGAACCACTCACACAACAATAAACGCGCCGCAAACGCATAACTTTTACATCGACCACGAGGAGAGAGGACCATGGAGTATCAACACGCCAAAGTAGGCCAATATCAGGAACTGGATAACGGCCTGAAAATGCATTACCACGAACGGGGAGTTGGCGGTATTCCGCTGATTTTCCTCCACGGCGGCGGCCAGGGTAGCGGCGGCTGGACCAACTGGAAAACCAACCTGGATTTTTTTGCCGATGCCGGCTATCACGCCATCGCGCCTGATGCCATCGGTTACGGCCTGTCTGACAAGCCAGAAGATGGCAATTTCGACTTTGACTCACTGATGCAGGCACTCACCAACTTCATCGACAAAAAAGGCTTCGATAAAGTTAATTTGGTGGGCAATTCCATGGGCGGTGCCATGTCCATCCGCTTTACCCAGGATTACCCCGATCGGGTCGAAAAACTCACGGTGATGGCACCGGGCGGCATCGGCCCAATGGAACGCTATATCGCCATGCCGGCCATTACCATGCTCAAGGAACTCGGTCAGATGGAAGGCGGGTTTACCAAGGAGCGGCTACGCACCTTTCTGGAATATCTCACCTTCACCCCGTCGGTGGTCGATGATGAGCTTCTTAATGAGCGCTATGAAGTGGCCCAGACGCAACCGGCCAAGGTGTTCCAGACGCTGCACATTACAGACCTGCGTGATCGCCTGCATATACTGAAAAATATGCCGCTGCTGGTGCTCTGGGGACGTGACGACCGGGCCTGCCCAATTGAGTCAGCGATGGAAATCATGGCCGAATGCGACAATGCCAAACTGGTAGTCTATTCTGAGACCGGCCACTGGGTGCAGGCTGAACAGAACGAGGACTTCAACCGTACCTGCCTTGAATTTCTGCGTAAGTAGCGGCTGTTGACCCAGGCCGGTTGTCGGACTTGTCCCCGGTAACCGGCTTTTTTTGGTGACGACTATTCCGCCCAAACCGAATACGCGAATCATCCTCGCCCTGGGCCTGGGTGCGGGCCTGATACCACTCAACTCCACCACCATAGCGGTGGCTTTGCCGGCGATTGGCGCGCATTTTGGTGCCGACGACAGCCTGTTATCACAGTGGTTGATTGTGAGTTACCTGCTGGTGTCGGTCCTGTTTCTTGGGCCCGCCGGAAAACTCGGTGATCTTTGGGGCCATGGCCGACTACTTCGCACCGGCTGGATGATGTTCCTGATCGGTGCACTCGTTGGCTCCGTCGCAGCCAACATCCCCCAACTGGTCATCTCCAGAATTGTCATGGGTTTGGGCAGCGCCCTGTTAATGCCCTCCAGCATCGCTGCAGTTCGCAACAGCGTGACGCCGGAGCAGCGAGCACCCGCCCTGGGAATGCTGGCAGGTGGGCTGGCAGTTTCAGCCGCTCTGGGTCCCCCGGTCGGTGGTTTTCTGATCCACCATTTTGGCTGGCAAGCGGTTTTCTGGCTAAACCTCCCAGTGCTGGCTATCTCCGCCTGGCTGGCTCGGGATCTGCAACTTCCGGTGCCGGATCAGTCCGGGAAGACCGCTCGCTTCGACGGCTTTGGATCAATCATGCTGATCAGCCTGCTCGCCTGTTTCGTCATCGGCGTCCGATTGCCGGGGGTTGGTGGTGCACTGCTGCTGGCCGGCAGTGCTGTGCTTGCTGTGCTATTCGTAATCTGGGAACTACGCCAGTCAGAACCAGTACTCGATGTGCGCCTGTTCAGAATCCGCGCCTTCAGCTGCGCAATTCTGATCATTGCGATTCAGAACTTCGGCATGTATGGCGTACTGTTCCAGATGCCTTATCTGTTCGTTGAACTCTACGCCACCGAGCCCGACAAAATCGGCTTGATGATGTTGGTCACCACTGCCGGCATGGCCATCTGTTCACCACTGGGCGGCCGGCTGGCTAACTATTTCAGCAACCACCGGGTGGCCCTGCTTGGTTCCCTCTCCGGTCTCGCCGGCATGTTCGGCCTGGCGACCGCTAGCCACTGGGAAAGTCTCTATGCCATCGCCCCCTTCCTGTTCATGGTTGGCGCCGGCCTGGGATTGAACACCGGCCCGGCCCAGGCGACGGTACTTAGCGCCGTTGGTGAAAAAGATGCGGGCATGGCCTCGGGGGCGCTCAGTGTAATGCGCTATCTGGGAAGCATCTGCGGCATTGCCTTACTGGGCCTGCTACTGGCACAGACTGACATAGCCGCCGTGCCTCGTTACCGTCTCGGATTTCAGCTTTACGGCAGCGCCTTTTTCATTTGTGCGCTGCTGACCTTTGGCATGAAACTGAAATCCGGCTCGAGTAGATATGCCTGACTCCATCACATTGATTACCGACATCCAGACTACTACCCATCATGCACAGCAATCGCTTAATATAGGCAGTTATTCATGAATTAATGGCAATTTTCGTCCATTACTGACCGTTATCAGTTGAGCGCAGGTTTTAATCCACTATATTTGCGTCTCAGTGCTGGCCATCTAATAATGCTAAAAGCGGCACCGAACAATTTAATGAGGAGAACATCATGAACTCACCAATTAGCCCCATTGATCTGCAAAACTGGTCGGATCACACTCGGGTACCGTTTTCGGTCTACACCGACCCTGACATTTACCGGATGGAGCTGGAACGAATCTTCTACGGCCCTTTCTGGCATCCGGTGGCTCTGATTGCCGAAATCCCCGAGATTGGTGATTACAAAACCGTTACTGTTGGCGAAGCGTCCTTAATCGTCACCCATACCGGTGAAAACGAATTTCACACCATGCTCAATGCCTGCTCTCATCGGGGCGTGGAACTGGCCTGCGAATTCCTGGGCAAAGCAACCGACTTTACCTGCCCCTACCATGGCTGGGTTTTCGACAACAAAGGCACCTGCCACGTCGCTAATGGTGAAGAGCGGTTTCGCACCGACTTTAAGAAATCTGACTTTGGCCTAACCCAGATACGCACCACTGTCTGGTCGCAGGTGATCTGGGCAACCTTTGACCCGGCCACGCCGTCAATGGAAACCTTTCTTGGCGACGCTGCACCGGCATTGCGTAATGCCCTGGGTGGCGGTGAGCGACCCCTTAAGCTGCTCGGTTATCAGAAAATAACTTTCAACTGTAACTGGAAGATCTACATGGACAATGACGGCTACCACGCCGGCCTGCTCCATACTGCGTTTCGGTTACTCGATTTCCAGGGCGGAACGGCTGATCAGATATCCGACGGCACCGGTGGTCATTGGGGTATCGATTACGGCACCAAACCTTATGAAGACAATGGTTATCTGAACGATGCCTCAATCGTCGAGACCCGTAATGACGAGTTGACTGCGACGGTTAACCTGATCCGTCCCCTGTGTCAGTCGGTGAAGCACCTCAACTCCATTAACTTCCGTTTCGGCAAACCGCTGGGACCGACGCAAACCGAAGTGCATTACGCCTACCTGGGGTTTGCGGACGATGACGAGGCGATTAACAATCATCGCATCCGTCAGTCTGCCAACCTGCTTGGCCCAAGCGGTTTTGTGAGCATCGAAGACAGCGCCGTGTTCGAGCGTGTGCAAAAAGCGGTAAGCGCACCCAACGGTACGATTAATTTTGTCAAAGGACTGGCCGATTCACCCGACGGTAAACGCTGCATGCAGAACGATGAAGCCGGCAGCACCCCCTGGTGGAACGATTACAAACAAAGGATGGGACTCTGAGCAATGCCACAAATCACCGATGCCACCCTGCTCGCCAGGGTCGACAACCTGCAACGCGCCTACACCCATGCCCTGGAACGGCGCAACATGGAGGGCTGGCTAGCAACCTTTGACAACCCCGGCAGTTACGAACTCACTACCCAGGAACACGTTAAACATAACCTGCCGGTAGGCATGATGCTTGATGACTGTTACGAACGGCTGCTGGATCGCTGCACCTATGTGAATGAGGTCTGGAACCACGCGGTAGAGCACTACCAGCCGCGTTACCAGGTCTATCGTAATTTTTGTGAGATGCAGCCCGACGGTGCGATTCACGCCGACACCAATGTGTCGCTTTTTTATACCGGCCCAGATGGCCACTCCCACCTGCTGGTGGTTGGCCATTATCACGACAACATTGTTGAGGTTGATGGCGAACTAAAGTTCCGTTCGCGTAAGGCAATACTGGATACGGCAGTACCGCCCAGGTATCTCATTTATCCGGTTTAAAAAGCTGCCCGAAAACAACACCGGGGAAGTTACCCGCTATTCGTGCGGGCTAACTTCCCCGGCGCAGTCGTCACCAGCGACGGCATAGCTTATTCCTCACCCACGGACACCTAACCCTGGGTGCTAAAATCGGAAAATGGGCAAACAGAAAGTACTGATCGTCGGCGCGGGCGTAGCTGGTCTGACCTGCGCACTTTGGCTGGAAAAAAGCGGATTTTCGCCCGTAGTAATAGAACGGGCAGATACGATCCGCGGCGGCGGATTCCTGGTATCCCTGTCCCATCACGCCTATCAAAGCGCAGCACGCTTAGGACTGATGGATGAAATTGAAGCTCGTGGTTGCGGCATAAGATCATCCGGTTATTACGACCCATCGGGTCGCAGCCTGCTGGAACTCGATTATCCAGCGCTATTCGGTGGTGTCGAACTGGTCCAGATCATGCGGGACGAGCTGGTGGATATTCTCTACACAGCGGCGAAGGAAAAACTGGAAATACGGTTTAACCAAACGGTCACCTCGCTTACCCAGGACGACAACGGCGTTGATGTAAATTTTGCGTCAGGCAAAAAAGATCGGTTCGACCTGGTAATAGGCGCCGATGGCAGTAACTCACTCACTCGCCGTCAAATATTTGAACCCAGCCAGGTCATTGAGCATCAGCTCGGCCTGATGTGCGCCGCCTACACACTCCCCAATGTCCTTGGGTTAACTGACCGATTTGAGACTCACATGCGGCGAGATCCTGTCTCTTATACACATCTCCGAGCCCACGAGACCTCTCTACATCTCGT
>CAJXVN010000092.1 GCA_913060775.1 uncultured Gammaproteobacteria bacterium | reverse complement strand
TACACTATCCTCTTCGTCGGCAGCGTCAGATGTGTATAAGAGACAGGCATTAGCCCAGGGATTTGCTGGCCTGCTTGGGCTGGATCTGGCTCGGGAAGTGACCTGCACAGAATCCGAGAGCTGGTCGGCAGGAAGCTGGCGCCTGGGTCAGGGTTTTTTGCCCGTTGGTGAGACGCCTTATCGCGTAGTGGCTTACGATTTCGGTGTTAAAGATAATATCTTGCGCCTGCTGACCGATCGGGGGTGTGAGGTGATTCGCGTACCTGCCACCACGACCGCAGAAGCGGTACTGGAGCTGGAACCGGACGGGGTTTTCCTGTCGAACGGGCCGGGAGATCCGGAGCCCTGTGACTACGCCATTGTGGCGATTCAGCAGCTGCTAGAGCGGAAAACCCCCCTGTTTGGCATCTGTCTGGGGCACCAGTTACTGTCGTTGGCGAGCGGCGCCACCACCGAGAAAATGAAATTTGGCCACCATGGGGCCAACCATCCGGTGCAAAACCTGGCCACCAAAGCGGTGGTGATTACCAGTCAGAATCACGGTTTTACCGTGTCGGAGAAGGACTTGCCGGCATCGCTGGAGGTCACTCATCGATCGCTTTTCGATCAAACCATTCAGGGGGTGCGCCATCGCGAAGCCCCGGCGTTTGGTTTTCAGGGCCATCCCGAGGCGAGTCCCGGCCCCCACGATGTTGGTCACCTGTTTGATGAATTTATTGAGTTGATGGCTGCGGCCGTCACTACACAGGCGGAACAGTAAGATGCCTAAACGTCTTGATATCAATACGGTACTGATTATTGGCGCTGGCCCGATCGTTATCGGCCAGGCGTGTGAGTTTGATTACTCCGGTGCCCAGGCGTGTAAAGCGCTGAAAGAAGAAGGCTACCGCGTGGTGCTGGTGAATTCGAACCCGGCCACCATCATGACCGACCCGGACATGGCGGATGCGATCTATATCGAGCCCATTACCTGGCAGACGGTAGAACGGGTGATTGAAAAAGAGCGCCCCGAAGCTATTTTGCCAACCATGGGCGGACAGACAGCGCTCAACTGCGCGCTGGATCTGGCCAGCAATGGTGTGCTGGAGCGGTTTGGCGTGGAGATGATTGGCGCGACCCGCGACGCCATCGATAAAGCGGAAGATCGCGAGCGGTTTCGTCAGGCGATGACTTCCATCGGTCTTGAGAGCCCACGCGCTGCGGTGGCTCACAGCATGGAAGAGGCTCACCAGGTGCAGGCCAACGTGGGCTTTCCTACCATTATCCGGCCTTCGTTCACGATGGGCGGTAGCGGTGGCGGTATTGCTTACAACCGTGAAGAGTTTATCGAGATTTGTGAGCGTGGCCTCGATCTGTCGCCGACCCGGGAACTGCTCATCGAAGAATCGGTGTTGGGCTGGAAAGAGTTTGAGATGGAGGTGGTTCGCGATTCGGCGGATAACTGCATCATCATCTGCTCGATCGAGAATTTTGACCCGATGGGTGTGCACACCGGTGACTCGATTACGGTGGCCCCGGCACAGACGTTGACGGATAAGGAATATCAACTGCTGCGTAATGCTTCGCTTGCTGTGCTGCGCGAAATCGGCGTGGATACCGGTGGCTCTAACGTGCAGTTTGCGATCAACCCGGATGACGGGCGGCTGGTCATAATTGAGATGAATCCACGGGTGTCGCGATCGTCGGCGTTGGCTTCTAAGGCGACCGGGTTTCCGATTGCTCGTGTGGCGGCCAAGCTGGCGGTGGGATATACCCTGGATGAGCTCGGCAACGATATTACCGGCGGGGTTACCCCGGCGTCGTTTGAGCCGAGCATTGATTACGTGGTGACCAAGGTGCCGCGGTTTGATTTCGAGAAGTTTCCTGCCGCCGACGCGACACTCACCACGCAGATGAAATCGGTGGGCGAAGTGATGGCCATCGGTCGAACCTTTCAGGAGTCATTGCAGAAAGCGTTGCGTGGTCTCGAGGTTGGCGTGGATGGTCTTGACCCCATTGACCTGACGGACGAGGAAGATCGGCAGCAGTACCTGCAAGTGCCAGGGGCCAAACGGCTGTGGCATCTGGCCGAGGCAATGCGGGCCGGCATGAGCGTGGATCAGGCCTATGAAGTGACCATGATCGATCGCTGGTTTCTTGATCAGTTGGCAGAACTGCTGGATACCGAGCAGGTGATTGCCGAGGGTGAGCTTGATGCGGCTCTGCTGCGAAGCTGGAAACGGCGCGGGTTTTCTGATCGTCGAATTGCCCGTCTCCGGGGTGTGGATGAGCTGACGATCCGGGATTTTCGTTATCAGCAGGGAATTCACCCGGTGTACAAGCGGGTTGATTCCTGCGCGGCGGAATTTCCTTCCGCCACCGCCTATATGTATTCGAGTTACGAGCAGGAGTGCGAGTCCGAACCGACCGACCGGGAAAAAGTGATGATTCTCGGGGGCGGTCCTAACCGCATTGGTCAGGGTATCGAGTTTGATTATTGCTGCGTGCATGCGGCGATGGCATTACGTGAGGCTGGTTACGAGACCATCATGGTTAACTGTAATCCGGAAACCGTCTCCACCGATTACGACACCTCCGACCGGCTCTATTTTGAGCCGCTGACTGCCGAAGATGTGCTGGAAATTGTGCGCGTCGAAAAACCGGTGGGAGTGATCGTGCAGTTTGGTGGGCAGACACCGTTGAAGCTGGCTCGTCAGCTGGAAGCTGCCGGTGCCCCGATTATTGGCACGCCTCCCGATGCGATTGATCGGGCTGAAGACCGTGAGCGGTTTCAGCAACTGGCCGATAAGCTGGGATTACTGCAGCCTCCCAATGCCACCGCCAGCAGTATTGATGAAGCGCTACTGGGGGCGGCCGACGTTGGCTATCCACTGGTGGTGCGTCCCTCTTACGTGCTTGGCGGGCGGGCAATGGAAATTGTTCGCGATGACGAGCAGTTGCGGCGCTATATGCTTAATGCCGTTAGTGTCAGCAACGATGCTCCGGTGTTACTGGATCGGTTTCTTGACGATGCGGTCGAGATTGATGTTGATGCGGTGTGTGATGGTTCCCAGGTCACCTTAGGCGCGGTGATGGAACATATTGAGCAGGCCGGTGTCCATTCCGGTGACTCAGCCTGCTGTCTACCGGCTTACAGTATTAGCGAGCCGTTATTGGCTGAAATGGAGCGACTGACCATTGCGCTGGGCAAGGAACTCGGCGTGATCGGGCTGATGAACATCCAGTTCGCGATCAAGGATGACAAGGTCTATATTCTTGAGGTGAACCCGCGGGCCTCGCGCACCGTGCCGTTTGTCTCAAAGGCGACCTCCCGGCCGCTGGCGAAGGTGGCGGTTCGTTGCATGATTGGTGAATCGCTTGAGCAGCAAAACTGTACGAAGATGCTGGTACCGTCCTATTTTTCGGTAAAGGAAGCAGTATTTCCCTTTAATAAATTCCCCAACGTTGATGTGTTGCTTGGCCCGGAGATGAAATCAACCGGTGAAGTGATGGGGGTGGGTAGTAGTTTTGGAGAAGCCTTTGGTAAAGCGCAACTCGGCGCCGGCAATCCAATGCCGCAACCGGGTAAGGCGTTTATCAGCGTTCGTGATGCGGATAAACGGGCTGCGCTGGTTGAGGTTGGAAAAGCGCTGATTGATTCAGGGTTTGAGCTGGTTGCCACTCGGGGCACCTGCGATTTTCTGCTCAATGCCGGTGTCGATTGTGAGCAGGTCAATAAGGTTAAGCAGGGCCGACCGCATATTGTTGACCGGATTACCAACGGCGATATCAATTTTATTATTAATACGACGGAAGGGCGTAAGGCGGTGACTGATTCCTACACCATCCGCCGAGCAGCCCTGCGTTTTGTGGTCCCCTATACAACCACTCTGGCTGGCGCACAGGCGACCTGCCTGGCGCTGGCAGTGACTGGGGAACCCAGGGTTAGATCCCTGCAGAGCTTACATAGTGAGTTGACGACATGAGTAAAGAACCGATTACCAAAAAGGGCGCAGAGGTGCTGCGCGCAGAATTATCGAAACTTAAGAACGAGACCCGACCGCAGATTATTGAAGCGATCGCAGATGCTCGTGCCCACGGTGACCTGAAAGAAAATGCCGAATATCACGCGGCGCGCGAACAGCAGGGTTTCACCGAGGGGCGTATCAGCGAGATTGAGAGTCGCCTGGCTAACGCCAATATTATCGATCCTGTCTCGCTAGAGGGGACCGAAAAGGTGGTGTTTGGCGCCACCGTGACCTTGCTTGATGTGGCAGATGACAGCGAAATTCGTTATCAGATCGTTGGTGTCGACGAAGCGGATATAAAGAACGGTAAGGTTTCGTTCAGCTCGCCCATCGCCAGAGCAATGATTGGTAAAGAACTGGATGATGAGGTAATCGTGCCGGCGCCGGCTGGTGATAAAACCTACGAAATACTCAATATTGAGTATGTTTAGGCCGGACTAGCCGGCCTGCGGTGGTTCTGGTTGGCTAAAAAAAGCACATCAAGTTCGCGCTGGCTGGATCGCCACGTCAACGACAAATGGGTCAAACAGGCGCAGCTCGATGGCTACCGATCCCGAGCCAGCTATAAACTGATCGAAATTGATCGTCGTGATCGGCTTTTCTCCCCGGGTATGGTGGTGGTTGATCTGGGCGCTGCCCCGGGTGGCTGGGCGCAGGTGGCAAGTCGAGCACTGAAGGACAAGGGGCGAGTGATTGCGCTGGATTTGCTGGAGATAGATGCCATTCCTGGGGTGGAGATATTCCAGGGAGATTTTCGTGACCAGGCGGTGCTTGATCAGCTATTAAACACATTGAATGGAGAGCCGGTAGACCTTGTAATTTGCGATATGGCCCCCAATGTTTCTGGTATTAAGGCGGTTGATCAACCGGCAATGGTCTATCTTCTGGAGCTGACGCTGGATTTTTGTCAGCAGGTTCTGAGACCCGGCGGAAGAATGCTGGCAAAAACCTTTGAAGGAGCCGGTATGGCCGAGTATCGGCAGCAGGTTAAAGACCGCTTTAATCAGGTGGTTATGCGTAAACCAGCTGCTTCACGAAATACCAGTGTCGAGCAATATTTGTTGGCAACCGGTTTCAAATCGAGTTAAGCCTGCCGATTTAGAACAGCGCAACGCCAAATGGCAGGGCGATATATACTTCCAGTCACGCACTTTCCAGGGTAATAGCTGTCTGCTAGTGGGTGAGCACAGAGAATAGTTAGCGGGCTAGCATGTGGCTAACCGTGATTAATTAAATAAAGGTATCTGTTGTTGAACGGAATGACCAAAAACATCGTTTTGTGGGTAATCGTTGCCCTGGTGCTAATGAGCGTGTTCAGTAATTTTTCGGCACGTAATAGCCAGCGCAATCCCATCACCTACACCCAGTTTATCTCGGATGTTAAAAGCGGCGCGGTGGAGTCGGTGCTCATTCAGGGCAACACCCTCACGGTGTCGAGTGGCAGCGGGCAAAGCTATGAGGTCTACGCGCCTCGGGACGACCGGCTGATTGACGACCTGATTGCTAACGGCGTTGAAGTGCGAGCTGAGCCGCCAGAGGGGCAGTCCCTGCTGATGCAGATATTGATCTCCTCTTTTCCGATCCTGCTGCTGATCGGTGTTTATGTCTATTTCATGCGCCAGATGCAGGGCGGCGGCGGCAAGGGCGGCATCATGCCGTTTGGAAAAAGTCGGGCGCGGCTGCTCAACGAAGATCAAATAAAAATAACTTTTGCTGACGTTGCTGGCGTCGACGAGGCAAAAGAAGAAGTGCACGAGCTGGTGGAGTTTCTACGAGACCCGGGCAAGTTTCAGCGTCTCGGTGGCCACCTGCCCCGTGGTGTACTCATGGTGGGTAGCCCAGGAACCGGTAAAACACTATTAGCCAAGGCAATTGCCGGTGAGGCAAAAGTGCCGTTCTTTACGATTTCCGGTTCTGATTTTGTTGAAATGTTTGTTGGCGTGGGCGCGTCGCGGGTGCGCGACATGTTCGAGCAGGCAAAAAAGGGTGCGCCCTGCATTATCTTTATCGACGAGATTGACGCGGTTGGCCGTCATCGTGGTGCTGGCCTGGGTGGGGGTCACGATGAGCGAGAACAGACCCTGAATCAGCTGCTGGTTGAAATGGATGGTTTTGATGCAAATGATGGTGTCATTGTCATTGCGGCCACCAACCGACCCGACGTGCTGGATCCCGCGTTATTGCGCCCCGGTCGTTTTGATCGTCAGGTGGTGGTGTCCTTGCCGGATATTCGTGGCCGGGCCCAGGTGCTGAAAGTGCACATGCGCAAAGTACCAGTGGCCGATGATATTGATGTTGACGTGATTGCTCGTGGTACCCCCGGTTTTTCGGGCGCTGATCTGGCGAATCTGGTAAACGAGGCGTCCCTGCTGGCAGCACGGGCTAACAAGCGCACCGTCGAAATGTACGACTTTGACCGTGCTAAAGACAAAATCATGATGGGGGTTGAGCGTCACTCCATGGTCATGAGTGAGGAAGAGAAAAAGCTCACCGCTTATCACGAGGCAGGCCATGCGATTGTCGGTCTCTCCGTGCCAAGTCATGACCCGGTTTATAAAGTCAGCATTATTCCCCATGGCCGGGCGCTGGGTGTGACCCTGTTTCTGCCAGAAGAAGATCGCTATAGCTACAGCAAGCAGCGTCTGGAAAGCCAGATCTGTAGCCTTTATGGTGGTCGAATTGCCGAGGAGCTGATTTTCGGCGCTGACGGTGTAACCACCGGCGCTTCCAATGACATTAAGCGGGCTACCGAACTGGCTCACAACATGGTCACTCGATGGGGCTTGTCGACCGAGCTGGGACCGCTGAGTTATGGCGAGGATGAAGAAGAGGTGTTTCTGGGGCGGAGTGTCACTCAGTCCAAGCACATGTCCGATGAGACGGCCGCCAAAATTGATTCCGAGATTAAGGGGCTGCTGGATCGCAATTACCAGCGAGCTGAGGCAATTATTAAAGAAAAAATCGATGTTCTGCACGCGATGGCAGAGGCCCTGATCAAGATGGAAACCATTAACGAAGAGCAGATTCGCGACATGATGGACGGCAAGCCACCGCGCCCACCTAGCGATGTGGCTGGCCCTACGGAGTCGAAAGAATCTTCGTCCGATGATCGTGAGGGATCAGAAGGCGTCGGCGACGCCGCTTCTCAGACATAGCGTAAGGCGGACCCAAATGGTTATTGACTGTGCGGGTCGCCCGCTCGTTGCCAGTCAGCCAGTGGTGATGGGTGTGCTTAATGTGACTCCAGACTCCTTCTCGGACGGTGGTCAATTCACCTCCACGGCCCGCGCCCTCGATCGGGGGCTGGAAATGGCTGCAGAAGGTGCCGCCATGATCGACATCGGTGGCGAGTCAACCCGGCCCGGAGCGGCGCCAGTTTCGGTGCAGCAGGAACTCGACCGGGTGTTGCCGGTGATCGAGCAGTTGCTAACCCGGCTGGATATACCCATCTCGATTGATACTCGCCATTCTGAAGTGATGGTGGCGGCTATTTCGGCGGGTGTCGGAATGGTTAATGATGTCAATGCCCTGCGCGCTCCCGGAGCGCTCGAGGCGGTATCCGCAAGCGACGTTGCCGTTTGTCTGATGCACATGCAGGCAAATCCCCAGACCATGCAGGACAGTCCGGTTTATGATGATCCGGTGGCGGAGGTCCGGCAATTTCTGCTTGAGCGAGTTCAGGCCTGTCAATCGTCGGGCATCCGGCCGGATCGTCTGGTGATTGACCCGGGATTTGGATTCGGCAAAACGCTAACCCATAATTTGCAACTGCTCGCAGGTCTCGACGACTTTGCATCGATCGGTGTGCCGCTGATGGTGGGTGTGTCACGTAAAAGCATGTTTGGCACTTTACTGGGGCGCGCCCCGGACCAGCGGTTGCCCGGTAGCCTGGCGGCAACCACGATTGCGCTGGAGCGCGGAGCTAAAATTATTCGTTGCCACGACGTTGCTGAGACCGTGGATGCGATCAAGGTCTGGTCCGCGATGACCGCTCAACTATCGGAGATTAATTAAATTGGCCGCACGAAAGTATTTTGGTACCGACGGCGTCAGGGGTCGGGTAGGTAACGAGCTGATCAATCCGGAATTTGTGCTCAAGCTCGGCTGGGCACTAGGCAAGGTGCTGAGTCGTGATGGCCGCAGCAAGGTAGTGATCGGTAAGGACACGCGTATTTCCGGTTATATGTTCGAGTCAGCACTGGAGGCGGGCCTGGTAGCCGCCGGGGCTGACATTATGATGTTGGGACCCATGCCGACCCCTGCCGTCGCTTATTTGACTCGAACTTTTCATGCCCAGGCGGGTATTGTCATCAGTGCATCCCATAACCCTTACTTCGATAACGGCATTAAGTTCTTTTCCAGCATTGGTGAGAAATTCCCTGATAAGGCAGAGCTTGAAATTGAGGCTCAGATCGAAAAACCGATGCGCACGGTGGAGGCGGACCAACTGGGCAAGGCGACTCGCGTGGAGGATGCGGCGGGTCGTTACATTGAATTTTGTAAAAGCACCTTTTCCAGCGGCAGTGATTTACGCGGCATGAGAATCGTGGTCGATTGCGCCCACGGGGCCACTTATCACGTGGCCCCGGCAGTTTTCAGGGAGTTGGGCGCAGAAGTATTTACGGTTGGGGTTGAGCCGGACGGACTGAATATCAATGATGATGTTGGCTCGACCTCGCCCGCCAGTCTGGAAGCCGCTGTAAAGCTGCATCGTGCTGACATTGGCATTGCACTGGATGGGGATGGTGACCGCCTGTTGATGATTGATGAGCAGGGTGACCGTGTCGATGGTGATGAACTGATTTGTGTGATGGCCCATGAGGAGCACCGGCTCGGCACCCTGGCAGGTGGCGTGGTGGGTACGGTGATGAGTAATCTTGGGCTGGAGCAGTCGATGGCCGCGCTGGGTGTGCCCTTTGTACGGGCCAAGGTTGGCGATCGTTACGTCATTGAGCAGTTGAAGGCAAAAAACTGGACGCTGGGTGGTGAGAATTCCGGCCACATTATCGCCCTCAACAAAACCACCACGGGTGACGGTATCGTTGCAGCGTTGCAGGTGGTTTCGGCCATGCTCGGGAGTGGTAAAACGCTCCATGAACTCAAGGCTCAGATGACCAAGTTGCCGCAGATACTCATCAACGTTGCGACCCGGCCTGGGTATCAGGTTGGTGACGATGAGGCCGTACAGAAGGTGGTCGCCGGTCTGGAGAAAAAGCTGGGCGATCAGGGCCGGATTTTGTTGCGGCCATCGGGTACGGAACCGGTGGTTCGGGTGATGGTAGAAGGACAGCAACAGGATGTCATCCGACAGGTAGGCGACGAGTTGGCTGGCGCAGTCGCCGCCGGTGTCGCTCAGTTTGTTGGGTAAGACCAAATGACTCTGATTTTGGGCGGTTTGTACGTTGATTTTCGGTAGCTTCATCGGTAATATCGCCGCGCTTGAGAACAAGGCTAACGCCGGTCTGACAATGGAAAATAAGTAATGCGTCAGCCGTTGGTTGTCGGTAACTGGAAAATGCATGGTAGTCGAGCGGAAACGGCTCGATTAGCAGGGCGGATCCACGCGCTAGTGGCTAATCTTGGTGTCGAAGTCGTCGTTGCACCGCCGTTTCCTTTTCTGGCGGATGTCGCGACTGTTTTAGCGAATCACGAAGTTAAGGTGGCCGCACAGGATGTAGCGGTAGCCGCGAGCGGCCCTTTTACTGGCGAAGTCTCGGCAGAAATGGTTGCCGACGTGGGTTGCGATTATGTAATCGTGGGTCATTCAGAGCGTCGGGCTCAGTTTGGTGAGTCTGATAAGCTGGTTGCTGACAAAGTGTTAGCGGCGTTGAGAGCGGGTCTGGTGCCAATTGTCTGTGTCGGGGAGACCCAGGCACAGCGGGAGGCA
>CAJXVN010000091.1 GCA_913060775.1 uncultured Gammaproteobacteria bacterium | reverse complement strand
ACGAGATGTAGAGAGGTCTCGTGGGCTCGGAGATGTGTATAAGAGACAGCCCCTGTACCGGCGAATAAAGCGCAGATAATCACGCTGGGTGAGACCCGCGTCCATGGCGGAAAAATAGAGGCCAGCAATATCTTTTAGCCGCCATCGGCGAGGTAATTTGCGGCGAATTTGCACTCGATGGAGATCAATCAGGGCAACGGCCGGGGCTACTGCCATGTCTCCGCTAAACTGATCCGGCCAGACATGGAAATGACAGATATAAAAATCGCGATGGTTCACGCCATGGTCATGCAGCTGGCTGGCGATTCCGGCAATTTTTGCAATGAGTGTCCTTTTAATTAGCAGCCGGGGTTTATCGAAACCCTCTCGGCCCCAGTCGACACAATAATCTTCCAGAGAGACACTACCCACCAGGTCATCGGTGATGATAAAAGATTGCTGACGGGCGGGATTACTACCCCGCTTGCCATAGCCAACGCAGGTCATGGTTTCTACACCGAGCGCCTGAAGCTTTTTTATAGCCAGAAATTCATTCTCGGCACTAATAACCGGCAACCGCAACTGCAGGTAATTTTTGAAGATCTCTCGCCACCCAACGCCAAGGTGGCGTTTGATGAACAGACTCCGTCCTCGGCTCTCTATCCGCAGCGTCTGTCGCTGAGGCAAATCACGAAACAGCTGACCATCAGCATTAAGCACGCCGTCAAAGCTCTTCAGCTGGGCAAAATCCTCACTCAACCCCGGTTGCAACCAGAAATTCACGGGTCACTCACGAGAACCGGGCGACTGGCCACGGAAAGTTTTTCAGCCACGACCTTTTCTATCTGCTCCGCAGCGATTTTATGCAGACTAAACAGGTCCGCCGACTCGCCAAAACGTATGCCGTTTTCCCGCCATCTCTGCTGGTTTTCGCCCGTGAGCATGGCGCTCAGCACCTGGTTCATCCGCTCCTGATCGAACGGATCGGGGAGTACCTCACCGGCGTCGACCTCTTCCACATAGTGAGCATAACCACACGCGGCCGTCGTCAATACTGGCAACCCTGCGACCAGCGCTTCCAGCAGGATCATTCCCGAGTTTTCATAATAGGCCGGGTGTATCAGCAGGTCCGCCGCCTGTAAAAACCGAGGAATATCTGTGCGACCGGGGAAAAATGTCAATTGGTCAGTTAGACCAAGCCGGCCTGCCAACACACGAAAGGGCTCAAAATTATCTTTTCCAATCACCACAAAATGCACCCGTTGGCGCTGATCATCGGGCAGCGATTTCAAGGCGTAGAGCGCACGATCAAGCCCCTTGGTCTTAAATCCGGAACCGACCATCAACAGCAATTTCTGCTCGGCACCTATTCCCAGTTCAGCGCGACATTCTGTGCGCAGCTGGCGGCTATTGGTCCCCGCTCGGCGATCTTCAGAGATTCCTGGCGGCAGCAGGGTAAACCGGGTATCCGGCGTCCCGTAAGTTTGCTGGTAGTGGAGCATTTCACGTTTTCCCAACGCCAGTATATGAGTCGTGGCGTGGTCCGCAAACACCGCTTGCTCGTCTGCAACAAAGTATTTATAGCGAGGCGTAAGGCGGTAGAGCGCGCTTTTTCCCGCGGATTTAAGCTGATAGCAACCATCGGCCGCAAAGTAAACATCCAGACCGCTAAACTTGTTGAAGCCAACCACCCCATCAACCTGGTGTTCGTGTCGGTATGCCGCCACTTTTTTTGAGAAATTACGGTATCGCCGATGGTTGCTAATCCCACGCACCTTGAATTCCCTGACCGCTATATTCGCCGGCTTATCGCCCTGCCATTTAATACAGAGTAGCTCCACCTGATGGCCTTTTTCCTCCAACACTTCGGCAATACGTAAGCAGTCACGCTGAACACCCCCAAAAGGAAAATACTTGTAGAGGGCCAGGGCGAGTCTCATGGGCACTGTGGGGCCGGGGCCACGGTGGTCGCTGTCTGAATCTGAGCCAGCAGTTGAGTGAATACTCGATCCGCCGTCAGGTTTGAAAAACAGGGTTGGGGCAACTCTTCTGAATCACGTTGGTGACACTTTCGCTTCAGACAGGGAGCACAGGAGTACTCTCCCTGCAGGTTTTCACACTGCTTACCCCAGGTGCCGGTCAACGCCGAATTAGTTGCCCCATACAGACAAACCGTCGGCACCGACATGGCCGCCGCCAGGTGAGCCGGACCGCCGTCAACGCCAACAACCCCGGCAGCACGGCGCAGCACCACCGCCAGCTCGGTCAAGTTCATCTTCGGTAACACGGTAACGCCACTGACGTGAGTAGCGATACGTTTAGCCCGCTGATGCTCCTCCTCATTACCCCACGGGAACAGCATCTCATAACCTGCATCGACGGCCTGTTGACTAAGCTTGATCCAGTTGCTTTCAGGCCATAACTTGCTCGCCCAGGAACTCCCGTGTAATCCGACCAGATACTGGTCAGCATCGCCAACCAGATCCGTGTGGGGACTAGCTCCGTACTCAGGCTTCTCCAGCCCGGGGCGATACCCCAGCGCCGCAGCAAACAGATGACGAATCCGCTCGACCGCGTGGAGCTCTTTGCTGACCGCATAACGACGCTGGTAGAACCACGCAGCCGCTGGCTCGCGAATGGAGTGCCGGTCATACCCGGCGGAGAGCCCCCCGACCTGCCAGACAAGAAAAGCACTTTTTAGCAGCCCCTGAGCATCAATAACCAGGTCATATTCAGTCTTTTTAATGATCTCCTGCAACGCACGCCATTCGCTGCTACGGGCCGCCTGCAAGGGGTTTTTCCGCCACCTCCGTATGGCCACCGGAATCACTTTTTCCACCGCAGGATGCCATTCGCCAACCTCGGCAAAGGGCTCTTCAATCATCCAGTCGAAACGTAGATCAGGTAGATGTTGACTCGCTTCAGTAATCGCCGGGAGCGCATGGATAACATCCCCAAGCGACGAAGTCTTAATTAGTAAAACGTGCATCCGACCTCAACCGATTGCCGCAGAAACTGTATCGGGTAACAGCTCTATCAGGCACTTAAAGTGCCCCAGCGGACAAACCCGTTCAAAACAGGGGGAGCACTCCAGGTTCAAACTGAAGATCGTTGCCTGATCTGAAAGCGGGGGGGTAAAACCTGGATCAGAAGACCCATACAGACAAAACACCCGGCGCTGCAGAGCGGCGGCCACATGCATTAATCCGCTATCGTTAGTGACCACGGCGTCGGCTGTGGCTAGCAGATCACAGGCCTCCGCCAGCGTCGTTTTCCCGGCCAGATTCTGACAGGCGTCATCAGTCAGCTGGTTGATCTGATTGCCGATCACCTGGTCGGAAGCTGAACCGAATATCCACACCTGCCAACCTTGTGCCAGTTTGTCACGGGCCACCGCCGCAAAATGATCCGCGGGCCAGCATTTTGCCGGCCCATACTCCGCGCCCGGGCAGAGCGCCAGCACCGGTTGTTCAGTTACCGCCAGACCAAACTTGTCAAGCGAGCGCTGCTGGCTCAACGGCTCGATAACGAGCTTCGGGTAGTCACAGTTTTCGAGTGGTTCCCCGTCACTCCCCGCCAGCGCCACGAAGCGCTCTACGGTGCGGACCAGCTGACTTTTATCCAGCTCCCGCGGCTCCGTGAGCAGCCCATAACGCAGCTCTCCGCGATAACCGATGCGCTGTTTAATACCGGCCCAGAAGGGAACCAGCGCCGATTTAAACGAATTCGGCAAGACAAAAGCCCGACTATAGGCCCCTCGCAGGGAACGCCCTAAGCGCCAGCGGCCCCTTAAATCCAGCTCGCCGTGCTTGAACGGGTTTTCGATACCCTGGCGAACCTGCGGCATTCTCTCCAGCAGCGGCAACACCCAGGCGGGTGCCAGCACATCGATTACGGTTTCCGGGTTTCGTTTTTTCAGGGCGATAAAAAAACTTTGCGCCATCACCATATCGCCAACCCAGGAAGGGCCAACGATCAAAACAGCGTTCGGGTCAGCCACTCCTTGCTGCGCCACCGCCGCAGGCAGCTCTATTGCCCCGCCGATTTCAACACGTAAAGCGCACCGCAATAGGGACACAAAATCTCACCCTGCTCTTCAATGGGCAGAAATACCCGTGGGTGGGAATTCCATTTGGTCTGATCATCCATCGGGCAATGTAACGGCAGATCACTGGTAGTAATTTCATACCTCAGTACGGCGTTAGCAGGTCTAAGCTTGTCGGTCATTTTAAAGTCATCTCAACGATCGTTACCGGAGCGGTATACCGCTATTTTACGTAGGTTAACCAGTCCCGGTAACCCTCTGCTTCGCCGCGCACCACCTCAAAATATCGCTTCTGCAGCGCTTCGGTGACCGGCCCTCGGGTCCCTGAGCCGATCACGCGGTCATCCAGCGAACGAATCGGTGTGACTTCGGCGGCGGTTCCAGTGAAAAACGCTTCATCGGCGAGGTAAACCTCATCACGACTGATCTGCCTCTCGATGATCTTATAGCCCGCCTCGTTGGCGATGGCAATTAAGGTATCTCGAGTAATGCCAGCCAGTGCCGAGGTCAACGCCGGCGTATGAATATCACCATTGATAACCAGGAAAACGTTCTCGCCACTACCCTCTGCGACATAACCATCGACATCCAGTAACAGCGCTTCGTCGTACCCGCAGGCCTGAGCCTCGCGCAGCGCGAGCATGGAATTAATATAGTTGCCCGTCGCCTTGGTACGACACATGGTGACGTTAATGTGATGACGAGCAAACGACGAGGTCCGCAGACGCACACCCTGTTCCAGAGCGCCTTCTCCTAGGTAAGCCCCCCATTCCCAGGCAGCGACCATGACATGGGTTTTGAGATTGGGTGCACTCACCCCCATGGACTCGGAACCGTAGAACCCGAGGGGCCGGACATAGGCTTCATCAAGATTATTGGCCGTCACGGCGTCCCGACAGGCCTGCAGCACCTGTTCGCGGGGAAAGGGCATATCCATCTGTAGGATATGTGCTGAACCAAAAAGCCGATCCACATGTTCCTGCAATCTGAAAATGGCGGTGCCTTCTGCTGTTTTGTAAGCCCGCATTCCCTCAAAAACCCCCATTCCATAATGCAGGCTGTGAGTGAGCACATGAACTTTTGCATCTCGCCACGGCACCATCTCACCATCAAACCAGATGAACCCGTCGCGATCTTCCATACCCAATTTTCGTATCCTTCAATCCAGTGAAGGGAACACCACTGTGCTCCCTAAAATTCTGTGTGTTATTACCAGCCATATCCGCGGTAGTGAACACCAGCGTATTGTTTTCACCCACTACCAATACACGTTCGAAATAGTCTGGCAGCAAACCGGTAGAGTTTATCGCCTTCTTTACCATCTAAGATAGATACCATTTCCCAAATAACAAAAAGCCCCGACGAATACGTCGGGGCTTTTTAACGCTATTGTGGATAACGGCTGCTTACATCATGCCGCCCATTCCGCCCATACCGCCCATGCCGCCCATCGGGTCCATGCCACCCATCGGCGGACCACCGGCGTCCTTGGCCGGAAGATCGGCAACTGCACACTCAGTAGTGATCAGCAACCCAGCGATCGAAGCCGCGTTTTGCAACGCCACCCGAGTTACCTTAGCCGGGTCAAGAATACCCATGGCCAACATGTCGCCATACTCACCGGTTGCGGCGTTGTAACCAAATGCGCTCTTCTTGTCGTCACGCACTTTGGTCAATACAACCGCCGGTTCGTCGCCTGCGTTACTACAGATCTGCCGAAGCGGCTCTTCCATCGCCCGCAGCGCAATACGCACACCGTGTTTCTGATCATCGTTGTCGGTTTTGACCTTCGCTACTGCCGCGCTGGCAGAGACCAGAGCAACACCGCCACCAGGCACAACGCCTTCTTCGACAGCAGCACGAGTTGCATGCAGAGCATCTTCAACCCGGGCTTTTTTCTCTTTCATTTCAACTTCAGTGGCCGCGCCAACTTTAATAACGGCTACACCACCGGCGAGCTTAGCGACCCGCTCCTGCATTTTTTCCTTGTCATAATCCGAGCTGGTGTTTTCCATCTGCGCGCTAATTTGCTCAACGCGGGCCTGAATGTCTTCAGCCTTGCCAGCACCGTCAATTATGGTGGTGTCGTCTTTACCGATGGTGACCCGCTTGGCGGTACCCAGATCTTCCAGGGTAGCCTTTTCCAGGCTCATGCCGGTCTCTTCGGAGATCACCGTGCCGCCGGTAAGGATGGCCACGTCTTCAAGCATCGCTTTACGACGATCACCAAAACCAGGGGCTTTCACAGCAGCGACTTTAACGATACCGCGGATGTTATTAACCACCAGGGTTGCCAGTGCTTCGCCGTCGATATCTTCGGCAATAATCATCAATGTGCGACTGGCTTTGGCTACGCCTTCGAGCAGCGGCAACAGATCACGGATATTAGAGATTTTCTTGTCGTGCAGCAGAATCATCGGATCTTCAAGATCGGCGGTCATTGACTGCTGGTTATTGACAAAGTAAGGGGAGAGGTAGCCGCGGTCGAACTGCATGCCTTCGACCATTTCCAGCAGGTTTTCCAGGCCGGTGCCTTCCTCAACGGTAATAACGCCTTCCTTACCCACCTTGTCCATGGCTTCGGCAATAATTTCGCCGACGCTGGCATCGGAGTTGGCAGAGATAGTTCCAACCTGAGCAATCGCCGTACGATCGGTACAGGGCTTGGACAGCTTGGCAATTTCCTCAACGGCAACGGCAACTGCTTTATCAATGCCGCGCTTCAGGTCCATCGGGTTTGCACCCGAGGCCACTGCCTTTACGCCTTCAACGGCAATGCTTTGCGCCAGCACCGTAGCGGTGGTGGTTCCGTCGCCCGCGCTATCGGAGGTGTGAGAGGCCACTTCCTTGACCATCTGAGCACCCATGTTTTCGAACCGGTCTTCCAGCTCAATCTCTTTGGCAACCGAAACACCATCTTTGGTAATGGTCGGAGCACCGAAAGATTTTTCCAGAATCGCGTTACGACCTTTTGGGCCGAGGGTCACTTTAACTGCATTAGCCAGCGTATTAACACCGACCATCATTTTCTGGCGGGCCTCGCCCCCAAAGCTTACATCTTTAGCCATTTTTTATTCCTTCCCTTAAAAATACGGTTCTTCATTTCGAATGCGCGTTACCGGTGATAGGACCGATAACTCGCGTGGGATTTAATCGTTCTGAACAGCGATCGCTCAGCTCGTTATTCGATGACGCAGAGGATGTCCTCTTCACGCATCACCAGCAGCTCTTCATCACCGACTTTGACATCGCTACCGGAATATTTGCCAAACAGCACCTTGTCACCCACTTTCACGTCCAACGGGCGCACATCGCCACTTTCGAGAATTTTGCCATTACCACAGGCAATCACTTCTCCCTGGGCCGGCTTTTCGGACGCCGAATCAGGCAACAAAATGCCGCCTGCGGTGGTTTTTTCTTCTTCCTGACGGCGGACGACAACTCTGTCATGCAATGGTCGAATGCTCATTATCTGCTTTCTCCTGTACAACATTAGGGCCGTTGAAATTAACAAAGGCCAATAAAAACGTTACAAATCAACGAGATTTAATTAGCACTCTCGTGGGTCGGGTGCTAAATGATAGGGCCAACAACCTGCAAGTCAAGCATCAAAAATTCTCCCTATTGACACATAATCGTCGCTGGCGTTGGCCCGGTAGAACTGCAAATGGGGCCAGTCCGAAGGTTTTCAACCCTGGGTTGCAACAAAGTTATATCGAAGCGGGTCATACAACCATCAATCGACGTGTCGCTAGCGCATCACTCCTAACCCACCCCCTGTGATTTAAATGAAGCTGAAATCTATTTATCTGGTCCTGCTAACCCTGGTTGCGCCAAGCATCGCCAGCGCCGAGGGCTTTCAATTTACAGCTCGGCCCTCGCTGCTCGATCCACGAATTGCATTTGTGCCAGATCTCGTGCGCACCGATGAAACCCTGCGGCTAGAATGGCAAATAGCACCCGGCTATTACCTCTATCGGGACAAAACTGAAATTCACCGGGTTAATGGCAGCGAGCGCGCTCCACTGCAGCCGCAGTTCGCTGCGGGGGTGGAAATAACCGACCCGGAATGGGGCCCGCAGACCATTTACCGACTTTTCACCGTAATGACACTACCCCTCGGAGCTTCCCATTACACTGAAGAGACCCGACTGGAAGTAACCTATCAAGGCTGCAAAGAAGGCCAGCTGTGTTACCCACCAACAACCGTTACCCTGGAGATTTTTTAAGGCTTTTCATGATGGACACACTATTAAAGAAAATACCGCTGATTCTTTTTCTAGCTATCTGCATCGCGGCGGGTATTGGGGTCAGTCAACGCCAGCTGGGACAATCCAGCACCGGCGCAACTAGCGACCGCTCCGCACCAACCAACGCCGTCGCCGAATCACCTTACCGGTTTCAGCTTCCCGACCTGGACGGCCAGCCTCAAAACAGCGACCAATGGCAGGGCAAGTTGTTAATCGTCAATTTCTGGGCAAGCTGGTGCGGCCCCTGTCTGGAAGAAATGCCTCGGTTCATTGAGCTCCAGCGGCAGTATGGCAATCAGGGAATACAGTTCGTTGGTATTGGTATCGATCAGGTTGAACCCCTGTCAAAAACCGCTGAACGACTAGGCGTTAACTACCCGATGCTACAAGGGGACTTTGACGCGATGCAGGTTGCCAAGCAGTTTGGTAACGAATACGGCGTGCTGCCCTACACCTCGATCATTACCCCTGATGGGCAACTGCTTACCGAAATCGCCGGAGCCGTTCGCGAAGGTGAAATGGCGGACCTGATTCGCAACTACCTGGCGTCGGCAAAAAATGGCTAACCCGAATAATTCATCGCCCAATTCGACCCACCCCTGCGCTTTTTAGTAAAGGAGTCTCTGGGCCTAGATGCTAGCTAATTGGCGTGATCATCTGCCAAATGTCTGTAAATAACGATAACTCTGGACATAATCGCGGCTATCCTTACAATCTGCAAACAATCACCCTCGCCTCCTTCTACGATGGATTGTCATGGCTCGCCTGTTACTGCTCAATGGCCCCAATCTAAACCTGCTAGGCCAAAGAGAGCCGAACCATTATGGCGCCACAACGCTTGGCGATATCGAAGACAACTGCCGACAGCTAGCCATCGAGGCCGGTCACACTCTGGATTGCTTTCAGAACAATTCGGAAGGCACCTTAATCGACAGAATACACCAGGCTTCCACCGATGGCGTTGACTTTATTCTGTTCAATCCAGGTGGCTACACCCATACCAGCGTCGCCCTGCGAGATGCGCTAGCGGCGGTAAAAATCGCGTTCATCGAAATACACCTGTCTAACGTTCATGCCCGCGAACCATTTCGGCAGCATTCCTATTTTTCCGCCCTGGCCACCGGTGTAATCAGCGGTTTTGGCGCCCAGGGCTACGCGCTAGCCATGCAGGCAGTGATCGAGCAAATCGCTGGACAGAAGCAGTCCTGAAACCCCAGTTATCCTCCAAAACACACAAACGAGTCACTGAATATTTATGGATATACGCAAAGTTAAAAAATTGATCGAACTGATTGACGAATCGGGCGTTAGCGAGATCGAGATCAAGGAAGGTGAAGAATCGATTCGCATCTGTAAAAACTCGGTGGTGACCGCCGCCCCGGCTGCACCGACTGCGGTGCTACCCGCCCAACCAACAGCGGCACCACTGGTCACTGATCCGGAGCCTGCCGATGATCTGCCCGCCGGTGACCTGGTTACTTCGCCGATGGTGGGTACGTTTTATCGAGCACCATCACCCACCAGCGCTGCGTTTGTCGATACCGGCAGCGCGGTCAAGCAGGGCGACGTGCTCTGTATTATCGAAGCGATGAAGCTGATGAACCAGATCGATAGCGAATTTTCTGGCACGGTTAAAGCCATACTGGTTGAAGATCTGTCTCTTATACACATCTCCGAGCCCACGAGACCTCTCTACATCTC
>CAJXVN010000090.1 GCA_913060775.1 uncultured Gammaproteobacteria bacterium | reverse complement strand
GGGTCGAGTGAAGAGCAACCAGCTGGCGATTAATGTTCGATGGCCCGACGACATCGTGGTCGACAATCGTGAGCTGGCCGATGCCGACGCGGCCGAGCATTTCTGCGGCATAGGCGCCGACACCGCCGAGGCCCACCACCAGCAGGTTCAAATCACCCAGCCGTTGGGTGGATTCGTGGCCGAGCAGAATTTCAGTACGGGCGAAGGGCGTGGGCATGATTGAGACTCAGGTTCTGGTTGGCAGTTGATATAAACGGATTAGCGGGGTCGGCGGCGCCGATCTTAATGACTAGCATGGATATTAAACAGGTGCTGGCTGTTTAAGGATGTCTGGCGGGCCACCTGGGCGGGTGGCTGCTGCTGGAGCTCTGCCAGTGCGGTCAGCGTTAGTGGCAGAAATTCTGGCGCATTCAGCTCGGCGGTTACCCCGGCGGGTGGTAGATCGGGCGCGTCACTTTCCAGCAACAGCCGTTCAAGGGGCAGGGCAGCCATAGTCCGGCGTAATTTGGCCTGGCGGGTGTCGGTTATGCCCGCGGCCACTCCCACATAGAAGTCGAGGTCCATTAAGCGCTGGGCCTGGTCCAGGCTGCCGGAAAATCGATGGATAACGCCGGTAATACCCGGAAACTGGCGCAGCATTTGAATCACCCGATCAAGCGCTTTGTGGGCGTGAATGATCAGTGGCAGGTTGCAATCTCTGGCCAGCTCTATTTGCGCAGCGAACAGTTGCTCCTGCTGCGGGCGGTTTGGGCGGAGAAAATCCAGTCCGCATTCGCCAACGGCGACGGCCGGGTGACTCGCCAGCCAGTGGGATAGCTGAGTCATTGCATCACGGTCGTGTTGATCGATAAACCAGGGGTGCAGCCCGTATGCGGGATGGACACCGGGATAGTCGATCGCCAGCTGGTGAATGGCGGGCCAGCTACTGGCGGTGGTGGCGGGGACCACGTAATCGGACACCTCCGCCTGGGCAGCGGCGGCGATAAGTGCTGCCTGCTGGTCGTTAAACCGGGGGTCATTCAGGTGGCAATGACTATCGATCAACATGGTCGCTCTATCGGGCTATCGGCGGTGACGGAAATAAAAAAAACAGAATTGTGGCATGCCGTGGGCTGCCGGGTAAGGTTTTAGCAACGATCGCCGAATCCGGTGCCCCCTGCTCATTGGTGGTGCAGCGAGTTGAGGGTATTTCGATCATGGTCTGGGCGAGTGAACTAGTCCTGAATAATTTCTTAACCCGTTGAAAGACCAATGTTTTCGGGGTTTTAAGGCCTGGTGAAGCGCCCAGTGTGTGGTTGTTTTTTTATCCTGCAAAAAATGTCGTTTGGCTGGCGCGAAAGTTGCTAACGAACTTGCTGAAGACGTTTTTAACGGGTGGCTGGGGGTGGGAATCACCTGAACCGGTGGTTTAACTCGATAGTCCAGGGAAGGGAAGTTTATGAACATGAACGTGAAAATGAGGCCGCCGCCGGTTGACCTCTACAAAACCCTGCATGCTCAACCACTCAATGTGGTGCCGGTGGATTGGATATTTGACCGGTTGCGGTTGGTGAGTGAGTTACTGTTGCTGTTTAAAATGGTGCAGCGATTCCGGGGGGGCTGTATTGCCACTGCCGTGGGTGATAGTGGTTTTCAGCTGATCACCCTGCAGCTGGCAGATGACCTGGCGTTTATCCGTGTTGCCCTGGAATCGTTTCGGGCGACCCGATGCGACATGCTATCAGCGCAGCAGTGGCAGCGGCTTCATGGCGAACTCAATCATATGCTCTGCGATCTGGATGCTCGGCGGTATCTGGAGAATTACCAGCAACAGACGGTCTTTCTGGAGGAGCTGCTGGAAATTATCCAGCGTCTGGCCAGGAGTGGTGACTATTCGGTGCTGACGGTAGCGGATAGCCCAGGGGGGAAATCCAGCCGCTGCTTTGCGACCGCCGATGCCGACCGGGCGCTGATCAAACTGGTCATGGTGGAGGTGTTGCCCTTTGCCGAAATGATGGGTCGACTCCGAGCGATTGCCACCTATGCCAGTGTGGTGGATGATCCCGATCCGGTGTTGGCCGGTGAGCTGGATACCTTTGATCCGGCCATTCATCGTCAGCTCGACACCTTTCGGCGCGATGCCAGCTATTTTCAGCACTACGCCCTGAAGGGCATTCCTTCTTTAGTGGTTCGTCAGTCCAACGAAACCCAGTTGTTGCAGTTGGTCGGGATGGTCAAGGAGGGGCTTATCAATGGCCGGATAGAGAAGCCCGATAGCCAGCAGGTGTTTAGACTGGCCACCGAAGTGATTGATGTCCACCTGCAGATAGTGGAGGAAACCCTCGATTACCTGACCCGCAAAGTCCAGCACAGTTTGCTGACCCGTAAGGACAGCAGTGGTGAGGGTTTTTAGAGATTAACCCCGAGCTATGGTCGATGGGCCGATGGGCGCACGGTGGTAGTGATAAAAATGGCTCAGCCGTTAGTGATCCATAATGCCTGGTAGGGCTGGAGCGTCACGCTGGTTTGAGTGTCGTTCATTGGCTCGCCGCTGATTAGATCCTGCCAGTGGTCGGTGATGATCAGGTTCAGGCTACTCAGGTCTAAATTTTGTTGAGTATCGGTAACATTAAAAATGCAGAAAATGCTCTGCTGGCGGTCGATGCTCTGCCGCCAGAAACCAAATACCTGATCACTGATATGCAAGGTGAACTGGGTAGCGTTGGGGTGAAAAGCGGGCTGGGAGCGACGAATCTCAATCAGGTTTTTTAGCCGCTGAAAAACCAGGTGATGCTGGCTTTGTGGATCGTCGAGTCGTTCGGACAGGGTTTCGAATTGCCATTGATGGCGATTGATGGATCGTTTCTGGCCGGTTCTTTCAACCCGCTGATGATCGTTGGGTGTGGCCAGCAGGCTGTGGATGTAGAGCGCAGGAATGCCTTCCATTGCCAGCATGATTGCATGGGCGCAGACAAATCGTTCCACCCCCAGGTCGTCGATACCGGCGGTGGTGCCTTTTAAGGCATCAATCAAGGCAATGTTGACCTCATAAGGCTGTTTGGAACCCTGACTGTTGTTACGCCAGGAGACCTGGCCGCCAAACTTGATCATGGTGTTGACCAGTGAGGCCACTTCTTCCTCATCAAGCAGGCCTTCCGCAGGCCGCAGGCCGATTCCGTCATGGGAAGCGATGAAATTGAAGTAGGTAGTGCCGTTCTGGGCCGGCGGCATGCTCATCTGCCACTGCTTTAAATGGTGACAGCTGCCGGTGACCAGGGTGTTAATCAACAGGGGCGGTAACGAAAAGTTGTAGACCAGGTGGGTTTCGTTGGCGTTGCCAAAATAGCTCAGGTTCTCGCGGTTGGGGATGTTGGTTTCGGTGATCAGGATGGCATCGGGTCGGGCGTGTTCGACCAGTAACCGGAGTAGCCGCACGATTTCGTGGGTTTGCGGCAGGTTCAGGCAGCTGCTACCCAGTTCTTTCCAGATAAAGGCGACGGCATCCAGCCGAAAAGTACGGACGCCCCTGTCAAGATACCAGCGGATGATGCGCACAAACTCGTGGAGCACGGCCGGGTTTCTAAAATCAAAATCGATCTGGTCGTGGCTGAAGGTACACCAGACATGCTGGGTGCCCGACGCAGTCTCTACCGGCTTTAACAGCGGGGAGGTGCGTGGCCGGACGACATCGCCGACGGCAGCGTTTGCCGGCACCACCATAAAGTAATCGTGACCGGGGCCGCTGCCGGCGATGAAATTCTGAAACCATTCGCTGGCGGCTGAACCGTGATTAAGCACCAGGTCCGCCATCAGGTCGGTGGTGGTGGCAATGGCCTCGATATCGGACCAGTCCCCGAGGTCGGGTCGCACGGCGTAAAAATCGCTGACGGCAAATCCGTCGTCGGAGCAGTAGGGAAAAAACGGTAGCAGGTGTGCTGAGCTGGCCACGTTGTCTAACCGCTGGTTCCAGAAAGTGAGGAAAGTCTGCAGCGGTTTTTTATCCGTCTGGACAATGCTATCGGCGTAGGCAATGACTACCAGGTCCTGTTGGTTCCAGTGGTTGGTGTGGGCAGACGGCGTGTGAATGGGCCGGTCGGTGAATAGCGTGTCTACCAGCTGCGCTGCCAACTCCGGCGCAGAGACATCGAGCCCCGCATAAATGTCTTCCAGGTGGTGCGTGACCCGGTTTATCAGAAGTTCGAGTTGAGACGCGTCAGTCATGTCAGGGGGTTGCCAGGAAGTTTGGGGGATCAGCTGGCAGGGGAGAATTCACGATGATCCGCCTCAACGGCTTCGTAGAGTCGTTGCAATATGTCGGGCATGGCGCTCTGGACGCGATTCCAGCTGGCGATAAAGGGGGTTTCCATCGGGTTATCCAGAAACCCCTGTCCGGCATCCATCAGGTTGCCGGCAAACATCTCCACGGCGAGCTCTTCTGCGTGAATATCAAAATCAAGCCCGTTCATCAGGGCATCGTTACGGTAGGTTTCAACCATGTCCAGGGCGACGCGAAAGTAGGTGGCCTTAATGCTGCGAAAGGTTTCCGGGGTAAACACCTTTCCCTGGGTGGCGAGTTTCCGGAACAGGGCCTTGGCAATATCGATGGACATTTTCGATAAACCGGCCTGCTGGTTGTCCGGCGACAGATCCTGATGTTTATGGTCGTAGCACTGGGCAATATCAACCTGGCAAATTTGATTGGTGGCGTGGTTGCGGTGCATCTCTGAGAGCACGCCGATTTCAAGACCCCAGTCACTGGGAATCCGCAGGTTGCTAAGCACATCCCGACGCATCGAAAACTCGCCGGCCAGGGTGTAACGGAAACTGCTCATGTACTCCAGGTATTCGGTAGGGCCGAGCACTTTTTTCAGGCTAATAAGGAGGGGCGTAACCAGCAGGCGGTTGGCACGGCCGTTGAGGTTGCCATTGGCAATACGGGCGTAGTAGCCCTTGCAAAACTCATAGTTGAACTGGGGGTTAGCGACCGGGTAAATGAGTCGCGCCAGCAGGTCGCGCTGATAGGTGAGGATGTCGCAATCGTGTAAAGCGATCGACTCGGATTTGCCAGACGCCAGAAAGTAGCCGATGCAATACCAGACATTTCGACCCTTACCCAGCTCCCGGGGTGCCAGGCCCAGCTCCTTGAGCTCCGCGTCTAGCGCCTGCAGGCGCGGCCCGTCATTCCAGAGCAGGCGATGGTGCTGGCCCAGAGCGGCAAAAAACTTCAGGGCGTGGCGAAACTGCTGCTCGTCTGCTCGGTCCAGGCCGATGACGATTTCGTTCAGATAAGGGACCTCTTTCAGGCGTTCGACGATTTTTGGCAGCGCCTCGCCTTCCAGCTCTGAAAACAGCGAGGGCAGTAGCAGGCCAAGGGGCCTCACCTGGCTGAATCGCAACAGGTCCGTCTCGATGTCTGCAAGGGGTCGGTCAATCAGATTGTGCAGGGTGGTGACAATACCGTTCTGATGAAAATCAGCCATGTTGATTCCTCAAGGGGGTAGCCGTTGCCGGGCGGGTGTCGCCAGTCAGGTCGGCCATTATTTGTTTGATTCCCTCGGCCCAGCCGGTGGGACCAGGCGTGGTTGCACGAACGATGCCGCTTTGGCGTTGCAGCGAAAGTGGTTCGTGCACCGGTGACGGGATGATCAGGGCGATATCGGCCCGTTCCAGCATGTCGCGGTCGTTACCACTGTCACCGGCGGCAATTGTGATCAGGGTGGTGTCCGGCGACCAGTGACGGCGGTATTCAGTCACCAGCCAGTTCATGGCATCGCCCTTGTTGCAGTTGCCGGAGATGTGCAGGAACCGGCCGCCCTGCAGAACCTGCCCGCCGGCAGCATTTACCTGGTCGATAAACCGCTGTTTGTCGCGATCGCTACCCTGCCAGGCAACGGGCTCACCGTATTGCCGCTGTCTCGCCAGGTTTGCGGACTCGTCGGTTAACCCGGTTAGCTGGGCGATTCCGGCTATTCCCAGTTCCGTGAAGGAGCGAAAACAACCGTTGAACTGGGGGCGTAACTGTTCGACCAGGTCGATCCAGGTCTGGCGAGTTGCAACGAACTCCTGAACCCAGAAGCCGTCTTTTTCAATCAATCCATCGGGAGGGGCACCGTCAGCCGTTTTTGGTAGATAAATCGCCGCACCATTTTCCACCATAAAGGGACCCTGGCTGGAAAGGCGGGAACGCCACACAAGCAGTTCAGCAAAGGTTTTGCTAGTGGCAGGAATCACCGGAATATTCTGCTCGGCCAGCCAGCTCAGAATCGGCTGCGCAGGAGAAAAGTCGTAGCTGTAATGATCAAGCAAGGTACCGTCGAGATCGGTAAATATCATCGGCCGGCAACTCATGAATCCAGCCTCACGGGGTGGGTGATGTGCGTCACCTGGCGCTGTTGATCCAGCTCATAGAGAAAGTGCACACGGTCCGGCACTGTCTTCAGGCCGTGTTCGGTGAGCCGCTGATAATGTTGAATAAACCGGTGAATTTCAGCGTCGCTCATCGTCCGGTCGTTGCCGGCGCGCGATTGGACGGTCGCTGCCAGTTTATGCTCCTGTTCAACTCGCCAGTCATAGACGGCCCCAAAACCGGGGGCGCGGAGCATCACCCAGAGATCGATTCGGTCATACAGGGACGGATACTGGGTCGTTAGTTGCTGATTGACGTAGGTACGCCAGATTCGGTCCGGGTCTTCAATTCGCTCCAGATCGTTGACGGGTTCGGTAAGTTTCGAGGTGGGTTCTGCGCTAATGCCCAGGCACCAGCCTTCCACCACGATCAGGTCCAGCGGAGCCTGAAATACCGGCCATTCATGCTCGGGGAGCCGGTCGTCGCTGGCTTTGTCAAAACGCGGTACCCGAACCGACTGGCGGGAACCGGTGAGGCGATCCAGGGTTTCAAGGGCCAGCGTCATGTCGTGGGTGCCGGGTACGCCACGGGTTTTTAAAAGCGGATGAATGGATTGGGCCAGTTGCTGGCGAGCGTGACGGGTGAGATAGAAATCATCAATAGAAAGAGCCAGGGCGTGCCAATTTGGGCTGTCTTTGCCGGGCAAATCTCTGAACGCGTGGACGAGCCAGTCGGCAAGGGTGCTTTTGCCTGAACCCTGGGCGCCATTAATGCCAACAATAATCGGGCGTCCGAGTCGCTCGCGGGTGTGGTGAATGGCTTCAATTAACCCGGCATAAACTACGCTTGCCTGTTTCAGGTAACCCGCGTCTAGTTGGTGACGGCCTAAAAACCCAGACCAGTCCCGGTGGGTTAGCCACTCGGTGGCCCAACCGGGATCAGGCGTGAAGGGGGTGTTCACCGACCAGCGGCTCGTTGGGAGGTTTGATTAACCCTGGTCTGTTTAATCATCCGAGAGTGGTTTGGCTTGAGCGGCAAGTTGCTGGATGTAGTTAGCTAGATCTTCGCCGATTTCCTGGTTTCGTAGGCCATAATCGAGGTTGGCGATGGCCAACCCAAGTTTGCTGCCACAATCATGGGATTTACCAACCACTCCATAAGCTTCCACTTTTTCGCCGCTTTTGAGTAACTCCTGAATGGCATCGGTGAGTTGAATTTCTTCACCCACGCCAACTGGTGTGAGATCAAACATGTTCCAGATTTTTGCGTCCAGTACGTAACGGCCAGTGATCGCCAGATTGGAGGGCGCTCGCTCAACCGGCGGCTTTTCGACCAGCTCTCGGATAGGTGCTGATTCTCCAGGCTGGATATCCAGCCCATCGATATCGACGACGCCAAAAGAGGAGACCTGTTCGCGGGGCACCGGGTTTACCATGATTTGGCTGGCACCCGTGGCTTCATAGCGTTCCATCATCGCCTGCAAATTGGTGCTGATTGAACCTTCTTGAGATTCAGGCTCCAGTAGTACATCCGGTAAAACGACGATACAGGGTTCCTGGCCAATAATCGGCTG
Source organism: uncultured Gammaproteobacteria bacterium (assembly GCA_913060775.1). Lineage (GTDB taxonomy): Bacteria > Pseudomonadota > Gammaproteobacteria > Immundisolibacterales > Immundisolibacteraceae > QNFC01. The sequence continues at coordinate 2,084 of CAJXVN010000090.1, read as the reverse complement.
TGCCTCGAGGATGGCGTGGCCTAACCCCAGTGCACGTCCCTGACGAATGTGTATCAGATGGGTGCCTTTTGGTGTGATCGATTGCACTTCTTCTAGCAGCTGTCGTTTAACCCGCCTTTCCAGAATGGTCTCGAGTTCAAACTGGGTATCAAAATGGTTGGCGATGGAGTTTTTGCTCGAATGAGTTACCAGCACGATGTCTTTGATGCCAGCAGCGGCAATTTCTTCAACCACGTACTGGATGATCGGCTTATCTACCACCGCTAACATTTCTTTCGGAATCGCTTTGGTTGCTGGTAGCATCCGCGTCCCTAAGCCAGCTACTGGAACAATCGCTTTCATATTTCGTCTCTGTATTTTCTGGTTAACGGAGAGCGTTTGATGTCGAAACCATCAAATATCGCCCACGGAATTTCTATAGCAATGAACGTACCAGCGTTGAAGTTTATAGTGGGCACCCGATATCAGGTAGGGTACAGCCCAGGCCTGTGATCAAGTGGTCCCCAGGGCGTTCATAAGGCAGAGGGTTTGTTTTAAACGATTTTTTTGGCAATCAGCGATTAGCGAATCGATGGCTGTATGGGCTTAATGTACGAAAAGTAATAAGGGTTAGTACTCATTAAGCCTGGCTGATGCAGGTTTTAACTGGGTACTAATGGCGCAAATTGCACCGGTTTGGTGCAGCCAGTCTTAAAATGCCTGCTTAAGATTTGTCGGTATTAGGTATCGCTTTTTTACGCCGAACGCTTGGCACTTGATACGCGTCTGTTACTGCACGCTGGCCCTGTTAACCATTGGGCGTAGTCCGAAGCGGAAGCACTGAGCTAAGTGAAGCTGTTTAAACCGGCGCGCCGAGATAGCAGCGTCTCCCTGGTGAAGAGCTGTAAAATTCTGGATTAATTGCTGAAGTTCGGACTGGATCGTTTCTAACGTGTTGAGTTATGGGACGAGCTGGCAGTGTCTCGTTTTGATTACGGAGAGCGATCATGAGTTTAGCGGCTGATGTTATTCATACTGCCGTCGAGATGAACCGCTCAGGTAATAATAGTGGGTCCTCCGGCAATGTCAGCGCCCGGCACCCGGACGGGTTTTTGATCACCCCAACTGGCATGGCATATGGTGATCTTGAAGCGACGGATCTGGTGCTGATGTCGTTGAGCGGTGCTGTGGTCGGAGGAACGCGGCGGCCTTCCAGTGAGTGGCAGTTCCATCGCGACATCTATGCCAGCCGACCCGAGTTTGGCGCCATTGTCCATGTCCACTCCCGTGCGGCGACGGCGCTGGCCTGTTTGCGCCAACCGATTCCGGCTTTTCATTACATGGTTGCGGTTGCCGGGGGGATGGATATTCGCTGCAGCGACTACGCACTATTTGGCACTGAGGCACTGTCAGTAGCGGTCATTGCCGCATTAGAGCAGCGCCGGGCCTGCTTGCTGGCCAACCACGGCCTGGTTGCCTGTGGGGCTGATTTGTCGGATGCGCTGCAACTGGCGATTGAGGTGGAACTGCTGGCCAGTCAATACCTGCTCGCCCGTCAGTCCGGTGAGCCGGTGTTGTTAACGGATGAGCAGATGACCGAAGTGCTGGTTCGGTTTGCTGACTATGGTCAGCAGCCCGACGATGGCGGTATTAACGGCAAATAGTGCTTCGCTGCGGCAGCGATGATCGGATACAGGCGGTTGTCACAGGTATAATGGTCAGGTCGACCTGACTTTTCCGTTTTGCCCGTAAGCATTTTCACGGTGCTAATTCGGGGCCGCAATGCTGCCGCACCTGTTCGAGTCGACCCCCGCCAAAATTTACCTGAGATGCTTTATCTATGTATGACGCCTTGATTCCGGTGGCGCTAACCATGGTTGCTGGTTATGTCTGGCAACGACTGGAACCCGGTGGCCTGGATGCCCAGACCGTGGCCAATGTGCTGAATCAGTTGCTACTGAGATTATTTGCTCCGGTGCTCATCTTCGCGGTGCTGGTTCGCGCCGAGCTCGGCATGGAAGTAGTGGCCATCCCAATTGCCGGAGTCGCCTCTATTCCTGTCTCTTATACACATCTGACGCTGCCGACGAAGAGGATAGTGTAGA
>CAJXVN010000089.1 GCA_913060775.1 uncultured Gammaproteobacteria bacterium | reverse complement strand
TCTACACTATCCTCTTCGTCGGCAGCGTCAGATGTGTATAAGAGACAGTTTTTGAATAATTCAATCGAAAACCCCACCACACAGGGCGGTCTATGTTGAAAAGAAAAATTGCCGTAATTGGAGCAGGTCAGGCCGGTCTGCTGTGCGCCATTGGTCTGGTCGATAAGGGTTACGAGGTTAGTCTGTTCTCCGACCGCACCGCTGCCAACTGGCTAAACGATGCGGTACCCACCGGCCTAAACGGCATACAGCAGGCCAGTATCGATATTGAACATAGCTACGGCCTGGATTACTGGGGGTCAGAACCGGTAATTGAAGGCGTTGATTTAACCCTGGTACCGGGAGACGAACCTGGACCACGGCTCATCGGTCGAGCTACTGGCCCGCTACAGGCGGTTGATCTGCGTCTCAAATGCTCCCGCTGGATAGAGGAATTTGAAACCCGGGGCGGCAATCTGGTGATTCAGAACATTGGCCTCGACGAGCTGGAAACCATCGCCGCCAGTCATGACCTGACCGTGATCGCGGCTGGCAAGGCCAAACTGATGGGCGATATTTTTGAGCGCGACGCCGCCCGCAGTGTTTATACCGAGCCGCAACGCCGGTTGTGCATGTTGATTGTTGATGGCGTTAAACCCGAGCGCTTTCCAGGCATGAAATTTTCGGCGCTGAAATTTCATATGTTTCCGGCCCACGGCGAATACTTCTGGCTCCCGTTTTTTCACAAAACCGGACGGCGTTGCCACTCGATCCTGTTCGAAGCCAAACCCGGTTCAGCCATGGACCGATTTAATGACTGCACCTCCGGCGCAGAAGGCGTTGAGATTGCCAAAGCGTTCATCCGCGAATTTGCCCCCTGGGAGTATGCGGGGGCTAAGGACATGCAGCTGATGGATGAAAGGGCCTGGCTCAAAGGGGCATTCCCACCCACCGTGCGCCACCCGGTAGGCAAACTACCCTCCGGAGCCATCGTAACTCCCATCGGCGACACGGCCATGGCCTTTGACCCGATTGGCGGTCAGGGTGGCAATAACGGCATCCAGAGCGCACAAAACTTGATTGAGCAGGTGGTCGCCCAGGGTGACGCACCCTTTGACGAACAGTGGATGATCGATACCTTTGAACGCCACTGGCAGCGTTTTGGCGAAGCCTCTTATGCGTTCAATAATCTGCTGCTTGAACCACTGGAACCGGCCGCCGCCAGTGTGATCATGGCCGGCGTGGAGAACCCCTCCATTGCGGATGACTTCGTCGGCCGATTCAACCAGCCAAGCCGGTTTTTCCCGTGGATTCGGGACCCGGAACTGGCTCAGCAGCACATTGAAACCTTTGCAAGCGAGTCATTAACGCCGTAATTTTTATCCCTGGGAGAGGAAAACCAGATGGACGATCCAAACAATAACACCAGCAAACCGTTGCGGCCGATGCGATTCGGCATCATTGCCGAGGGCTGTGTGCCCTCTGGCATGACCCACCATCGGCGTTACAAACAGATGATCGCCGAGGCGGCGTTTGCGGAGGAAATGGGTTTCGATATCTGGGGCTGCTCGGAGCAGCATTTCCACGGCGGCTTTGGCATTAGCTCCACCGAAGTGCTCTACGGCGCGGTAGCCCAGCACACCTCCAAAATTCGTCTGCGGCACATGATTCGCCTTGGCCTGGAGTTCAACCACCCGATACGCACGGCCGAACAGGCGGCGACGGTTGACCTGGTGTCCGACGGTCGCCTGGAGCTCGGTCTGGGGCGTTCAAACACGCCGGCCCAGCTCGATGCTTTTGGCGTCGAGGCAGCCGACACCAAGGCGCAAATGTGGGAGTCGATGGATATCATCGTCAAAGCCTTCTCCCAGGAAACCGTTAGCCATGAGGGTCGGTTCTGGAATATTCCGGAACCGGTGCCGCTGACACCGAAACCCCTGCAATACCCTCACCCACCATTAAGCATTGCCGCCACCAGCGTGGAGTCAATCACCCAGGCCGCCAATAAAGGGCTGGGCGTAATGGCAATGGACCACTACACCGGCTGGGACACGGTCAAAGCTCACGCCGACGCTTACCATCAGCATATTCAGTCACCGACCGATCCTGTCACCTCAGTGGTGAATAACTCGCTGGGGTTTTTGTGTCTGCCCGCCTACTGCGATGAGACCGACGAAAGGGCCCACGCCGTCGGCGGCCCAGGCGCGCTGGAATTTGCCCAGGCGCTGCAGTTTCTCTATGCACCCATGGCCAAAAAATCGGCGGATTACGCCTATTTCAATGACGTTACCCAGTTCGCCGACAAAGTGAACGACCTGGAGTATTTCCTTGAAACCACGCCCTCGATGATGGTTGGCTCGCCGGAGTTTTTCATCAAACAGATTCGCCGCCTGCAGGACCTCGGTTACGACGAAGTAATTTTGCGGGTCGACGGTTTTATGTCCCACGAAAAAATCATGAACTCCTTGCGGCTGATTGGCGACTACGTCATCCCCGAATTTCGACATCCGCACAATATTGTTCGTCACGCCTTTAGTGGCGGCGCGCCCTGAGGGCCCGGCGCGAACCTGTGATCAAGTGAACACGTGACCCAGACATCCTAATTCGCAAAGTGAGAGCACCGCCATGACTAAAGCAACTGTTGTGCACACCCCGGCTACCGAAGAGATGTACACCCAGCTGGGTATTGCTGAGGCGGTCAGGCGGGGCAACCTGATCTATATCTCCGGCCAGGTCGGCTGGGACGAAACCCTCACCCCGGCCAAAGGATTTGCCGCCCAGGCCCGCCAGGCCCTGAATAACATGAAGGCTGTTCTTGAGCGGGCTGGCGGCAGCGGCGACGACATTATTGAAATGAAAGCCTTTATTGTTAAGCCGCAGGCAAGCGAATCACTGATGGATCCGGTAGGCGAATTATTTACGATTAAACGCGAAGTATTTCCCACCAATGTTTGCGCGGCCACTGCCATCGGCATTAAGGAGCTAGTTAACGCGGAGCTACTGGTTGAGATCGCGGCGGTGGCCTACGTCGACGAGTGATTTAAAGCCAGGCGGATCAGGAGGATAACAATGGGTAAAGAATCCGGTTTTACGCAGCAATACCCGAGGATTGATACCGCTCCCCTGCCGGTGGAGCCCTATATTTCCGCAGAAACGTTTGAGCTGGAAAAGGAGCGCGTATTCAAACGCAGCTGGCTCAGCGTGGGCCGCCGGGACCAGGTTCGGGAACCGGGGGATTTCTTCACTCGCGACCTGGAAATTGGCGACACCAAAATTCTGGTGGTTTGTGGTGCTGACGGCCAGGTGCGGGCATTTCACAACGTTTGCCAGCACCGTGGTCATCAGGTATCGCTGGAGAGCGAGGGTCGAGGCTGCCAGGGCTTTATTTGTGAATTTCATAACTGGAGCTACGGGCTCGACGGCAGCCTGAAAGGTATGCCCGATGCGGATAATTTTGTGCTCGATAAAACCCAGCTCGGACTGCGGGAAATTCATTGCGATCTCTGGGAGGACAATGTCTTTATCAACCTGGCGGCTGCGCCGGAGCACACCCTGGCGGAATACCTGGGCGACCTCGGCCGTGACCTGAGCGGTTTTCCCCACCAGGACTATGCCCCCATAGCCACCATCAGTTCCGAACTGCAATGTAACTGGAAACTGGTAATGGATGCATTTAATGAGGCTTACCACGTCATCGGCCTGCATCGGCGCTCAGCCCCCGGGGCCTTCAACAGTGAGGACAACCCTTTTGGCCACCTGCAGGCAGTGAAACTGCACGAGCGCCACTGGACAATTTCGGCCTACGCCAATCCCCAGCAAACACCGTCGGCGGCTGCGGGACTTAACATTCAGTACTCGGCTGCTGCCACCTACGTGCCCAAGCACAGCGATGAACAGGGGCTCACCAAACTGCCGCCGGGGGTCAACCCCAGTCAGTCCGACACCTGGGCATTCGACGTCCACCAGATTTTCCCGAACTTCTCCTACTACACTGCCAACGGCTGGATTCTGTGCCAACGCTACTGGCCGATTAGTGTCGATAGCTGTCGTTACGAAACCACCCTCTACACGGTGCCACCAAAGACAGCCGCCGAGCGGGTCGCGATGGAACAAACCATTATCATGCTCTGGGACGTGGTACTGGAGGATTTGAGCACGGTAGAACGGACGCAACCCATGCTGCTCTCCGGCGCCATCGACGCTTTCCAGCTTAGTGACATGGAACTGGGTATTCGCCAGCATGCCCAGGTACTGGCCCAGGCCATTGGCAAAGCCTAACCGGGAGACTGATTAATATGAGCAAGCCACTACCGGACGAATTCAACCACCTGCAATCCCTGGCTGACGAATGGGCGCTACCAACCTTTGCCGCCCGTTACGCAAAACGGACATCGGTCGAGATGGCTGAATTGCAGCAGTGCTACGACGCGCTACTACCGGCAATGCCGGCGATCATGGAGTTTCTTAACCAGTACCCGTACGACCAGCAACGGCCAGCACCGGTCGAAAACCTGATGCAACTGGCGATGAGCTTCATGGATATTTCGCCGGCGGTGGAGTTGTTTTTTCAACCCACCGTGCCCTACGGAAAAGAGTGGAAAGAGGCGCAGCTGTCGATACACTGCTAAGAAAAAACATAAACTTTATTGTTTTATTTCATTACCTTACGGTTAATAATTAAAGTGATAATTAACATTAATAATAGCCAACACACTTGCTGCCCTTCCAGAACAGCTCCGTAACTCACTAAACCATTACCCTTCCCACAACAGCCATCAGGCCCCCGAAATTTAGGCAGTCCTCTCACCCCGATTTCGATTGATAATCAGGCCAGCCTCGGCCCATCAAAACCCTGCGTATCAGAACGGCTGATCAGCCGCTACCATAGGCGCCAATTAGTTAGCCCATTGCGAGAATCCGAAATGGACGAGATCAACGCTTTTCTGGATAAGCTTCATCTAACCCTAGACACTGAAATCAAATGGGGAGAAGTCTCCGTCAGTGTCGGCGAACTATTACTCGCACCGCTGATTTTATTACTGGGCTTTCTCGTGGTGAGACGGCTGGCCGAGCATTTGCGGACGCAGTTGATTCGTCGGGATGTGGACGCCAACCTGATTCAGCTGATCATCCGCGCTTTTAACATTGTGGCAATGGTCGTCGTCGCCTTAACGGCACTGGAGGTGATGAATGTGCCTCTCACCGCCTTTGCTTTTATTTCGGGCGCCGTGGCCATTGGGATTGGTTTTGGTGCCCAGACCATCATTAATAACTTCATCAGCGGCTGGATTTTGATGTGGGAACGACCGATTCGCATCGGTGATTTTTTAGAAGTGGCCGATGCCCGGGGCCGGGTCGAGGCGATCGACGCGCGGTCGACCCGCATTCGCCGCACCGACGGCGTGCATCTGCTGATTCCCAACAGCCATCTGCTTGAAAACACCGTGGTCAACTGGACGCTGGTGGACAATCTGGCCCGTAGCGAGGTTAAGGTCGGTGTGGCCTATGGATCGCCGGTGAAACGGGTTGCGGAGTTGTTTCAGGAAATCATGGAAGCCCATCCCGATGTGCTCGCCGATCCGGAGCCGGCCGTATTCTTTGAGGATTTTGGCGATAGCGCCCTGCTATTTGGCGGGTATTTCTGGGTAAATGCCATCACCGAAAAAGACCTGCGCAAGATTCGCAGTGATCTACGCTTTGCCATTGACGAGGTCTTTAACGAGAACGACATAGTGATCGCCTTCCCGCAGCGGGACGTTCACCTCAACGGGGCCCTTACGCTCCATCAACCGGAACAACGGGAAGCGGTGAGCTAACGCGGGTGTACAACGGTTAGAACCACCGTTTCCATCTAAACAGGCCCAGCACCAGTGCGACGATTGCGGCGGTGGCAACTGCCACCACCGTAAACCCGAGACGGGTATCCGTGCCCGGCAGGCCGCCAACGTTCATGCCGAACACGCCGGTCAGAAAGGTAATGGGCAAAAATACGGCGGTAATGATCGACAATACGTACATGCGACTGTTTTGCTGCTCTGCGATGGTATTCAGCAGCTGTTCCTGCAGCACAATCGCCTGCTCGCGCAGCAGGTCCAGATCCTCCACGTAGCGGGTCAGGCGGTCTGACTGCTCCCGCACCCGGTAGGTCTGGTCTTCGCCCATGTACTGACGGACTACGCGGGAAAACTGCTCCATGGCATCGCGCTGTGGTGCCAGATAACGACGCACCGACGCGGCCTGACGACGCAGTGCGGCTACCTGTCCGCGTAATTCAGCCGGTTTACTGGTTTCGCTGAGCGCCTCGAGTTCATCCACACGGTCTTCCAGCCGACCAACAAAGAGTGAGGCCCGCTCAGTGAGTCCTTCAATGATCTGCAGCACCAGTTCTGCGAGACTGGTCGGGCCCTTACCCTGCTCCAGTAGCTGACGGATCTCCTGTATTGAGAACACCCTGCGCTGGCGCACCGTCACCACCCGATCAGCTTCAATCCATATCCGCAGGGAGACCATATCCTCCGGGTCTGCTCCGGGGTTGATGTTAATGGCTCGCAGGGAGAGCAGCACGCCATGATCAAAGCTGGTAGACCGCGGGCGGGTGTCAGTTCGCACCAGGCTCTCGATCGCCGCAACGTCGATTCCCAGTGACGCCAACGCGTTTTCTGCCTCGGCATCCGAGTAGTCCAGATGAAACCACTGCGGGTGTCCCTGTTTTTCCAGATCAGTGACGGTGGCCACACCACCTTGCTCATCGAGCTGAAATGCGTGCAAAAACCGTTCTAGTGGGGGGACCGGACTGTTTTCGGATGATTCCATAAGTCTAAACGCTCAGTTTATTATTCAGCCTGAATGAGTTCGGTGTCAGGGCGAATCGGTGGGACTACTGATTTGAAGGGTGAAACCTTAACTCTGTCCGTCGAGGGACCCTTAATTGTGTCATGCTTGTAACAATCAATATGAAAAAGCTGCTCTCCCGGCACTGAGCAATTCACACTCCACCGGCAACCGGCGCCTGGTTGACCGAAGACGGGTCACGGTCGTTTTAATCACCAGGTGGCACTCGCCGAGTGCTTAACCGCTGCAGGATGACATGAGTGATAGTGAATGCCAGCCAGAAAACCGATCCGTCTCACCCCGACTCATCTGACAGACCTGATGGTCATCGGGTAACGCGTTATGTGGGCAGCGGGGCATTACGACTGGGTGCCTTCGCACTGGTCTGGTGGGCGCTCACCGGCGGGGCTGTGGACTCATGGCTGGTAGGGCTACCCACCGTATTGATTGCGACGTTGATCAGCCTGGCACTGGTTCCACCTTTTTCCTGGTCGCTGACCGGGTTCGTCTATTTTCTACCCTTTTTTGTGTGGCAATCCCTTCGCGGTGGTACGGATGTGGCGTGGCGCGCGTTTCACCCGCAGATACCCATCAATCCCGGCATCGTTAAATACCCCTTGCTGCTGCCCCCCGGACTGCCCCGGGTTTTTCTAATCAATACGGTGAGTCTGCTACCCGGCACCCTGAGCGCCGAGCTAGAACCCGATGAGTTGATCGTCCATGCGCTCGATACCGAACAAAACGTGTTAGCGGAATTGAAGGTCGTGGAGCAGGTCGTGGCTCGACTGTTCGCAATCTCGCTCAAAAATGGGGAGAGGAATAGAAATGTTCAAACAAACTAATGGATCACGCTACAGGATAAAACCGGCGTTTCCTCTGGGCAGGCGAGCCGCTGGCTACTACCCGCAGCCCCTCTCTATGCCTTCGTACTGAGTTACAGAGATCCTATGCACATCCTCTATTTAGCGCTCGCCCTGTTCCTGTTGTTAAACCTGATCGCGGGAATGTACCGGGTATTGCGCGGCCCCACCGTGGCAGACCGCATGCTGGCAGCCCAGCTGTTCGGCACTACCTCGGTCGCCATCCTGTTACTGCTTGCCCAGGCTGCCAACCAGCCTGCGCTGCTCGACGTGGCGCTGGTGTTTGCCCTGCTGGCCGCAGTGACAGCGGTAGCCTTTGTCCGGCGAGCCTGGCCGGGCGCGGAGGCGAATCATGACCCTCATTAACGGGTTATCGGCGGTGCTGCTGATCGCCGGTAGCGTTTTCTTTCTGGCCGGGACCCTGGGCCTGTTGCGGTTCCCCGATATCTACACCCGTCTACATGCGCTGACCAAAGCGGACAACCTGGGCCTGGGGCTGATAGTCATGGGGCTGGCGGCCCAATCGCAGAGCTGGGCCACCGTCGGCAAGCTGTTACTCATCTGGGTATTGGTTATGTTCGCGGCGGCCAGTGTCTCCCAGCTGATTGCCGGCCGGGCACTGCAACGGGGCATCCGACCCTGGAAACGTTAACGGTGTTGCATTGGGCCTTCGATGGTCTGCTAGGCACCGGCTTGCTCTGGCTGGCCTGGCGGGCATTGACGACGCCGGATCTGTTTAAGGCGATCGTGCTATTTTTCAGCTTCGGACTGCTAATGGCATTGGCCTGGGTGCGGCTCAATGCGCCGGATGTCGCCCTGGCAGAGGCGGCTATTGGCGCGGGTCTGACAGGTGCCCTGTTATTGGCGGCCCTGGCAAGACTCGACACCAGCAACCAACCAGCGAATCCAGTCACCGGCGATGGGGAGAGCGATCTTGTCGATCACTAACCCTGCTACCGGGAAGGCGTTTCGTTGGTTAGTCATGTTGCTCCTGTCCGCCATTGGCGGGTGGCTGGCCTATGTCATGCTCGTGTTGAGCCGGTCCCCCGCTGGACTGGGCGACCAGGTCGCCGCGCAGCTGAACACCACCGGCGTTGGCAATCCCGTGACTGCCGTGCTGCTCAATTTTCGGGGCTACGATACGCTGCTTGAAATGGCCGTCCTGTTGATAGCACTGCTCGGGGTCTGGTCGCTGGGCGGCCTTGCTGATTACCAGGATACCGCCCCCGGACCGACGCTAGACACCTTGTCGCGTGTGCTGGCCCCGATGCTAATTATGGTGGCGGCTTACCTGTTGTGGGTGGGCGCTGACGCGCCCGGGGGAGCCTTTCAGGCCGGATCGGTACTGGGGGCTGCTGGCGTGCTGCTGCAACTGGCCGGCTGGCGTCTCGGCGACTGCTTTTCGGGAATGCTGCTGAGGGTGGTGCTGATCTCAGGCCTGGGTCTGTTCATTCTTGTTGGCGCAGGGCTATTACTAATCGGTGGTGCATTTTTGCAATATCCGCCGGCGCTGGCCGGTGGTCTGATACTGCTGATTGAAACGGCCGCCACCCTGACCATTGGTGCCACCCTGGCCGCCCTGTTTCTGGGTAATCGACCAGGGCTGGGACCAAAAAAAGCAGATCCAGAAAAAACAGAACCAGACCACGGGAATCAACACCCGTGAGTCAGCCGTTTCTCTACGCGCTGGTCGGTGTCGGCCTGTTTGTTCTTGGCCTCTACGCGCTGATTATTCACGCCCATCTGCTCCGCAAAATCCTCGCGATTAATGTGATGGGTAGCGGGGTTTTTCTGATGCTGGTTGCACTGGCCGGCCGTCACCCCGATGCCCCGCCGGATCCGGTACCCCACGCCATGGTGATCACCGGCATCGTGGTTGCGGTATCCGCCACGGCCCTGGCGCTTATTTTGATGTTGAAGGTCTACGCCGTCACTGGACAGACAGCACTCGACGATGAAAAACCGAACTAACCGGGAGCCACCAGCATTGAAACAATGGCCAACCCGATGACCAGCCACGCCATCAGCCGCAGCGGCTCTCAGGCGGCCGGCCGGTTGCCGGGCGGGTACGCATGACCAGCGAAATGGTGGAGATTCCGTGGGCCATCGTGCTCATCCTGTTGCCGTTGATCGGCGGCATCGCCTGCTTTTTGTTTTCGCCGCTGGCAAAATCACTGGGACTGCTCTGCGCGCTGGCTATCCTGGCGACCGTGGGCGCTCTGGGGTGGCAACTGGCGGAGAACGGCGCCCAGCGCTATGCCATTGGCGGCTGGGGCGCGCCCCTCGGGATCTGTCTCTTATACACATCTCCGAGCCC
>CAJXVN010000088.1 GCA_913060775.1 uncultured Gammaproteobacteria bacterium | reverse complement strand
GAGATGTAGAGAGGTCTCGTGGGCTCGGAGATGTGTATAAGAGACAGCCCTTATTGCGAATGGAAATGCCCCGTCCATAATTTCATTCCGGACTGGCTTGCCCTGGTTGAAGAAGGCCGGTTAATGGAAGCTGCGGAGCTTTCCAACCGGACTAACTCCCTGCCAGAAATTTGCGGACGCATCTGTCCGCAGGACCGTCTTTGTGAAGGTGCCTGCACCCTCAATGACGGGCTGGGAGCAGTCACCATTGGCTCGGTAGAAAAATACATTACGGATACTGCCCTGAAGCAGGGCTGGCAGCCTGATCTGAGCGATGTAGTCCCGACCGGCAAACGCATGGCCATCATCGGCGCCGGTCCCGCCGGCCTCGGCTGCGCCGACATTCTGGCCCGTAACGGCGTCGAAGCCGTGGTCTATGATCGGTACGATGAAATCGGTGGTCTGTTGATGTTTGGCATACCCGGATTCAAGCTCGACAAAGACGTCATCACCCTCCGCCGCAAAGTGTTTGAGAACATGGGCATTAAATTCCAGCTCAATACCGAAGTCGGCAAAGACATTTCCATGGAACAACTACTCGACGAGTACGACGGCGTCTTCCTGGGAATGGGTACCTACAAATTTGTCGATGGCGGCTTCCCCGGTGAGGGGCTTCCGGGCGTTTACCCGGCCCTGCCGTACCTGATTGGCAATGTCCGCGAACAGCTCAGCATGGGCGCGGCTGACTCGCCTTTTATCGACATGAAAGACAAAAACGTTCTGGTGCTGGGCGGTGGCGATACTGCCATGGACTGCAACCGCACAGCCATTCGCCAGGGCGCCAGAAGCGTCTCCTGTGTCTATCGCCGAGACGAGGCCAACATGCCCGGCTCTCGCGCCGAACTCGTCAACGCCAAAGAGGAAGGTGTCGAATTTCTCTGGAATCGCCAGCCGCTGGAAATCGTCGGCGATGACAAAGTTGAAGGCCTGAAGGTGGTGCGCACGGAACTGGGCCCGGCGGATCTTAATGGCCGCCGTTCGCCGCAGCCGATTCCCGGTAGCGAAGAAATTATTGCCGCGGATGCAGTACTGGTCGCCTTTGGCTTTCGCCCCAACCCACCCCACTGGCTCGAACAGTTTGGTGTCGAGTTCCACAAAGATGGCCGGGTTAAAGTGCAGGGAACCGGCAGCGTTGGTCAGACCAGCAACCCCCGAATTTTTGCCGGTGGCGATATGTCCCGTGGGTCTGACCTGGTGGTGACGGCGGTTCACGATGGCCGTAATGCCGCCTACGCCTTTCTCGACAGCATGGATTTATAGCCTCCCGTGGCTGAGTTAGAAAACGACCGCCTGTTAAGGGCCATCCGTCGCGAGCCGGTGGATCGCACTCCGGTCTGGTTTATGCGCCAGGCGGGACGCTACCTGCCCGAATATCGAGCGACCCGTGCGAAAGCCGGCGACTTTATCACCTTGATGAGCACCCCGGAGCTGGCCACCGAAGTGACGCTGCAGCCACTGGAACGCTACCCGCTTGACGCCGCCATCCTGTTCTCGGACATACTCACTATCCCCGATGCCATGGGGCTCGGACTCTATTTTGTCGAAGGCGAAGGACCCAAGTTCAGCCGACCACTTACTGACGAACGCGCCTGCCGTGAACTGGCAACCCCGAACATCAGTGATAGTCTCGATTACGTCTTCAAGGCAGTCGCCAGCATCAAGCGCGAGCTCAATGGCCGCGTACCCCTGATTGGCTTCTGTGGTAGTCCCTGGACCCTGCTCACCTACATGGTAGAGGGCGGTGCCAGCAAGGACTATCGCGCGACCAAACAGCTCATTTACGACCGCCCGGAACTGGCTCACGAAGTGCTCAGCAAAGTTTGTAACGCGCTGATTGATTACCTCTGTAATCAGATAGAGGCGGGCGCTGATACCGTGATGCTCTTCGATTCCTGGGGTGGCGTCCTCTCAACCCCGGCCTACCTGACCTTCTCACTGGCGCCCATGCAACGGGTTATTGCCGGGGTAAAGGAACGCCATCCGGACACGCCGATAACCCTGTTCACCAAAGGCGGTGGCCAGTGGCTCACTGACATAGCCGCCAGCGGCTGTGACATGGTCGGCCTCGACTGGCAGACTGACATCCACCTTGCCCGTCAGCAGATCGGTGACCAGGTGGCACTGCAGGGCAATATGGACCCCACCGTGCTCTATGCCAACCCTGAGGTAATTCGAGCCGAAGTCGGTCGTATTTTGCAGGGTTTTGGTCACGGCAATGGCCACGTTTTCAACCTTGGTCACGGCATCACGCCGCAGGTAAAGCCAGAGCACGTCGGTGCCATGATTGAGGCCGTACAGCAGCTCAGCCCCCAATATCACCAGTAGTCGCCAATGAGTGGCATCTTAAAAGTAGCCCTCGACCTGCCACTAAGAACACTGTTCGATTACCGATGTGACCAGCCGATCGCCGTCGGCTGCCGAGTTGAAGTACCTTTTGGCCGTGGCAAAAAAATTGGCCTGGTTGCCGGCTCTGCCCCCCATAGCGATCTACCCGCGGACAAGCTTAAATCGCCGTTAAGGGTGATCGATGATCGCCCCCTGCTGAACACCGAAATCACTGAGCTACTGAATTGGGCCAGCCGTTATTATCACCACCCGATTGGCGAAGTCTGGTTCAGCGCCCTGCCGACTCGCCTGCGTCAGGGACAGCCGGCTACGCCACACCCCGAAGAGCGCTGGCGACTCACTGAACTGGGCGAGCATAACCCGCCCGAGCAAAGGGCGAAAAAACAGCACGCCATCCACAACCAGTTAAAGGCCGCTGCGAAAACCGCCAGCCAGCTCGATGACGAATTACCTAACTGGCGACCGGCCATGCGCACCCTGATCGAGAAGCAGCTGGTGGAGGTTGAACAACATTTCGACAGCTGGTCCGGCAAAGGTGATGAACCGCCGCTCACCCTGAACAACGACCAGCAAAAAGCCGTGGACAGCGTTGCCGAGGGCCTGGATAGATTTCAGCCGTTCCTACTCGATGGAGTTACCGGTAGTGGCAAAACCGAGGTCTATTTACAACTGGTGAACAAAGTCCTTAACCGAGGCAAACAGGCCCTGGTGCTGGTGCCAGAAATTGGACTGACCACCCAGACCATCGACCGGTTTCGCCAGCGGTTTGCAGTACCCATCGTGCTGCTGCACTCCGGCCTCACCGACCTGCAGCGCCACAATGCCTGGCTGCTTGCCGCCAACGGCGACGCAAAGATCATTATTGGTACTCGCTCCGCCCTGTTCACTCCCCTGGCTAACGGCGGCATTATCATCATTGATGAAGAACACGACGGCTCCTTTAAACAGCAGGAGGGATTCCGGTACAGCGCCCGCGATCTGGCAGCAGTGAGGGCGCGTAACCTGAACATTCCCCTGGTACTTGGCAGCGCAACGCCCATGCTGGAAACCCTGCACGCCGCCAATACCGGTCGTTACCAGCACCTCAAACTACCCGAGCGGGCTGGCAATCGCAGCATGCCCAAACTGGAGGTGGTCGACGCCCGCCATCAGCGGATGCGCGGCATGGTCTCGGCATCCCTGCGGGCAGAAGTTCGTGACCATCTACAACGAGGTCAGCAGGTGCTGCTTTTTTTAAACCGTCGGGGCTATGCCCCCGTGCAGCTTTGCGATGACTGCGGTGCGGTGCCCGAGTGCAGCCGTTGCGACACGGCCTTTACTTATCACCAGAATCGCAACCTGCTGGTCTGTCACCACTGCGGCAGTGAACGTCGACCCCCGAGCCACTGCGAAAGCTGTAACGGCGAGACGCTGGTGCCCATTGGCGCCGGCACAGAAAGGGTTGAGGAAGAGCTGCGTCAACAGTTTCCTGACCAGACGGTGCTTCGCATTGATCGCGATTCCACCCGGCTAAAGGGTGCTCTTGATCGCCACCTCGAGCAGGTTCATTCCGGCGAGGCCCAGATACTGCTTGGCACACAGATGCTTGCCAAGGGCCACCATTTCCCTAACGTCACCCTGGTCGGCATTCTTGATTGCGATCAGGCCCTGTTCGCCACCGACTTTCGCGCCGCCGAAAAGCTGGCCCAGCTGATCTATCAGGTGGCCGGCCGCTGTGGCCGGGGCGAGGAACCGGGGCGGGTATTGATTCAAACCCACCAGCCCCATCACCCGCTTTGGCAACAACTACTGAGCAAAAATTACACTCAGCTAGCGGCCGAATTGCTTAGCGAGCGTGAAATCACCGGATTTCCGCCGTTTCAACATCTGGCACTGGTAAGGGCGGAAGCCACCGGCCCATTGAAAGCCATGGATTGCCTGACCTCACTCACCCAGCAACTGCCCGGCAGCACCCAGATTGACACCTGGGGCCCGGTACAGGCACCCAGGCCCAAGCGCGCCGGACACTATCGGGCACAGCTGCTTTTTCAGGCAACCGACCGCGCACCCCTGCACCAGCAACTCCACCGAGCTATTGCACTGCTGGATACTAAAACTAACCGGCAAATTCGCTGGTCAATCGATGTCGACCCCGTCGACCTCTATTAAAAACATCAACAATTCAATCCGACCGTGAATACAATAAGCAACCGGCACCCATTGCCTGAGGTCTACTAACTTAACGGGTGTGACCCCGGTGCTAACCACCGGGAACAAACCAGCAGTCTTAACGCAAACCACCCGTAAGCCCATGTCTTATTATGGTAGTTAATGTATCTGCTGAGCCTTCGCTGACTGTGTCAGCCCGCGGGAAAAACCCTGGCCATCGACTGCCGGTCGTTAGCCGTAAACATTGAAAACTCATCACATCAACCGGACCAGATCTTCATGACCCCTGCTCGACTTCTGCTCGCTATCATCGCCGTAACCTTAACGGGCTGGGGACCCCAGGTCGCCGCTGAAAAACCAGTGACCGGCATCGTCATTGCTGGCTGGCTCGAGAAAATCGCCTTTCCAGGGCACGATTTTCTGGTCAAAGCCAAGCTAGACACGGGGGCAAAAACCTCCTCGATTTATGCCAAGGACATTACTCGATTTGAACGGGGAGACGAACCCTGGGTCGGCTTCACCCTGGTGATGGAAGATACTCGAAAGCGAGTTCACCAACTGATCATGGAAGAACCGCTTCAACGCGATGTCATTATCAAGAACCATGATGGGAACCACGACGATCGGCCGGTTGTGGAACTGGAAATCTGTTTCAACGGCTATCTGCATAAGGCCGAATTTACGCTGGCTGATCGACATCAATTCAATTACCCGGTGTTACTTGGACGGCGATTCCTCAGCGGGGTTGCAGTGATTGACTCCAGCGAGACCTTCACCACCCAGGGCCGATGCCCCTGATTAGTAGCGACGCTCCCCGGGAAAACTATTGATCTCTGTAAAAGATATGTCCGTAAAAATTTGGGGTTTCCTCCTGATCGGTATCGGCCTGACAATCGGCGGGTACAAGGTCGTTTTCCTCGGCCTGCCGATGAGCCCCAATCAACAGACTAAAACCTGGACTGTGCAGGCAAAAGTTAATTTCAAGGGCAGTGGCGGTCCCGCGATTGTTGATTTCACCGTTCCGAAAATCACCCCAGGGCTGTCAATACTGGATGAGGACTTTATTTCCAGCAAGTACGGTCTGGCGCTGCAGGAAAAGCGGGAATCTCGCGTAGCCCAGTGGGCTGTTCGACGGGCACGGGGCGAACAGCTGCTCTACTATCGCCTGTTTGTCGCCCCTTCTACCAAACAGGTCGCGTGGCAGGAAAAACCCGATTTTCCGTTTCCTCCGGATTTTGAAGAGCCCTACGCCTCGGCGATACGCGCGATTATCGATGACGTCCGCAAAGAATCGGCTGACGTAGCCACCTACACACGGGAGTTACTGCAGCAACTCAACGCCGAGCAACCGAATGAAAATGTCGCGCTGGTACGCAGCGACATCAACTCCGGTAAAGCCTGGACACTAACCATTATCGACATTCTTAAAGGGGTGCGTATTCCCGGCCGGGTGCTCTGGGGCATACCACTGAGCGAAGCCACCAATGACGTGAAGCTACGACAGTTATTACAGGTGCATAACGGCGACCGATGGCTGACATTCGACCCCTATAGCGGCGCAGAAGGCATACCCGACAATTTTCTTGCCTGGAAAACGGGCAATAATCCGCTGATAGAGCTAACCGGGGGAGACCGGGCAGAGGTCCAGTTTTCGGTGACCAGTAGTTACCGCGACCTGATCGAAGTCACGCGACTTGGCGCCGAACCGCTTGATTCTGCGCTACTTTCCATGTCGCCAATTGCATTACCGGTGCCGAACCAGAATGTTTACCGCCTGTTGCTGATGCTACCAATCGGCGCACTGGTGGTGGTGATTTTCCGAACCTTCATTGGCGTTCAAACCTTCGGCACTTTTATGCCAATCCTGATGGCACTGGCCTTTCGAGAAACTCAACTGTTCTGGGGGTTAGTGTCCTTCTCCGCAATTGTGTTGATCGGCCTGTTTATCCGCTTTTATCTGGAGCGGCTAATGCTGCTGCTGGTGCCGCGGCTTACCGCTATCCTGATTATTGTCCTGATCCTGATGCTGGTGCTCAGCTTAATTAGCAACCAGATGGGCGCTGAAAGAGTGCTTTCGGTCGCGCTCTTTCCGATGGTGATTCTAGCCATGACCATCGAACGTATGTCCATTACCTGGGAAGAGCACGGCGCCCGCGAGGCGCTCTATCAGGGATCAGGCAGCCTGCTCGTCGCAAGCATTGGCTACCTGCTAATGAGCAGCGAGCAGCTTACTTACGTGATGTTTGTCTTCCCGGAAATGTTACTGGTACTGCTTGGTCTGAGTTTATGGATGGGCCGCTACACCGGCTACCGACTCACCGAACTACACCGCTTTCGTTCGTTGGTATCCAGACAATAATGATCAATTTATTCGCTCGGCCCTCACTGCTAAAAAAAAATGGTGTTATTGGTATTAACCGGCGTAACGCCGAGTTGATCATGCGCTACAACCCACGCCATCTCTATCCGCTGGTGGATGACAAGCTAATCACCAAACAACTTGCGCTGGACGCGGGTATTGCCGTACCCGAGCTCTATTCAGTCGTTGAATATCAGCGCGAGACTCGTCACCTGTCCACTCTGCTTGCGGCCCACGATGAGTTCGTCATTAAACCGTCGAAAGGCAGCGGAGGTAACGGCATTTTAGTGATCGCCGGCCGCTTCGGGGATCACTTTCGCAAACCCAGTAGTGATCTGATCAGCCTCGGCGAAGTCGAGCATTATGTGTCGAACATTCTGAGCGGCATGTACAGCCTGGGCGGCGTTGCCGACAAAGCGATCATCGAATACCGGGTGAAATTCGATCCCTTCTTTGAGGATATTATTTTTCAGGGTGTACCGGACATTCGCGTCATCGTGTTTCGCGGCGTCCCGGTGGCAGCCATGGTGCGGTTACCCACCCGTGAATCGGATGGCAAGGCGAATCTTCACCAGGGAGCGCAGGGGGTCGGGATCGATATGTCGACCGGGGAGAGTCGCGGCGGAGTGCTGCATAATCGCTATTGCACGACCCACCCCGATACCCGCATGACTACTTCCGGGCTGAAAATTCCCCACTGGGATACAATATTGAAAATGGCCATCGCCTGCGCGGATACCGTCGGACTCGGCTATCTGGGTGTGGATATTGTCATGGACCGCGACCTCGGACCGCTGTTGCTCGAACTCAATGCCCGGCCGGGACTCAACGTGCAAATCGCCAATCAGACAGGGCTGCAGGGAGCAATTCAAGCCTTGCAGGCTCGCGCTTCAATTCCCGCCTCTGCGGACGAACGTTTAAAACTGGTGCGCAGCCTGACGGACATCCACTTAACCGAAACCACTGCTTAATTCATGATCCATATCTACCTGCCGATCGCCGAAGTATCGGTTAACCTGTTTTTGCTGTTAGCCATTGGTGGCGGGGTCGGCTTCCTGTCCGGGCTATTCGGCGTTGGCGGCGGCTTTCTGCTCACCCCGCTTCTTATTTTTATTGGTATCCCCCCGGCTATTGCGGTGGGCAGCGAGGCCAATCAGCTCGCGGCAGCATCCCTGTCAGGCGTGATTGCCCACTGGCGAGGCGGTCGAGTGGACCTGCGCATGGGCATCATGTTGCTGGTTGGCGGACTCATCGGCTCTACCCTGGGAGTCTCGCTGTTTGCCTGGTTAATGGCCAGTGGCCAGATCGACCTGGTCATCAAACTACTTTATGTCGTCCTGCTAGGTCTGATCGGATTAATGATGATGGTGGAGAGTATTCGCGCGAATCTAAAGAGCCGTCGCAACGAACCGAGCCCTGAAGTGCCGGCGGATACCAACACCTGGCGTCAGCAGCTACCCTGGCAAATGCATTTCCCCACGTCCGAGGTCACCATCAGTGCATTCCTGCCCATTGGTTTGGGTATTCTGGTTGGCATACTGGCTGCTGTCATGGGCATTGGCGGTGGTTTCATTATGGTGCCGGCCATGATTTACGTGCTGGGTATGCCAACGGCCATCGTCGTTGGCACCTCACTTTTTCAAATTCTTTTTGTCGCTTCGAATGTCACCCTGCAGCAGGCTATCCGCGTACAGACGGTGGATGTGGTGCTGGCACTATTGTTAATGCTCGGTTCCGTCATCGGTGTGCAAATTGGTGCCCGCGCCGGGGCAAAGCTTCGGGGCGAAGAGCTACGGTTCTTACTGGCCTTTATCGTGCTGATCGTGTGCGGCTGGATGATATTTAACCTGACCAGCAGACCAGACTTTCTGTTCACGCTGGTCACGACCGGCGGGCATTAGACCGATGCGGCTATTCTCTCTGAACCCATTGATCATCCCGCTGTTAATCGGGGTGTTGATACCCCTGCCGGCCTCCGCCGCAGCTGTTAGTGCTCAACCAGACCAGGTCAAGGCCGGGCTATTTTTTAATGGCGAAACCGTTACCGTCAGTGGTCAGCGTGACCCGGGTCAACCGCTGTTATTACTGGTCATTGGTCCCCAGCGGACCCAGCAGATCGCGCCCCTGGGCAAACACAATGGAATTTGGGTAGAAGAGGATGCCCATACCCTGGCGCAGGCACCGGGATTTCTAGCGATTGCGGGCAGCCAGCCACTACCCGAGTTGATGCCTCTGTTTAACGATGCGCTTACGGCTGCCGGCTTAACGTCAATCCTTGACTATCTGCGATTGCCACCCGAAACAAACCACGCCCCCACCCCGAACTGGTACCACGCTTATACATCCCTGCTCGAACGACAGTCGCTCTTCTTACCCGGGGTAGCACTTCAGGACAATCCGGATTCCGGGACTTTCAGCACCACTATCCGTTTGCCATCCAATGCACCACCCGGCCGTTATCAGGTAGTGGCCCTTACCGGTGCCAGCGACCAGCCACTGATCGTTACCACCCATCTCAATCTGATCAAATCCGGTATTACCAGCCGGCTGGAAGGCGCCGCACTTCACCAGCCGGTGGTCTATGGGATATCAGCACTGCTATTTGCGTTGCTGGTGGGCTGGGTTATTGGTGTGCTGCTCAATCGTCGGTAGCGGTCATTTTTCACCACCCAACCGACGATGATCTTTTATACTATTCGATTGTATTTATAGATACTTCTGGCACAAGAACCCCCGCTTCAAGCTGAAGGGGTCACCGCAAGCCAGTTAAGTTGGCCTGTCGAACAGCAAAAGGAAGAGCCTTGTCCACCCAAGCCAATGACCCGGTAATCGATCGTTCGCCCGTTATTAGCGACGAGGTCAAACTGACCACCTGCTATATGTGTGCGTGTCGCTGCGGTATTAAGGTTCACCTCAAGGATGGTGAACTTCGTTACATAGAGGGCAACCCGGAGCATCCGACCAACAAGGGCGTGCTCTGCGGCAAAGGCAGCGCGGGCATCATGAAACAGCACTCGCCCGCCAAGCTAAGCAAACCACTGCTACGGGTCGGCGAACGTGGCAAGGGCGAATTTAAAGAGATCGAATGGGACGAGGCGATGCAACTGTCTCTTATACACATCTCCGAGCCCACGAGAC
>CAJXVN010000087.1 GCA_913060775.1 uncultured Gammaproteobacteria bacterium | reverse complement strand
TACGAGATGTAGAGAGGTCTCGTGGGCTCGGAGATGTGTATAAGAGACAGGAGGATAATCGTGCCGCTGTTATCGAGTTGAATCTTCAGCGCCATGGTGCCGGCGGTGTGACCGGGCAAGCTGATGGCGTGAATGTCTTTCATGATTTCGATGTCACCCGGCAAGGTGCTAAATCGCAAGCCGGGCACGTCGTAATCTCCGCGCAGGAAAAAGTGTTCATCTTTTTCCATGTTGGCCGCGGCGGCGTATTCGTCTTCATGACAGAGAATCTGGGTGGTGTTGGCCGTATCAAACAGTTTGGCATTACCAGCATGATCAACATGGAGGTGGCTTAAAAAGACAAAATCGATGTCTTCGGGGCCTAAACCAGCAGCTTTGAGAGCGCCTTCAAACTGCTGCTCCTCGGTGTAATCATCGTAGGGTGCCAGCTCTTTGTATTCGGGCAGCCAGTCGTCTTCCCAGTGTTTGTGGATGCTGGCATCAAACAGCATGCGCCCATCCGGGTGCTCGATGATGTAGGTAAACGATGGTGTCTCGCACCAGACGCTATTTTTTTTATGGTTGGTCCGCGTCAGCAGCAAATCCGGGTGACCGGTCAACAGCAAACTCTTGTCACAGTGCATATTGCCGTGAAAAAGCGGCTTAATCTTAATCCCACGCATACCTGACTCTCCTTCCCTTTGGGTTACTCTAAAAATTGACAGCCTGACTCTATCAAGCCTGTTCGGCGATCATCTCCTCTGCCTGCTCACGAAGCAGCTTTTTGTTGATCTTGCCCACACCGGTTTTCGGCAGCGCCTCCATCACCAGGTAGTGTTCTGGCAACCACCATTTAGCAAAATTAGGCGCAAGAAATGCTTTTAACTCATCCCCGGACACGGGGGTCGAGTTGGGCTCAAACACCACAATGGCCGCCGGCCGCTCAACCCAGCGCTCATCCGGGACCGCGACCACGGCCACCTCAAGGACAGCAGGGTGACTCATCAGTCCGTTTTCCAGGTCCTGCGAGGAAATCCACTCACCGCCCGACTTTATCAAATCCTTGGCTCGATCCACCAACCGCAGCACGCCACGTTCGTTGATCGTGGCGATGTCACCGCTGCGCCACCAGCCGTCAACAAACCCCTCTTTCGTGCGTTCGTCCTCGTAATACTCAGTAGAGGACCAGGGCGTTCGGACATAGACCTCGCCCATGGTTTCATCGTCCCAGGGCACCCGGTTGCCATCATCATCAACCAGATAAAGCTCAGTACCGGGGGCCGCCAGTCCCTGACGAATACGGATGGAAATCTTCTCGTCTTCGCTGGCGTCAAGCATGTCACGGTGAATATGGGTGAAGGTCGCGATCGGCGCCATCTCCGTGGATCCCCAGGCGGTGTAGATAGGTACACCGTAGTTATCCATATAAAACTCCATCACCGACCGTGGCGTCGCTGACCCACCGAGCATGATGGATCGTAAGCAACTTAAATCATGCTCTCCCTGCTTCAGCAGGCCCATCATCTCCACACCAGTGCTCACCGCCGCCGCAAAAAAGGTCACCTTTTCCTGCTCAATCAAGTTCAGCAGCACATCCACGTGGGGACGCTCACCCGGCAATACCACCGCCGACCCCATCCACGCCGCCGCGAAGGGAATACCCCAGGCATTGGCATGAAACATCGGCACCATCGGCAGAAAAGTGTCACGTTCGCGCACTGCCATCGAGTCGGCCATACAGAGCGCAGTGGTATGCAGATAAATCTGCCGGTGGGAGTAGATCACGCCCTTGGGATTACCGGTGGTGGCCGAGGTAAAACACATACCCGCCGGAGCGTGTTCATCTATTTCGGGAAACTCAAAGGCTTCATCGCCATCCCGAATGAGATCTTCGTAACAGTAAACCGGCGACAGCGTGGTCGCGGGTACTTCCTCTGCAAGGACGATATAGCCCTTAACACTGGGCAGATCCGGGGCCAGTCGTTCAATGACCGGCAGCAGATCAGGGTCAACAAACACCAGTTTGTCCTGCGCCTTATTAATTATGTAGGCAATGTGCTCATCGGTGAGTCGCAGATTAACCGTGTGCAGCACCGACCCCGTGCAGGGGATGGCGAAATAGAGTTCGTAGTGGCGGTAGGTATTCCATGCCAGGGTTGCCAGCTTATCGCCCGGCTCCGCGCCGAGAGCGGCCAGGCGGCTGGAAAGACGGCGTACACGCTTTTCCATCTCCCCGTAGGTGTAGCGAAACAGGCTGTTATCACTGCGCCGCGAGACAATCGGATTGTCCGGAAAATATTGCCCGCCGCGCTCAATAAAACTCTTAATATTTAACTGCATGTCGTCCTCTCCCAAAATCTCAGCAGTAAATAGTTATGCGGTTAACCAGGGCCAGAACTCGTCCGCCCCCAGGTTTACCAGCTGTTCGCCAACTCGGTGAGCCCAGTGGGTCTCACTGCCATACTCATCCCGCCAGGACCAGAGCCGGCGGGTAGCGTGATGTAACGGGTATTCCTGCGTAAAACCCATCGCACCGTGGACCTGGTGGGCAATGCGCGCGCCCATACCGGCCGCCTGACCGGCCTGTACTTTGGCGGCCGCCACATCGCCATTATCACCGGTTGCAAAACCCATCGCCGCCAGACCAGTCATCACGGATGCCGCCTCAAGATCCGCCGCCAGCAGCGCCAGCTGTTGCTGAATGGCCTGAAATTTTGCCAGCGGCCGACCAAACTGTGATCGTTCCTGTACGTAGGTATGCGACAGGGTCTGAGCCCGCCGCAGGGCACCGACCAGCTGGGCACTGCGGGCCAGCGCCCCCAGTTGCCAGAGTTTTTCCGCGGAACCACCGGGGATGTTCACCGCCTGTTCTGCCGACAGGGAGACTTCGTTGAAAAGCAGGGTATCGCGTGCCTCACCGGCCAGATTCAGCGCCTCGGTTACCTGCCACTGATCCTGTCGTAACAGTAACAAACACTCGCCATCCCCGCTGTTGGCAACCGTTAACAGCCAGTCCGCATAACGACCGGCAGGGACTCGGCTAACCTCACCGCTAATTACCAGCTGGCCATCTTCGCCCATTACCGACAGTGCCTTGCCGGCGGGCGACACCGTCACCAGACCCTCGGGTAAATCCACCGCTGCTAGCGTTACCAACCAGGGAGCCAGTAACAGGGCCTCTGCCGCCGGCGCAGGCAGCGCACTGGCCGCCGTCAGCTTGAGCATCTCCGTCACCAGCGATAGGTCTGCCTCGACTCCGCCCTGACTTTCCGGCAATGCAGCTCGATGCAGCTCCAGGTCACATATCTGCTGCCAGAGTTCCGGGTCATATCCGCCCTGCTCTGCCGCTTCTACTCGCTCCGGTGTGCACTGGTCACGCAGCAACCGCTCCAGGCTATCCAGCAGTAGCGTTCTAATTTCATCACTCATCGCAGCCCCAGCCCCCGGGCTACCACGCCCCGCAATATTTCGTTGGTGCCACCGCGCAGGGTAAACCCGGGCATGTGCAGAAAGGATTCTGCGAGTAGCCGATTCAGCTCATCCTCGGCGCCATATTCCGGCTCGGTCTCTACCAGTAGACGAATCTGTTCCACCAGGTCACCCTCGAAACGAGTGCCAAGGTCCTTCACTAACGCCGCTTCAACATTGGGGGCATCACCCCGGTCTAGCGCCGATGCCACCGATACCGACATACCCCGCAAGGCTCTTAACTGGGCAGCCAGGCGCCCTATCGCCACCCTCTGACCTCGATCCGCTGCCTTACCCAATCGTTGAAGTAGCGCCACCAGGGCCGGAAAGGTACTCAAAAATCGCTCGGGGCCCGATCGCTCATAGGCCAGTTCTGACGTAACCTGAGCCCAGCCGCTGCCAACCTCGCCGAGCAGGCAGTCATCGCTGATCTCCACGTTGTCCATAATCACTTCATTAAAATGATGCTCACCGCTGAGCAGGTGAATCGGCCGAATGGTGATGCCGGGAGCCCGTAAATCGACAACAAACTGGGTTAATCCGGCGTGGCGATCTTCCGTCGGCGGTTCACTCCGACAGAGCAGAATAAAAGAGTCCACCCGGTGGGCACTGCTACACCAGATTTTGCGGCCATTAATCCGCCAGCCACCGTCAATCCGGTCCGCTCTGGTGCGCACCGAAGCCAGGTCCGAACCGCTGCCCGGCTCACTCATACCAATCGCAAAAAAGTGATCACCGCTGGCCATACGCGGCAGATAATCAAGCTTCTGCGCCTCAGTACCGTAACGCAGCAAACTGGGGCCACTCTGGCGATCACCCACCCAGTGCGCCGCCACCGGGGCGCCGGCAGCCAGTAACTCTTCGGTCACCACGTAACGATCAAGGGCACTACGCCCATGGCCACCATAAGCCTCCGGCCAGGTCATGCCCAGCCAGCCCTGATCACCCAGGCGTTTACTGAATTCCAGATCAAACCCACCCAGCCATTTATCACAGCCGGGCACAAATCGTTTAGCCGCCAGTTCCTCGGATAAAAACTGTCGCACCTCCGCGCGCAGCACCTCTGATGACGCTGGCAAGACTGCCGGCGCAAGACTTACTGACAATATTGTTCTCCTCTTGCCTGGCTCACCGCCAACCATCAGCGGGTCAAACCGGCAACATCTGTGGAATGAAAACTATAGCCCGTGGGCAACCGGAACATCCAGCCGGTTAACCAAATAAGCCGTCAGTTGCGTTCAGGCGGACATGGATGGTTAACCGGCAGGTACGCCGGGGTGTCGTTGCTGCGTTTATTGATCAATGAGCGCCAGCAATCTCGGCGGCGAGGCCGGCAAACGAGTAACTCGTTTGCCAATTACGTGACTAATCGCATTGGCAATGGTCGCCATCGGCGGCACTATCGGGGTCTCGCCAACGCCACGCACCCCATAAGGGTGAGCAGGGTGAGGCACTTCCACCAGATGGGTTTCGATCATCGGCACGTCAGAAGCGACGGGAATTCGATAATCGAGGAACCCTGGATTATCGAGAACGCCTTCATCGGTGTAGAGGTACTCCTCATTCAACGCAAGCCCGATCCCCTGCACTGCGCCGCCCTGGAGCTGGCCCTCCACGTAACTGGGGTGAATGGCCTTGCCGACATCCTGCACCGCCAGGTAACGCAAAATTTTGGTGGCACCGGTCTCCTGATCGACCTCCACATCACACAGATGGACACCAAACCCGGGACCGACACCCTGAGCATTTAACTCGGCAGAACCAGCAATGGGGCCGCCCGTCTGGCCCGCGTTAGCGGTTAATTCAGCCAACGGCAAAGGATCATTCGCGGCGGTCAGGTCCACCGCCCTGCCTTGCTGCCACGCCACCTGCTCCAGTGGTAATTCCCAGGTCAGCGCGGCCCGCCGCCGCAGCTCCTGAACCGCATCACGGGCAGCCTCCACGACGGCCATGCCCGTCGCATAGGTGGTCCGGCTGCCGCCGGTGGTGTCGCAATAACCGATCGACTCGGTGTCGCCGACCAGCGCCTCAATCCGATCAGGGGGGACGCCAAGCTCTTCGGCAGCAAACAGTGCCATGGAGGCCCGCGAGCCACCAATATCGGGACTGCCGGTGACCACCGTCACCGCACCATCTTCATTCAAGCGAACAGTGGCACTGGATTGCATGCCGACGTTAAACCAGAAGCCCAGGGCAACACCCCGGCCCTGATTTTCGGCCAGTGGTTGACCATACCAGGGGTGGGCTTTGACCGCCTGCAGCGCCTGTTTTAATCCAATCGCCTCGAAGGGAGGGCCATAGACGGCCAGATCCCCGCCATCCACCGCGTTTTTCAAGCGCAGGTCGATGGGGTCCATACCCAGTTTCAACGCCAGTTCGTCGATGACTGACTCGGCGGCGAAGGCGGCCTGGGGAGCACCGGGGGCACGATAGGCGGACGCTTTCGGTTTATTGACCACCACGTCGTAACCTTCGAGCAATACGTGTTCAATGTTGTAGGAAGCAAACATGGTCATCACCGCCGGGACCATCGGCGATCCCTTAAAACCACCGGCCTCAAACTCCAGTTTTGCCTGAGCCGCGACCAGCGTGCCGTCGCTTTTCGCGCCCACCTTGACCCATATGCGCGACGCCGACGCCGGACCGGACGCCCGCAGCACCTCTTCTCGGCTCATTACCATTTTCACCGGCCGGCTACAGGCCCGCGACAGAATCACCGCGACCGGTTCCAGATAGATGGACAGCTTGCCGCCGAAGCCACCACCAATTTCCGTGGGAATGACCTGAAGTTCGGAAACCGACATCGCCAACGCCCCGGCAATCTGGGTGCGAAACAGAAACGGCCCCTGGGTGGAGGTCCAGATGCGGGTTTTACCGCCGACCTGGGCATCCACCAGGGTTGCATGAGGCTCGACATAGCCCTGGTGCACGGTGGCCGTCTGAAAACTGTTTTCAATCACCACATCGGCTTGTTCAAAACCCTGGGTGACATCCCCTTTGGGCAGGGGCATATACATGGCAACGTTGGACGGTTGAGCGTTTTCCACCGGCCCGGTCATGGTCATGGTGACCTGATCCGAGTGCAGTAAAGTGGCATCGTCAGCCTGGGCTGTGTCAAGATCCATGACCACCGGCAATGGTTCGTAGACCACCTCAATCAGTGCCAGCGCCTGTTCGGCAATTTCCAGACTGGTCGCCGCAACCGCCGCAACCGCGTGGCCGTGATAAAGCACCTTGTCGCGTGCCATTACGTTCTCTGCGATATCACGAATATCCGCCTGCTGCTCTCCCAGGTGGATCATGGTTCGCGGAATATCCGGGAAATCTGCCCCGGTAACCACCGCCACTACCCCGGCAAGCGCGGTCGCTTTTTCCGTATTAATGGAGACGATTCGGGCATGGGCATGGTCGCTTCTCAGAACGCGGCCATGAACCATATTCGGCAGGAAATAATCGGCACCAAACCGGGCCCGGCCGGTGACCTTATCGACCCCATCGGGGCGGATAGAACGAGTGCCGACGTACTGATAAATCTCGGGTTTCTCGGCTGGGTTGTTCATGACGACACCCCCTGTATCTGTTTAGCGGTATCCAGCACCGCACGGATAATTTTGTCGTAGCCGGTGCAACGGCAAAGGTTGCCGGCTAACCAGTAACGAACCTCCTCTTCGGTTGGATCCGGGTTCTTCTCCAGCAGCGCTTTAGCCGCCACAATAATGCCCGGCGTACAGATACCGCATTGCAGCGCCGCGTGCTCAAGGAATTTCTGCTGAAGCGGGTGCAGACCGGCACTACTGGCAACACCCTCGATCGTTTCGATCTGCTGGCCCTCGGCCTCGACACCCAGCATCAGACAGGCGCAGACCAGCCGACCATCTGCCACAACCGAACAGGCACCGCAATCGCCGGTGGCACATCCTTCTTTGGTGCCGGTTAGTCCCAGTTC
The DNA here is from genome assembly GCA_913060775.1 of uncultured Gammaproteobacteria bacterium. GTDB lineage: Bacteria > Pseudomonadota > Gammaproteobacteria > Immundisolibacterales > Immundisolibacteraceae > QNFC01. The sequence continues at coordinate 2,660 of CAJXVN010000087.1, read as the reverse complement.
ATCTCGCAACACAGAAAGCAGGGACTGGGTGGTGTCGCACAGGTATTCCACCTGCTCGCCATTAACCGTTGTTGTTACGTGATTACGCGCCATCAGCTCGCCCTCCCGGTGCGTTGTGCAGCGATAACGGCTGCCCGACGGGTGAGTACGGCGACGATTTTGCGCCGATACTCCACCGTTCCGCGTTTGTCACTAATCGGCCTGGCAGCGGCAGTCGCCGCCTCGCCAGCCGCCGTCAGGGCCGTCGCGTCCAGCCTGGTACCCACCAGCGCTGCCCCGGCGTCGGGCACTAATAAGGCCGTCGGCGCTACTCCGCCAATTGCCACCCGGGCCTGTTGACAGACCCCCTGCTCATCCAGGGTTAAATTCACGGCAACACCTGCTACCGCCAGATCCATTTCGGTGCGCGGTATAAAACGCAGGTAAGCATCGGCCTGACCCGCGACCGGTTTGGGTAACACGATTGCCGTAATGATGTCGCCGGGTTGTAGATCAAGCCGACCCGGGCCCAGCAGCAGATCAGCCACCGCCACCTGGCGCTCTCCACTGGCACCGGTGATTTCGCAAATACCATTAGCCGCAATCAGGGCCGGCACACTATCCGCCGCCGGCGAACCGTTACACAGATTGCCGCCAATCGTGGCCCGCCCCTGTATCTGGGTCGATCCAATCAGCTCGGCCCCCTCAACCACACCCGGGTAACAGGCAACCAAGGCCGTATTCTCACCCAGCTCAGCACCGGTTACGCCGCTGCCGATGCGCACGCTATCCGCCGTTATATCCACCCTGCGCAGGCTGTCGATTTTTTTTAGATCAACGATCGCGGCGGGTTTTTCCAGCCGACTGCGCATCTGCACCAGCAGATCGGTGCCGCCGGCCATCGCCCTCGCCCCCTGCTGGGCCAACTGTTGCACCGCCTCGTTAAGCTGCGTCGGCGCGTAATAACGGCTACTACTCATTACTCTCTCCCTTAGTATTTGCGCTGCCTTTGGGTGCCTGGATTCATTGATCCATCGATCTCGGTTCCCAGCTGGTCACCGCATCTCGACCCCACAATCTATGTGATTCGCTAATTTGCTACCCTTCCGCATTGTTCCTGCTGATGGCACAACACGCAAGCAGAGAACCCATGACACCACCCGATGGCGGCAACGGAGACCGTCATTGCCTGCGGAGAGAGATTCATGACCCACCCCTACCCTCACCTGTTTGAGCCCCTCGATCTGGGCAACACCCGGTTGCCTAATCGAATGGTTATGGGTTCGATGCATACCCTGCTGGAAGAGATGGACGACGGATTTAATAAAGCCGGTGCTTTTTTCGCAGAACGTGCCCGCAATGGCGTCGCACTCATGGTAACCGGCGGTGTCGGCCCCAATCAGGCCGGGCGACTGGCGGACGACGAACACACTCTGGATCGCCCGGAGCAGGTCGCCGACCATCGATTAATCACTCAGGCGGTCCATCAGGAAGGCGGCAAAATTCTGATGCAGATACTCCACCCCGGCCGGTACGGCCAGCACGACAAACTGGTGGCTCCCTCGGCAATACGCGCTCCCATCAACAAACGGGTACCTCGCGAACTGCCGGACGAAGAGGTTGAACAAACCATCAGAGATTTCGTCAACTGCGCCGAACTCGCCCAACAGGCCGGTTATGACGGCGTGGAGATCATGGGATCTGAGGGGTATTTGATTAACCAGTTCCTGGCACCCGGCACCAACCAGCGGACGGACCAGTGGGGCGGCAACGCCGACAACCGCATGCGTCTGGCCATCGAGATCGTCTCTCGCACCCGTGCGGCGGTCGGTGCCGACTTCATCCTGATGTACCGCATCTCATTACTCGATCTGGTCGAGGGCGGCAGCAACTGGGAAGACACGGTAACCCTGGCAAAGCGACTCGAAAAAGCCGGTGTGACCCTGTTTAATAGCGGTATCGGCTGGCACGAAGCGCGCATTCCAACCATTGCTCACAGCGTCCCCGCCGCTGCCTGGAGCTGGGTACCGGCAAAACTGCGTCCGGAAATTTCCATCCCGATTATTGCGACCAACCGGATTAACACTCCCGAACAGGCCGAAGCTGTCCTCGCCAATGGCGATGCCGACCTGGTCTCCATGGCCCGACCCTTTCTCGCGGATCCTGCTTTCCTCAGCAAAGCGGAGAATAATCAGCCCGCGGCCATCAATACCTGCATCGGTTGCAACCAGGCCTGTCTCGATCAGATATTCCGCCAGCAGCTCTGCTCCTGTCTGGTTAACCCCCGCGCCTGTCACGAAACCGAACTGGATGATTCGCCCAGCGCCACCTCTAAAAAAGTGGCGGTGGTTGGTGGCGGGCCCGCCGGGCTTTCCGCCGCGTTAACGGCCGCAGAGCGCGGCCATCAGGTCACCCTGTATGAAGCATCCGGGCGACTGGGTGGACAGTTCAACATGGCCGCAATCATTCCCGGCAAGAGCGATTACGCCCACACGGTTCGTTACTTCAGTTATCAGCTTGAAAAGCAGCGAGTCACCATCAACCTGAACACCGCAGTCACCGCCGCTGAACTCCAGCAGCAGAACTTTGACGAGATTGTCATTGCAACCGGTGTCACCCCTCGGGTCCCCGCCCTGTCTCTTATACACATCTCCGAGCCCACGAGACCTCTCTACATCTCG
>CAJXVN010000086.1 GCA_913060775.1 uncultured Gammaproteobacteria bacterium | reverse complement strand
CCGCTATTCTGTACGACCCCCGATAGCCCATGCTGACGAGCCAGTCGCTCAATAAATGGCCGAAAGCCGACCCCCTGCACCAGGCCGCCGATGGCAAACAGAAACCGTTTGGGCCGATCATCCACACGAATTACCCGACAATGCCCCGATCTGAATGGGATTACGCAGCCGATCTATCAACGATCGGACACCTTCTACACACCGTTAAACTTAGAGCGGTAGTATAAAGAGGATGTCATCGACTGCTTCCGTGATTCGCAAGGAGATGTTTGACCACCATGTGGCGTAACCTTCCGCTGCCCACCCACGCCCCTCGCCGCGCGACGGACGAAGCTTACCTTGCTTCGGTGGTAAGCGATCTGGCGTCGGTACGCCCCGAGCAACCCTGGCTACTGCAGGCGCTGATCCGACTACAACTTGAACTGGGCTGGCTTTCACCGCAGGCACTCGACCTGCTGAGTAAAGCAAGCGGCCAGTCCCAGGGGGAGATTCGGGGAGTGATCGATTTTTACGGCTTTTTGACCACGCAACCGCCTAAAGCCTATCGATTGCTGTTGAGCAACAACCTTACCGACCAGTGGCTCGGCCAGGGCAATAATTTCGACCGCCTCTCCAGCCTCAACAACCTCGACCTGGCTTACACCTCCTGCACTGGTCTGTGCGACCAGGGACCGGCCGGACTAATCAATGGTCTGCCGCTGACCCGTCTCAATGACCAACGGTGCCAGCAGGTCGCCGAGACCATACAGGCGTCGGTGCCGGTCAGTGACTGGCCAGGGGAGTGGTTTCAGGTCACCGAGACTATCCAGCAATCGGGCCCACTGCTTGAACTGCGCCCGAAACCGGGGGAGCTACTCGCTAGCTGTCTGGCAATGGGTGTCGAGGCCTTTATGGCCGAGCTAAAGACCAGTGGCCTACAGGGGCGCGGCGGGGCGGGTTTCAGCACCTGGAAAAAATGGGATAGCTGCCGCAGTGAAACCGCGCCGACTAAATACCTTGTCTGCAATGCCGACGAAGGGGAACCGGGCACCTTTAAGGATCGGCTGCTACTGGCGGAATATGCTGACCTGCTGATTGCCGGCATGACCATCGGTGCCTGGGCAACAGGCGCTAACCAGGGGTTTATTTATCTACGTGGCGAATACCTGTTTCTCTTTTCCAGCCTGCGCGCGGCACTCAAGCGGCACCAGACCGCCGGGCTGTTGGGGCAGAACATCCTCGGCGTGGCTGGCTTTGATTTTGATATCGATATCCACCTCGGTGCCGGCGCCTACGTTTGTGGCGAAGAGTCAGCACTGATCGAGTCGCTGGAGAGCAAACGAGGCATTCCACGCCTGCGTCCCCCCTACCCCATTAGTCGTGGATATCTAAACCAGCCCACCCTGGTCAATAACGTCGAAACCTTTTGTGCGATCAGCCACCTGGTGAGCGGCGGCGCAGCCGCCTTTAAAAACCTGGGGCATGAAGGCTCCGCTGGCACCAAACTGCATAGTGTTAGCGGTGACTGCGCGAAACCGGGTATTTATGAATGCGCACTGGGCACACCTGTTAGCGACCTGCTCACCCTTGCCGGCGCCGAAACGGCAAAGGCGGTTCAGGTTGGTGGACCCTCTGGGCAGCTGATACTGGCGGGTGATTTCGATACTCGATTGAGTTTTACTAGCCTCTCCAGCGGCGGCTCAATTATGGTGGTGGGTCCGCAGCGGGACCTGTTTGATCTACCCGCTAATTTCGGCGCATTTTTTGCCCAGGAGAGCTGCGGGTTTTGTACGCCCTGCCGCGTCGGCAGCCAGCTTATAAGTGGTGCGCTTGGCCGCATTAAATCAGGTCAGGGCAGCGGCCGGGATCTAGAAACTATCACTGAGCTAGTACAGCTCAACACCTATGCCAGCCACTGCGGACTGGGCCACACCCTCGGTCATCCGTTTCAGCAGTTAATGGCTCTCCAGCCCGGTGCAATCACCGGTAAACTCACCGCTGACGACGGCCCACGCTTCTCACTGCAGGCCGCAACCGATGAAGCCAGGGAGCTGGCAGGAAACAGACCATGACGAGTGAGCGCGCGTTCACGCTGGACGACACTGAAGTTGAATTCGAACCGGGCGACTCCCTGTTAACTGCCGCGCTGGCCAGCGACCGTTATATTCCCCACCTCTGCGCTCACCCCGACTTTTCTCCACACGGCAGTTGTCGCGTCTGCCTGGTTGAGGTAGATGGACACAATCGACCAGCCTGCACCACGGCTGCTCAGCCCGGCATGACCATCCGATCCGATATCGAGCCAATCAACGTCATGCGCCGGCAACTGCTGCAGCTGCTGTTTGTCGAAGGCAACCATTTCTGCCCCAGTTGCGAGCAGAGCGGCCAGTGTCAGCTGCAGGCAACAGTTTATACAGTGGGCATGACTGACCTGCACTACCCGCCGCTCGGTCCCAGACGCGAGCTAGATGCCAGCCACCCCGACCTGCTACTCGATCGCGACCGCTGTATTGGCTGTGAACTCTGTGTGAAAGCAAGCAGCGAAGTCGATCAAAAACATATCTTTAGCCTCGGTGGACGGGGAACCCACACTCAGCTAATCGTCAATAGCGAACATAATCAACTGGGTGAAACCGATATGACGCCCGACGATCGCGCTGCCCACATCTGTCCGGTAGGGGTTATCCTTTTTAAAACCGGCAATTACGCGCAACCGACCGGGCAGCGCCTCTATGACCAACAGCCGATTTCAGCAATTGGCAACCATCGCGCAGAAGATGTGGATCTGCCGCCGACACCATGACCGACATCACCCCAATCAACCGAAAACTACGCATTGCTACCTGCTCACTGGCCGGCTGTTTCGGCTGCCACATGTCTTTTCTCGACATCGATGAGCGCATTCAGGCGCTGGCAGAGATCGCCAAGTTTGACCGCTCGCCATTGACTGATCACGGCGACCTCGGGCAGTGCGATATAGGCCTGGTGGAGGGCGGACTCTGCAACGAAGATAATGTGCAGACCCTGTCGCTGTTTCGTCGCCAGTGCCGGGTGCTGGTCGCCGTCGGTGCCTGCGCGGTTACCGGCGGGGTTCCGGCAATGCGTAACCACTATTCGCTAACCGAGTGTCTACAGGAATCCTTTATCAATGGTGTTGGCGTGGATGACCCGCAGATTCCCAATGACCCCGAACTACCCCGGCTGCTGGACAAGGTTCGACCCTTACAGGAGTGGATCAAGGTCGATATCTCCATGCCCGGGTGTCCGCCGCCGGCGGAAGCCTTTGTAGAGTTAATCACGGCGGTTCGTGAGGGGCGAACCCCCGACTTTACCTATTCAATGCGCCATTTTGACTAACCAGATGACAACCGGATAAGAGCAGGAATCGACAGTGGACGACGCTATTAACTCCAGTTCACCCCGCCGTGTGGTGATCGATCCGGTCACTCGCGTTGAGGGACACGGCAAGGTGGTGTTGCTGCTCGACGACCAGAATCTGGTGCAGCAGGCCAGGTTCCACATTGTCGAGTTTCGCGGCTTTGAGAAATTCATCCAGGGCCGCCCTTATTGGGAGCTGCCGATGGTGGTGCAGCGTCTCTGCGGCATCTGCCCGGTGAGCCACCAGTTAGCGGCGGGGAAAGCCATCGACCAGCTCGCGGGGGTAATAACCTTAACCCCCAGCGCAGAGAAACTCCGCCGACTGCTCCATTTTGGCCAGGTATTGCAGTCTCACGCGCTGCACTTTTTTCACCTCGCTTCCCCCGACCTGCTGTTTGGTTTTAGCAGCGCCACTGAAAAACGCAACATTTTCGCGGTGCTGGAGGAGTACCCGGACTTCGCCATGAAAGGGGTGAAGATGCGCCGCTTTGGTCAGGAGATTATCAAAGCCGTTACCGGAAAAAAGATTCACGGTCTGGCCGTCGTGCCCGGCGGCATGAACAAGCATATCGATCCGGCGGAGGTTGCTGATTTAACCGCTCAGGTCAACGAGGTGATCGGCTGGAGTCAGGAAGTGGTCAATGTGGCCCGTGAACTCTACCTGGCGAATGAGGAGTATCACGACCGCTTTGCACAGATCACCAGCCCCTTCATGGGCCTGGTCGATGCAACCGGGGGTCTTGAACTCTACGACGGTAATTTGCGCGTCCAGGAGCCGGACGGCCAGCTGTTTATCGATCAGTTTGATCCCAATGATTACACCCAGTTGATTCGCGAACAGGTAAAAAGCTGGAGCTACATGAAGTTCCCCTACCTGATCGACAAGGGTCAGGACGAGGGCTGGTATCGGGTAGGACCACTGGCCCGGCTCAACGCCTGCGACCAGATAACCACGCCGCTTGCAGAACGCGAACGGCAACGGTTTCTGCTCGGATACGCCACTCCGCGCCAGTCGCCACTGGCTTACCACTGGGCGCGAATGATTGAACTACTGCACTGCGCTGAAGCGATTGCTGAGCTACTACCCGATAACGACCTGCAGAGCGGGCAACTCTCGGTAACCGGGGAACCCCGCCACGAGGGTATCGGCGTCATCGAAGCACCGCGCGGCACCCTGTTCCACCACTACCAGATTGATGATCAGGGACTGGTCACTCAGGCAAATCTAATTGTCTCCACTACCAGCAACAATCAGGCAATGAATGAGTCGATCCGCCGGGTAGCGGCGGACCAGCTCGATGGACAGGAAATGACACCCGAGCTGCTCAATCAGGTCGAGGTGGCTATTCGCGCCTACGACCCCTGCCTCTCCTGCGCAACCCACGCGGTGGGCAGCATGCCATTGCAGGTCGAGCTTCAAAACTTGGCTGGCCAACCGCTAGCAGTCCTCAGTCGGGATTCCAGCGGCAATATCGAAACCTCCTCGCAATGACCGCAGCAGCTACTAAACACGATCGCCCCCACCATTTATTACTGGCAGTGGGTAATCGCTCCCGGGGCGATGACGCTGCCGGTCCGTTGTTCCTCGACCGCGTGCAACCGATCCTGCCCGACCTGTCCAGCGTTTGGCATACCGAGGAGTGTTACCAGCTTCAGCCGGAGCTGGTGGAGGAGATCAAAACCACCCGCAGCGTCTGGATTGTCGACGCCACCCAGGAATTTTCAACCGGGACTGAACTCGCCACCGTAGCGCCGGCTACCCAGTTTGAATTCACCACCCATGCGCTCTCTGCGGCGAGCCTGCTAGCCCTTTACAAGAAAATGTACGGTGACCCTGCACCGCCGACCCGACTTTTAAAAATAGGTGCCAGCCAGTTTGAACTGGGCGCTCCCCTGTCAGCCCAGACTCAGCGGAATATCGACCTGGCCATTGACACCTTTCTGCAAACGATAGCAAGCCACTCCGCTGTTGATACGACCAGTAAGCCCGCATGCACGAATTAGCCCTCGCCGAAGAAGTGCTGATAATCGCTGAACAGCAGGCTATCCAGCACTCGCTATCAACCATCAATAGCATCAAACTGACCATCGGTGCCCTCTCCTGCGTCGAGCCAGAAGCACTCCGTTGGGCGCTGGAAGTGACGCTTGAGAATACGCTGGCTGATCATGCTGAGATTCAGTTAACCATCGCCCCCGGCAAGGGAAAATGTGGCGGCTGCGGTGCCACCTTCGCCGTGACCGAATTGCCGGCCGCCTGCCCACAGTGCCAGAACTGGCAGACTCAAATCCTCGCCGGTCAGGATATGGTGGTACAACAGCTGACAGGTACTGAATAATGTTGGCATTTGAGAATACTTTCGGGAGTTGAAGCTATGTGCGGAATCTGCGGCTGTGAATCCACCACCCATGAGCACACTGACCAATCTCACCACCTGCATAGTCATGATAGCCATGACCATGCAAAAGATGAACATGCAGCACCTGAGACTGAGACGGTACAGCAGGAACTTTCTTCCACCAGGCTGATCGACGTGGAAGCACGCATTCAGGCCCGAAACGATAGTTACGCCGAGCAAATCAGAACACGGCTGGCGGCCAACCAGGTCTGGGCCTGTAACCTGCTATCAAGCCCCGGCGCGGGCAAAACCACGCTACTGGTTGAAACTATCAAGGCGCTACAGCCAGCAATTCCGCTAATGGTGATTGAGGGCGACCAGCAGACCGATAACGACGCCCAGCGCATTCGCCAAACCGGCACCCCTGCGGTGCAGATCAACACGGGAAAAGTTTGTCACCTTGACGCTCACGCGGTCCTGCACCAGCTCGATCATCCGGCACTGACTGAGTCAGCCATTCTCTTTATCGAAAACGTTGGCAACCTGATCTGTCCGGCAGCCTTTGACCTTGGGGAACAAGCGCGAGTCTGCATTATTTCGGTCACTGAGGGCGACGATAAACCATTGAAATACCCCGACGCCGTGCTCGGCAGTGACCTGTTGATCATCAGCAAGACCGACCTTGCACCCTATGTTGATTTTGACATTGGCCGCTGTGCCACCAATGCCCGCAAGATCAACCCGAAAATTGACGTTATTACTCTGAGCGCCAAAACCGGCGAGGGAACAACACCCTGGATTGACTGGATCAAAGCCAGTCGCCAGCATTACCGCCAGACCAGCACACTGCTCACGGCCTGATCGATCAAAACCTCACTCGCTAGCCGATTCCCCTGACTCGCAAGCCTGAGCCGCGCGAAAACGCTCCACCAGACCCCGGGTGGAGCTATCGTGGGGTGAAGGACTCTGCTGCGAGTCCAGGTCGTCAACCAGAGTTTTTGCCAGCTGCTTGCCAAGCTCCACGCCCCACTGATCAAACGAATTGATTCCCCAGATCACACCCTGCACAAAAATTTTATGCTCATACAACGCGATGAGTGCGCCGAGGGTGGCGGGCGTCAGCCGATCCATCAACACCATGTTGCTGGGGTGATTACCGGGCAACACCTGATGAGCGGCAAGCGCCCGGGCATCGGCCTGATTACGACCGGCGGCGACCAGAGCAGCGGCGGCCTCATCCCGCGAGCGCCCACGCATCAAGGCTTCGGCCTGGGCAAAACAGTTGGCCACCAACGGCAGATGGTGTTCAGCAAAGGGCGTGTTCTGCCGGGGTTTCAACGCCAGGATAAAGTCGGTCGCCACCGGTTCATTGCCCTGATGTAGCAGCTGCATATACGCGTGCTGACCATTGGTACCCGGGGCGCCCCAGATTACTGGTGCCGTCTTAACCGCTACCGGCTCACCCTGAACCGTAACTGATTTGCCGTTGCTCTCCATGTCGCACTGCTGCAGGTAGGCCGGAAAACTGGCCAGACGCTGATCATAGGGAGTCACCATCACGCTCGGGATCGCTAACAAATTGCGATTCCAGATACCGACTAGCGCGAGAATCACCGGCATATTGTCTGCCAGTGGAGCGGTACAGAAGTGTTTATCCATCTGCTCGGCACCGCCCAGCAGTTCCTCAAAATTTTCCATGCCGCACGCCAGGGCTATGCTCAACCCTACGGCCGACCAGAGCGAGTAGCGACCGCCCACCCAGTCCCAGAACTCGAAGCGATTCTGCTCGGCAATGCCAAACTCGGCCACCGCCTCGGCATTGCACGATACCGCTACAAAGTGTTTATCAACCCCATCCTCAATACCGGTTTGCTCGGTAAACCAGCGCCGCGCACTGCGGGCGTTGGTCAGGGTTTCCATGGTGGTGAAGGTTTTCGAGGTGACGACAAAAAGCGTTGTTTCGGCGCTTAAGCCCGCCAATGTCTGCAGCAGATGTTCACCGTCAAGGTTGGAGACGAAATGGACCCTGAGCGGCGAGCCCTGTGGATTGGCCCGTGCATCGCTCAGCGGATCAAACAGGGCCTCGGCAACCATTTTTGGACCCAGGTCAGAACCGCCAATACCGATATTCACCACGTCGGTGATCGGTTTGCCGGTGACTCCCAGCCAGTCGCCGCAGCGAACCCGTCGCACGAATTGTTTCATTCTTGCCAAAACATGGTGCACGGCTGGCATTACGTTGGCACCGTCAACGTTAAGCTCGTCCGCCTGACTGCGCAGTGCCGTGTGCAGCACGGCGCGGCCCTCGCTGAGGTTGATCCGCTCTCCGGAAACCATGGCCTGGATACGATCCGCCAGTCGTCGTTCCTCGGCCAGCGCCAGCAGGCCTGCCATCGCCCGATCGTCGAGTCGGTTTTTGGAATAATCCAGAAACAGACCGGCGGCCTCCAGGGAGTAACGAGAAAACCGCTGAGAATCCTGTTCCAACAGAGCGGCGATTGAAACTGAATTTAAATCGGAAGCTATCGCCTCCAGACTCGGCCAGCCTTTAAGCGAGGAGACAATCGACACCGTTCACACTCCGTATCAATTTGAAGAGAAAAATAAAGGAAGACGAAATAACTAGATCGTCCACTCAATTGAACGGCGCCATTGCCATTCACCAAAAAATAGCTTTGGCTAGAGCTGATAAACATCCAGATAAGAGGGCACGCTGTCATTCAATAGCAGGATCTTTTTACGGGCAATCAGCAGTTCATCGCCCTCCCGCATCAACGCATATTCATAATGGCCAAAAAAACTCGCCGCTCGCTTCTCCTCATAGCAATCAACGCGCCAGTTCGCCTTGACGGTCAGCTGGTCTGCATCGATACGAATATTGTTCACCGCATGGCAGGTACGCGGACGAGTACGGTGGGCAGGGGAAGCGGCGGATTCAATCCGCCAGATCCGCTCTTCCAGGCCGGTGCGATCACTGTAATAAATCAATGAGACTTCGTCGTCCGGGTCGCTGGTGGTCTCAAACTCACTCTTCCAGGCGGGCACCCAGTATTCACAATCCGGGGTAAATAGCGCCAGCCAGTCATGCCAACGCTGCTCATCCAGCGCTGCCGCCTCCTCAAACAGCAACGCCTCGACCTGATCGCGCAACTCGCCGGACGGGGTCATTGGCCACCCCCCTGCATCCGCCGGCGCCATTCACGATAGAAACCACGAAAAACGGTTTCGTCCTGCACCTGTACACCACTACAGGAATGCAACGGCTGAATTCCAATCTCGCTGGCAAGCTCATCGGGGCCGGCTACTACTTTTTCCATGCCCCGAGCGAAACCCTGTATCCACTCCTGTGACGATGCTGCCAGGCCGCCACGACCGATATCCTCATAACAGGCAACGTCGTCGGGAGTAGCAATGCCGGTGGCGTTGTAAAAATCCTCGTACTGTCGCAATCGCCGACGCCTGCCCTCTTTTGGCTCGCCCTTTGGCGCCAGGCAAAACATGGTCATTTCTGTTTTCTGGGCGCTGAGTGGCCGAATTACCCGCAACTGCAGGCTGGCACTATCAACAAACTGCAGGTTGGGGAAAAAGTTAATCACCCGGGGCCGGAACATCCAGTCGACAGTGAGCTGATCCACCCCTCGCGCAATCAGATCGTCACGGCTGGCCCAGAGGGCCCGGTTTTGCTTGCCCGGATCGGTACCCCAGAAAACCGTGTGGCCATGATCAAAGGTGTAGGTTCCCGAGGCAACGCTGGATAGCGAATTCAAATCCACTGCTTTTACATTGTCGACCCCGGCCGCGGCCATCTCCCGCTGCTGACGGTCGGCGACAATCTTTGCGAAGGTCGCGTGCACCGTGGTCAGGTGGTAAATGTCCATGGTGTTTTCGACCTGCATTTTCCAGTTAGCATCGTAGGTATAGCTCACCTCACCGGCCAAAATTTCCATCCCCTGCTCGGACTGCTGGGCAAAGGTGTCGATAAAAAACCGGGTGTCGCCGAGGTACTCCAGTAACGGCGGGACCTCTTTCGGCAGGGCACCAAAAACAAAGCCCTGATAACTTTCCAGCCGACCGATAGGAATCAGCCCATGGTCTCCGTCAGCAAACTCCCGCGTGTAGTGTCCCAGCTCCTGATCTTTTAATTTGACGTTGTTACCCGAGGAGTCAAAACACCAGGCGTGATAGGGACACATCTGCACCGACGAATTGCCCACCCGAGCGGTATAGAGCCGGGTTCCGCGGTGGGGGCAGACGTTCAGGAATGCATTAAGTTCACCGGCCTGATTACGCAAAACTACCACCGGCTGACGACCGATATGCGTGGTGAGGTAATCATCGGCGGCGCTCACCTGGCTTTCATGGCAGAGAAACACCCAACTGGCCTCAAATACGTGCTCCATTTCCCTGTCTCTTATACACATCTGACGCTGCCGACGAAGAGGATAGTGTAGA
>CAJXVN010000085.1 GCA_913060775.1 uncultured Gammaproteobacteria bacterium | reverse complement strand
ACGAGATGTAGAGAGGTCTCGTGGGCTCGGAGATGTGTATAAGAGACAGGGGAGCTGACACCATCATGGACCTCTCCACTGGCAAAAACATCCATGAAACCCGTGAATGGATTTTGCGTAACAGCCCCGTGCCCATTGGCACCGTTCCCATTTACCAGGCCCTCGAAAAAGTCGATGGCAAAGCCGAAGACCTCACCTGGGAGATCTACCGCGACACCCTCATAGAACAGGCGGAGCAGGGCGTTGATTACTTCACCATCCACGCCGGCGTTTTACTGAGGTACGTGCCCTTAACGGCAAAACGTTTAACCGGCATAGTCTCCCGCGGGGGATCGATCCTGGCCAAATGGTGTCTGGCCCACCATCAGGAAAACTTTCTTTACACCCACTTTGAAGAAATTTGCGAGATTATGCGCGCCTACGATGTCACCTTCTCGCTGGGCGACGGCCTGCGCCCTGGTTGCGCCGCCGATGCCAACGACGAAGCCCAGCTCGGGGAGCTTAAAACCCTTGGAGAGCTCACCCAGATCGCCTGGAAGCACGACGTTCAGACTTTTATCGAAGGGCCAGGCCACGTGCCGATGCAGCTCATCAAGGAGAACATGGACCTGCAGCTCGACTACTGCGATGAGGCTCCCTTCTACACCCTGGGCCCACTGGTCACCGACATAGCGCCGGGCTACGATCACATTACCTCTGCCATCGGTGCCGCCCAGATTGGCTGGTACGGCACGGCCATGCTCTGCTATGTCACCCCCAAAGAGCACCTTGGCCTGCCGGACCGAGAGGATGTACGTGTTGGCACCATTGCCTACAAAATTGCCGCCCATGCTGCCGATTTAGCAAAGGGACACCCTGGTGCGCAGATACGCGATAACGCTTTGTCAAAAGCCCGATTCGAATTTCGCTGGAATGATCAGTTTAATCTTGCCCTGGATCCGGAACGCGCCATCGAATATCACGATGCTACTTTGCCAAAAGATTCAGCCAAGGTCGCCCATTTCTGTTCGATGTGCGGGCCACGATTCTGTTCCATGAAAATCACTCAGGAAGTCCGCGACTATGCCGCAGAAAACGGCATTATTGATCTTCAGTCAGCGATCAATAAAGGGCTGGGTGAAAAAACGGTGGAATTCAAGCAAAAAGGCAAAAAGATATACAATGAGGTCTAACTAAAATAAAAACCTCATTTCCGGAGTGATTTCCAACGCGGTTAACACTCTACTGGCCCCGAGTCTGCCTACGGATACCCTGCCGCAGACCCGGGGCCAACTGCTTAAAAACCTGGTCTCTCCGAGTAAAACCGCTAAACAAACGGGTTAACGCTCACCCGGCACTTCGCCAGCCAATACCCTACATTCGTTATTTATTGTGTTCTGGGCGACGCATAACCCCCTGAAGTTTTTATTGTCCTGCTAAAACGCGTTCATCAAACCGATTCAATAATTATTCGGTTATTCCCGCTAACAGAAAATCCAGATTATTTGCAATTTAATTCGGTTTTGCTAATATTGCGCACCCTCATATTTACAAGATGGAGCGAAATCAGACATGAGTACTGATCTTTCTAGAATGTCCATTGAAGAGCTGCAGCAATTAATTACTAATGCAGAAGATACGATTAAAAAGATTCAACGCGAAAAGCGTTCTGAAGTTGTCAGGCAAATGCGTCATCTAGCGTCGACTATTGGTGTCGCCATTGATATCGTCCCCGAGTCCCGCGGCGGCTCCAGACGCGCAAGCGGCCCACGGCCAAAAACCCCACCTAAATTTCAGAACCCCGCAGATGCCTCACAGACCTGGACGGGACGGGGTCCGAAGCCAAAGTGGTTCAAAGAGGCCCTGGCTCGCGGCAAGAATCCCGACGAACTGCTCATCAAGTAGCCCGCTCTATTCCGGTCTGGTTCCTAGCCGATCCGGACCGGGATGAGCACTATCTGTCAGTGACGGCCCACCGCTAACCCCTGCTTTGTCCAAAGAGCCAGCTAAAACAAGACTCGATAAGTGGTTATGGGCCGCTCGGTGGTTTAAGACTCGCTCCCTTGCGACAACTGCCATTAAAGCGGGCAAGGTCCACGTCAACAACCGCTCGGTCAAACCCGCCCATTCGGTTGCTATCGGCGACCTGATCACGATTACTCAGGGTCCTTATCGACGGGAACTGCAGGTCTTACTGCTGAGCGACAAACGCGGCCCAGCAACGACTGCAATCACGTTATACGCTGAAACTGCCGACAGCCTGAGTCGTAATGAGAGGATTCGAGCAGAGTTAAAAGCACAACCCCAGCTGGCCTATACCGGCAGTGGCAGACCCACCAAGCGGGCCAGGCGGGCAATTATTCGGTTTACTGATAATCAGAATTAAATAGCGCGCCCTTTAGATATTGCATTGATGCGACGACTAATCTCCCGTCAGAAATAATTCCGCAACGCTGAAGCACCCTTGCCTTCCACAGAAAACAGGTGATCGACCTCTGGGGCGTATTTAAGCGCTCATTCGTCCCTGAAAATTACCGATTAATCTTTCTTGCCCGTCCCAGGCGTGTAAATCGGCGAAGGAAACTGTGTCACCTTAGCCCCGTCAGCCAGATCACTTATTTTATTATTACCGCGTTTTTCTACTTCATCGATACGGACAATCGAGTGCATCGGCACAAAGGTGGAAACCACTCCCTCAAACTCACTGCGTAGTTTTTCTTCGGAAGGGTCAATCACGATAGCGCTGCTCTCACCGAAAACGAAATCCCCAATTTCGATAAATCCAAATAGCCCCGATTGACTCACCTGACGGGCGTGCAATTCATAAACCTTTCCCTGATTCATAAACGCGATTTTAAAAATTTTTTCTTTATCCGATGATTTGCTCATTAACGATTCCGGTTTCTAATTAGGTCAGGTACGCACAGTCACTCGACACATAAATGGGGCCATAGTGACGGTTTTCAATTGTTGATAATCACGCAGAGCAAGCACACTGCTTTAATTGATCCGGTAGTGCCCTGCACAGGATCCCGAAAGTGCGCTGTTAAAAAGCGTAGGGTTCGTCGACGATTACACCGTTTTCATTTGGTTCACCGGTGATCAAGCGCTCGAGTATAACGGAGGTAATGCTAGCCAACCGCCCTTCAGGGCTGCCGACTCCTCAAACCATCAATCACGCCCGGTAGCTCTGCCAGGCTGTTAATTTCAAAATCGGGCATAGCAGCGGCGTCCGCTTCACCCGAACGATTCAACCAAACGGTCACCATACCGGCGTTGGCCGCCCCCTGGACATCACTGACCAGGTCATCACCGACGTGGACGATCTGTGAGGGCAGACACCCGGCAAGACTTGCCGCTTTGGTAAACATTGCTGAATCAGGCTTCGGCGCGCCACCGCTGAGAGCGTTGAGTGCAAAGTCAAACCACTCCCCTAGCCCTACTCGGTCAATATCAGCATTACCATTGCTAAGCGCGCCAAGGATTAACCCCTGGTTTCTTAGCCACCGCAGCACCGGTTCGACATCATCGAAAAACTCCACTCGATTTCGCTCCTCCCACATCACCTGGAAAGCCTGTTCACCCACTGACGGCGAATACCCCGCTTGTTCAGCGGCCTCACGAAGAGCCAAAATACGCATTAATGAAATATGATGGGCCAATTCTGGCTTACGCGTGGCCATCTGATCGCGTAACCGCTGCAATCCCTCTCGTCCAAATTTTTCAAGGATTTGCGGTGCATGCTCCTCGAGCCAGACCGCCATTTCCTGTTCCGCACGACCAATCGCTGGCCAGACTGGCCAGAAGGTATCATCCAGGTCAAATGTGACTGCTTTTATATTTTTTTGCACGGCTTAGAAACCTGTCCTTATCGTTGTTACTCTCCAGTAAAATTCTACGCTGCAAAAGCCGCCATTCAGGCCAACCCTCATTACATCTATGGAATTTCTCCATCATGCAGGCAATACAGATAGAACGAACTGGTGGCCCTGAAGTACTTCAGCTCATCGAAACCGACCCACCTCAACCCGCTGCAGGCCATGTTCTGGTCAAACTAGAGGCGTGCGGCATCAATTTTATTGATACCTACCACCGATCCGGACTTTACCCCGTAGAGCTACCCGCCATTCTGGGGCTCGAAGGTGCCGGTCGCGTCGAAGCGGTCGGCACATCCGTCACCCATTTCAAACCGGGCGACCGGGTCGCCTATCCAAGCATTCCGAGTAGTTACGCCCAATACAATGCCATACCCGAAGACCGACTGGTCAAAGTACCGGATAACGTTTCACTTGAATTAGCGGCAGCCAGCATGCTGCAGGGTTTAACCGGCCATGCCCTCACCCATAGCACCTACCCAGTTAGCACCGACAGTCAGGTACTGATTCACGCGGCTGCCGGCGGTGCAGGACAGCTACTGGTGCAGCTATGCAAAATGAAAGGCGCCCGGGTCATCGGCACGGTCTCCACCGAAGCCAAAGCAGAAATCGCCCGCCAGGCTGGCGCCGATGACATTATTTTTTATAACGATGAGGACTTCGTGGCTGAAGCGCGTCGCCTGACCGACGGCATCGGTGTCGATGTTATTTACGATTCCGTGGGCAAAACCACCTTTTTACCCGGACTCGATGCCCTGCGGCGCTGCGGCACCATGGTGCTATTTGGCAATGCCAGTGGTGCTCCGGAACCAATCAATCCGGCGCTGTTGATGCAAAAGGGCTCCCTGTTCCTGACCCGGCCGATCCTGTTTGACTACATCGCCACCAATGAGCAACTCCTAAAGCGCAGCCAGGACCTGTTTAGTTGGTTACAAAATGATGAAATATCCATTCGCATTGATCAGCAATTTCCGCTGGCAGAAGCGGCAACTGCTCACCGGTTGCTTGAGGGCCGGCAAACCGCAGGGAAGCTGCTACTCATACCCTAACTGAACGCAGTGACCTTGATCACTGGTCACCGCTCAACCAGGTCCGCGCAATCTCCTCGGCCCGTTTGAGCTCATCCAGCCCCAGCTGCGGACGCAGCAGCTCGATGGCCATGCTGGCATTGGCGTTGCCTCGCTCGTTAGCCAGGGTGAACAGCGCCAGCGCCAGTACCGGGTCTTCGTCAACTCCCAGGCCGTTAAAAGTCATGTATGCCAGGTTGTTCAATGCGTAACTGTCGCCCTGACGGGCTGCCTGTTGATACCAGCGGGCAGCCAACTGCGGATCCTCGGCAACTCCCTCTCCAAAACGGTACATCCGACCCAAATTAAACTGGGCCAGCGGATCACCCTGTTCAGCGGCTTTGCGATACCAGTCAGCGGCGCTGGCAAAATCCTGCTCGACGCCAGCGCCCAGATAGTAAAGCCCCGCAAGGTTATATTGTGCCTCAGCACTGCCCTGATCAGCCGCTGCCGAAAACCATTTCACCGCCAGATCAAGATCGGCCGGCCCACCGACGCCTTCGTAATAAATTTGCCCAAGGTTGTACTGGGCCTCCCGGTGGCCAGCCTCGGCTGCGACCTGAAACCAGTGACGGGCCTGACTGGCCGATACGGGCGTACCCTTACCCTGCTCATATAGCAACGCAAGGTTGTAACAGGCCGAAGGTTGCGCTGGACTGGCGACGGCACTGAACCAGCGAAATGCGTTGCCGAAATCTTGCGGCACACCCAGACCGCGTAGCTTAATCACTCCGAGGTTGTACTGAGACGCTTCGTGTCCCTGCACTGCCGCTGCCTCAAACAACTTTGCCGCACCAGCTGGGTCCACCACCCCCCCATCACCGTTAATAAGCATAATCCCCAGATCATACTGCGCCTGGGCCAGACCCTCCTCAGCAAGCTGCCGATACTCATCCTGAGCCGTGGTAAAGTCGCCCGCCGCGTAGGCCTGCGCTGCCAGCGCATAGTCCGCCTTTGCCACAGCGCAGCCACAACCCAACACAATAAAGCTGGCACTCCTCACCGCAACGGCAAGCCGGACTGACCAATTACCAAGCAGCCTCTTAAAAATAATCATGAACTCCCTTAACAAACAGATTAACAACCAGTCTCTGGCATTCGCGCTGCTGGTCATTATGCTGCCATTCCTGTTTTTTGACCTGCGCTCACTAATTTCACCCACTCCCCGATTTGTCAGCGAGCTACTTAATCTTGCCCATATCCCGTTACTATTATTGCTTAGCTATAGCTTCTGGCCAGGGCTCGTTCAACACCACTCAACTAAACACCGAGCGCTGCTCGCATTAATCATTGTGACCATCGGTATTAGCGTGGGAGTTGAGGTTGCACAAACATTAATCGGCCGATTTGCCAGCTGGGTCGACCTGCGCCGAGACCTGCTTGGACTGACACTTTTTATCGCACTCTGTCCAACATTATTCGCGGCTTCCTCTCGATTTAAGCGCATTCTGCTCCCATTAACCCTCTTCTGGTTGCTCATCGAATGCCTGCCTTTTGGTCTTTTTTTAGTCGATTATTATCACCTGCATGCCCATCCACACACACTCTCCGACTTTGAATCTCCCGGGCAAGTCAGCCGCTGGAGTAGCGGCAAACTGGTTAACACTCATCGCGACGGTCACTCTCGGGCACTACGTATTCCACTGACAATCGACCGTTATAGCGGTTCTAAACTTGAACACTTGCCGCGCAACTGGTCGGACGCTAAGACTTTCTATTTCGAGGTGTTTAATGCTGACTCGACCCCACAAAAACTGAACATAAAAGTTCAGGACAGCCTTTCTGTCAAAGAAGGCAATGACTATTCCATGCGTTTTAATGGCGTCCAATCCATTCAGCCAGGCTGGAACAGCATTAACATACCGATCCAGGCCATACGCGAAGCTCCGCACCACCGCCCAATGCAGATAAGTGACATACATTCCATCGAACTCTTTGTCACCAACCGACAAACCCCGGGCTATCTGCTCGTCGACAATCTGCGATTACGCTAAATGTCCACGATTAATCAAAACGATTCCCTCCTGCAGCCACTCATCGCCCAACTCGATGAGTGCATGATTGGTGATCGTCATCAGTTACTCAAGCAAATAAACCGCGCCAGAAACCGAGACGCGGTGGAACGGATCAAACAGGCGATCAACCGATCAACGGGCAGGGCGCAGAACCGCCGCGCGGCGCTGCCACCGGTTACCCTGCCGGAAGAGTTACCCATCACTGGCCATGCCGACGAACTGATCACCGCCATCAAGGCCCACCAGGTGGTCATCGTCGCTGGCGAAACCGGCTCGGGGAAAAGCACTCAACTGCCTAAACTCTGTCTGCAGGCCGGTCGCGGCGTTTACGGCACCATCGGTCACACTCAACCTCGGCGAGTAGCGGCCCGCAGCATCGCCAGCCGGCTCAGTAACGAGTTGGGCACCCAGCCAGGTGAGCAGGTCGGTTACAAGGTGAGATTTAACGACAAAACCTCTCCCAACTCACTGATCAAACTCATGACTGACGGCATTCTGCTTGCCGAAACTCGTAATGATCCCTGGCTCAACCAGTACGACACGCTGATTATCGACGAGGCCCACGAACGCAGCCTGAACATCGATTTTTTACTGGGCATACTGAAACAGCTAATCAACAAACGGCCCGATCTCAAACTCATCATCACCTCGGCCACCATCGACACTGACCAGTTTTCACGTTTTTTTAACAACGCACCGGTGTTCGAGGTCTCCGGCCGGGGTTATCCGGTAGCAATCGACTATCAACCACTAACCAGCGCCGACCCGGATCAACCCGCACTGGAACTCAACCAGGGTATCCATCGGGCAATCCGTTCTCTACTCACCGAGGGCAGCGGCGACATCCTGGTGTTCCTTCCCGGTGAACGGGAAATTGTCGACGCCCAACGCTACCTGAATGACCAGTTCGCAGAAAAACTCGAAATCCTGCCGCTCTACTCACGGCTCTCCCAGGGCGATCAGGACCGTATTTTCAAGCAGCGCAAAAAACGCCGAGTCATCCTCTCGACTAACGTGGCTGAAACCTCGTTGACGGTACCCGGCATCCATTACGTGATTGATTCCGGGCTGGCGCGGATGAGTCGGTACAGTGCCCGCAGCAAGATCCAGCGAATACCCATCGAGAGCATTAGCCAGGCCGCCGCCAACCAGCGAGCTGGCCGTTGTGGCCGCATTGCCCCGGGTATTTGCGTGCGCCTGTTTGACGAGGACAACTTTGATAAACGCCCGGCACAAACCGAACCGGAGATTGTCCGCACGAATCTGGCCACGGTCATTCTGCAGATGCTTAACCTGCGCCTCGGTGATCCTCTGGAGTTTCCATTTGTTGACCCGCCCCAACGCCGGTTAATTAAAGACGGTTACCAGACCCTGCACGAGCTCGGCGCGGTCAACGAGAAAGACGAAATCACCCCAACTGGCCGCCACCTAGCCCAGCTGCCGATCGACCCGCGCCTGGGGCGCATGTTACTGGCCGCCAGCACCGGCGACTCGCTGCAGGAGATACTGGTCATTACCGCTGGTCTGGCCGTACAGGACCCCCGCGAACGCCCCCGCGAATTTCAGCAACAGGCCGACCAGAAACACCGCACCGATACCCACCCACAATCCGACTTTCTCACCCTGTTAAATCTCTGGAACCGTTGGCAACGGCAGTCCCGACAGCTCAGCAACAACCAGTTCCGCCGCTGGTGCCGGGATAATTTCCTCAATTTCATGCGCCTGCGCGAATGGCAGGACGTACACCGCCAGTTAACCGACTACGCTCGCCAGCAAAAGTGGCCCCTGCTGGCCGCCAAAAAGCCGCAACCCAGCCAATCCGATCATGAGGAGGAAACGGTTCCAGTCGACTACGATGAAATCCACCGGGCGCTGCTCAGCGGCCTGCTCAACAACATCGCTCGCCAGACCGAAAACAAAACCTACCTCGGCGCCCGCAGTACCCAGGTCACCCTGTTCCCCGGTTCCGCACTCTACAAAAAACCACCGAAGTGGATTATTGCCGCGGAGCTGGTGGAAACCAGCCAGCTGTTCGCCCGCACGGCCGCCTTTATCGATCGCCAGTGGATTGAACCACTGGCACTGGCGTTGGTGCGACGCACCTACAGCGAGCCCCACTGGGCCGCCTCACGGAGCGACGTATTCGCCTTTGAAAAAGTCACCCTGTTCGGATTACCGATTGTCGATCGTCGACGAACCCGCTACAGCGACATCGATCCGCTGGAATCTCGCCAGCTATTTATTCGAGACGGGCTGGTCGCCGATGAGTACCGGGCAAAATTTGCTTTCCTGAAACAGAATCGTGACCTGGTCGCTGAGCTTGAAGCTCTTGAGGTCCGCAGCCGCCGCCACGACCTGCTGGTCGATGACTCGGTCCGCTACGACTTTTTTGATCAACGCATTCCAGCCGACGTCTGCAACGGTTTTAAGTTTAAGACCTGGTGGCGCCATGCAGGCCGTGATCAACCCGACCTGCTCTGCTATACCTGTGACCTGCTAACCCAACACCAGCCGATTCCCGCCGCCGACCAGCTCTATCCGGAACGGTGGAGCCGAAACGGCATTGAGTTGCCGCTGGATTACCGATTCGAGCCAATTCACCCGGCAGACGGCGCCACACTGACGGTACCAATACCCCTGCTCAACCAGGTTGACAGTGCCAGCTGCGAATACCTGATTCCTGGATTGCTACCGGAAAAAATCACGGCTCTGCTGCGCCAGCTCCCCAAGCCAGTGCGACGACAGCTGGTGCCCCTACCCGATCGAGCAGCAGAAGTACTACTGGAGCCCCCCGAACCCGAAGAGAGCATCATCGAGTACCTGCGCCGCCGTATTCGTCAGCTTACCCAGCTGGATATTCCGGTCGGGGCAATGAGCAACGAAGCCCTGCCCACCCATTTACGGCTGCACCTGCAACTGGTCGATGACAAGGGCGCACTAATGGACAGCAGCGACGATGCCACTACCCTGCAGGAAAAATGGCAAGACGAGGCTAGTGAGGCTTTTGGCGAGATTACACAAAGCTTTGAACGTCGCGATATTACCGAATGGGATTTTGGTGATCTGCCGGAATGGGTTGAGCAATCAACTGGCCATCAGGCCATTCGAGCCTATCCCGCGCTGGTCGCTAAAGGCGCCACGGCAGCGATCGAAATTTTCGACCAGTCCAGGACGGCACAACTGGCGCATCGCCAGGGCGTTTGCTGGTTACT
>CAJXVN010000084.1 GCA_913060775.1 uncultured Gammaproteobacteria bacterium | reverse complement strand
ACGAGATGTAGAGAGGTCTCGTGGGCTCGGAGATGTGTATAAGAGACAGAAGTGGAACTTGAGCACGACAAACCTACCGTCGTCGCTCTCCGCGAAATCGCTGCCGGACTGACCACTGCCGACATTCTTCATGAAGAAGAGGTCGATCCAATGGACGCCTTTGAAATAGTCGATGAAGCGCTCACCGATCTTGACGACGACGACCTGAAAATGGACGCAAAGGGCGAGCCTGCCGAAGACAGCAATAAAACGGATGCGACTGAGAGCTCCAACGAGGAATAAGCGCCTCGTGCGTGCCGCCGGTCATGACCGTGGAGTCGCTCACCCCCTACCTTGAAAGCTATCTGCCACCTGCTGAATGTGTAGCCGTCGATAACGCGGCCGAATTCAGCGCCCTGGCCCACGATGGCCAGTTCCGCAAGAACGGCGACCCCTACATTAGCCACCCAATCTCGGTGGCAAAATTACTCTCAGAAATGCGCATGGATCGGGCCAGCATACAGGCTGCCCTGCTCCACGATGTAGTCGAAGACACCCAATACTCAACCCAGGACATCATCGACCGCTTTGGTGAGGAGGTTGGTCTGCTGGTGGACGGGGTGACCAAGATCACCCAGGTCGATTTCGAAACCCGCCAGGCGGCTCAGGCCGCCTACTTCCGCAAAATGCTAATGGCCATGTCTGACGACATTCGGGTCATTCTCATCAAGCTCGCTGATCGCCTGCACAACATGCGCACGATCCAGCACATGCCGGCTGCCAAGCAACGCCAGATAGCCCATGAAACCCTGAATATTTATGCGCCCATCGCCGCGCGTCTGGGGATGCACAAGGTTCGCCTTGAACTAGAAGACCTTGGCTTCGCGGCACTCTACCCAATGCGCTACCGAATACTAAACGAAGCCGTTCGCAAAACCCGCGGTAATCGCTCGGATTTACTCAAAAAAATCGAACAGACCCTGATCGAACGCCTCGACCAGGAACAGATTAATTACCGTATCCAGGGACGAGAAAAGCACCTCTACAGCCTCTACCAGAAAATGAAACGCAGCCAGCTGAGTTTTGAGGATGTTTTTGATCTGTTTGCGGTGCGCCTGATCGTGGATCAGGTGGACACCTGTTACCGGGCTCTTGGCGTTGTCCACAACACCTTTAAGCCCATTTTCACCAAATTCAAAGACTACATCGCCATCCCAAAATCCAACGGCTACCAGTCATTACACACCAGCACGCTCAGCCCTTATGGCGTCCCGGTGGAAGTACAGATCCGCACCGAGGAGATGGACCTGGTCGCCAACGATGGTATTGCCTCTCACTGGCTCTATAAAAGCGACGAAGACAGCCGCAGTAACCGTGCCCACCAGCGCGCTCGCGAGTGGCTCACCGGACTTCTTGACCTGCAGCAGCAAACGGGTGATGCCGAAGACTTTATCGAGCACGTCAAACTGGACCTGTTCCCCAACGAGGTCTACGTCTTTACCCCCGGAGGCCAGATCATGGAACTGCCTGCCGGGGCAACGGTGATTGATTTTGCCTATGCGGTCCATTCCGATATTGGCAACCATTGCGTTGCCGCACGCATCGGCGGCCAGCTGGCACCGCTGAGTACCCAGTTACAGAGCGGCGTGCAGGTCGAAATTATCACCTCCGAAGTCGCCACTCCCAACCCCCAGTGGCTTAACTTTGTGGTCACCAGCAAGGCGCGGGCCGAAGTCCGTCACGTGCTCAAAAATCTTAATAATGAACAGGCGATCGAATTAGGCAGACGCCTGTTGAGGCGCCAGTTAACCTCCCTGGGGATCGAAATTGAAAGCCTCGACCAGGCGCAGATCGACCAGGCACTGGCTGTGTTGCAGGTGGACACTTTTGATCAACTACTCGCTGACATTGGCCTGGGAAACCACATGGCACTGGTGGCGGCGCAGCGACTGGCCGACCCGGTCGGTGGAGAGCCTGCGCAACCGGCTGAGGGATTTCGTGGAGCACTGGCCCGCGTGGCTCCCTGGTTAAAATCACCCCGATCCCCCAAACCGGTTTCACTCAGCGGTGGAGAAGGTATCGTGGTCTCCTACGCCCGCTGCTGCCGACCGATTCCCGGCGATCGAGTGCACGGGTTTGTTACCGCCGGTAGAGGGATCGTCGTCCACCTGGATAGCTGTCCCAATATCGCCGAGTACCGCAATCAGGCCGAACGCTGGGTCGATGTCGCCTGGGACCAGAACGGAGAACGCCAGTACCCGGTCGATATCCGCGTGGTTACGGTCAACCGGCGCGGCGCGCTGGCGGCTATCTCCAGCACCATCGCCTCGGCGGAAGCGAATATTGACGCCGTCACCATCGAGACCCACGACGGTTATAACTCCGTCGCCAATTTCACCATTGAGGTGAATGATCGCCACCATCTTGCCCAGTTAATGCGCAGCCTTAAAGCCCATAAAGAAGTGATCCGTATCACCCGCAAACGAGGATGACCCCATGAGTCGCACCCCGGTTAACACCGATCTTGCTCCTGCCGCCATCGGGCCCTACTCACAGGCAATCAGGGCTGGCAATACTGTCTATTTATCGGGTCAGATACCACTCGATCCGGCGACCGGTGAAATCGTCAGTAGCGACGTCGAAGCCCAGATTGCTCAGGTCTTCGATAATCTTGAAGCCGTTGCCAGGGCAGCCGGCGGCAGTCTGCAGGCTGCGGTAAAAATCAACGTTTTCCTGACTGATTTAGCGCATTTCCCGCTAATCAACCAGATTATGGAACAACGTCTTAAACAACCTTATCCAGCCCGGGCCGCCATCGAGGTAAGTGCACTGCCCAAAGGCGTTGCGGTCGAAGCAGACGCCATTCTCGTCATCGACTGATTCTCCACCGCCCTTTGGTGACTACCCAGCCGGTCCACTTAACCTCCGTCACGGCACTGCGCGGTGTTAGCGAAAAAATGGCGGAAAAACTGGCGCGACTGAATATCGTTAGCCTGCAGGACCTGCTGTTTCACCTGCCCACCCGGTATGAAGACCGCACCAGAATTACACCTGTCGGTGCCCTGAAACCGGGCGTAGCGGCGCAATTACGGGTGACCGTCGAGCTCGCTGACGTCACTTTTCGACGACGTCGATCGCTACTGGTGCGGGTAACTGACGGCAGTGGCAGCCTCACACTGCGGTTTTTCCATTTCTCCAGACACCAGCAGCAACAGTTTACACCGGGACAACAGCTCATCTGTTTCGGCGAACCGCGGCGCGGCGCCAGCAGCCTTGAACTGGTGCACCCGGAGTACACCTTCATTAACGACGGGGTGGATGCGCCGCCCCTGTCTGACCGACTCACCCCGGTTTACCCAGCCACTGAAGGCATCCAGCAACGCACGCTGCGGCGGCTCACCGACCAGGTGATCGAACACTACTTGCCGCAAGTTAAGGAACTGTTGCCACAAGCATCACTGGACGAGTGGGAATTACCACCGTTAACCGCCGCCCTGTCGACCTTACACCGGCCCACACCGGAGGACTCCCTGACCGAGCTGGTCGAGGGAAACCACCCCGCTCGTCAACGCCTGGCGCTGGAAGAGCTCCTGGCTTACCACCTCAGCCTGTTACAGCGCCGGCGGCTACGCACGGCTGAAATCGCTATTCCCATTAGCGATGGGAAACTGCAGCAGCGGTTTTTGCAAAACCTGCCGTTCAAGGCGACCACTGCGCAGCAACGGGTAATCAGTGAGATCAATCAGGACCTGGGCAGGTCTCATCCCATGTTGCGGCTGCTGCAGGGCGACGTTGGCTCCGGTAAAACATTGGTTGCGGCCAGCGCGGCGATAACGACGGCCGAGTTCGGTCTACAGACAGCGCTAATGGCCCCGACAGAATTGCTGGCCGAGCAACATTTAAAGACCCTGACACCGTGGCTGACCGATCTGGGCATCACCGTCGACTGGCTAGCGGGGCGCCACAAAGGTAAATCCCGGCTGGGGCGCCTGCAACGACTGGCGAACGGCGAGACCAACGTCATTATCGGCACTCACGCGCTCTTTCAGGACGAAGTCGAGTTTCAACGGCTAGGATTAGTCATTGTTGATGAACAGCACCGATTCGGGGTTCACCAGCGCCTGACGCTTCGTGAAAAAGGGCGACACGACGGGACCCTGCCCCACCAGCTGGTGATGACAGCAACGCCCATTCCCCGGTCGCTGGCGATGACTTTTTACGCCGATGTGGAGACTTCGGTCATTGATGAGCTACCGCCGGGACGGCAACGCATCACCACTGCCGTCTTACCGCAGGATCGTCGTGACCAGGTGATCGCCCGTATTGCCACTGCCTGCGCCCAGGGCCGACAGGCCTACTGGGTCTGCCCGTTGATTGATGAGTCCGACACCCTGCAACTGCAGGCCGCCTCAACAACCCGGGAGACCCTGCAGGCGGCCCTTCCAGGGCTGGCGACCGGTTTAGTTCATGGGCGCATGTCATCCGCAGAAAAAGAGGCGGTGATGGCCGATTTCAGTGCCGGGAAAATTGATTTACTGGTCGCAACGACCGTCATAGAAGTGGGTGTCGACGTACCCAATGCCAGTCTGATGATTATTGAAAATAGCGAAAGACTTGGGCTTGCACAGCTACACCAACTCCGCGGTCGGGTAGGCCGTGGCAGTGCAGCCAGTTCCTGCCTGTTGCTCTACTCCAGCGAGCTTTCCAACGCGGCAAAATCCCGGCTGGCTACTATCCGCGAAACTCAGGACGGCTTTGAAATCGCCCGCCGTGACCTGCAGCTACGCGGACCCGGCGAACTGCTCGGAACCCGTCAGACCGGCGACCTGCAGTTACGTATCGCCGACATCAGCCGGGACGCCGACCTGTTCGACCGCGTGCAAGCACTCGCCCGAATTATCGAAGCAGAACAACCCGAAACCATCATTCTGCTCATTCAGCGCTGGCTTAAAGGTGCCGATAGTTACATCAAGGTGTAGGGACATCCCTGACTTGCGGGGATCTTGCCGCTGGACCGACTTTCAGCTGGTAGAATCGGCTTACTTCCAGTTTCACCTGACCAGACAACCCGGCCATGTCCGTATCCGTTAGCCAATCTACCCGGCCTGAACTGCGGGATTATCTGCAACTTACCCGCCTGCATAAACCCATCGGCATTCTGCTGCTGCTTTGCCCCACCTGGTGGGCACTGTGGCTGGCCGCGCAGGGCGTGCCCGACCTGAAAATTCTGGCGATTTTTACTGCCGGCGTGGTATTGATGCGTAGCGCTGGCTGCGCCATCAACGACTACTTTGACCGCGACATCGACGGCGATGTTAAACGGACCACTGGCCGACCACTCGTTCAGGGCCGAATACCGGCTGACCATGCTATCTGGGTAGCGGCCCTGCTCTCATTAATAAGCCTGTTACTGGTGTTACAGCTTAATCGGTTAACCATACAACTTGCGTTGGTAGCTGCGCTGCTGGCCGCGACCTACCCGCTGTTCAAACGCTTTACTTATCTGCCCCAGGCCTACCTTGGTCTTTCATTTGGCTGGGGCATTCCCATGGCCTTTGCCGCCATCCAGGGAGCGATCCCTCCTATCGCCTGGCTACTGCTACTGGCTAATATTTTCTGGACCATCGCCTACGACACCGAATACGCCATGGTTGATCGTGATGACGATCGCATTCTCGGCTTGCGCTCAACCGCTATTCTGTTTGGTGAAGATGACTGCCGAGCAGTCGCGCTGTTACAAATCAGCGCATTGACCACTCTGCTGCTGGTCGGCCTGCATCCGAATAGTGGCCTCGATGGACTCTTTTATCTGTTTTTAGCGGCAGCGGCAGGGCTCTCGATCTATTTTCAAATCCTCATCAGAAATCGAGATCGCCAGCGCTGCTTTAAAGCATTCCTGCGCAACAGCTGGTGGGGCGCAACCATTTTCGCGGGCATTGCCCTCGACCTGCTGAGTCGTTCCTGACCATGGGCCACTCTCTTCATAGTCTGCGCGGTTTTATCAGTCTGCTTGAACAAAGAGCGCAGCTTAAACAGATTGACCTACCCGTCGACCCCTGTCTCGAAGTCACGGAAATCAGCGACCGGGTGCTGCGCAATCAGGGGCCGGCGCTGCTATTCAACCAGGCGGTCGGTTCTAGCCATCCGCTGTTAAGCAACCTATTTGGCACCGAAGAGCGAGTCGCCTGGGGACTAGGACTCGATTCAGTCGACCAGTTGCAGGAACTGGGCGGCTGGCTTGCCGAACTCCGGGAACCGCAACCACCCGCGAACCTACAGCAACTTAAAGAAAAGTGGCCAGCCTACCGGCGGGCGCTCTCCCTGCGGCCGAAAATCGACAAACGACCCACCTTTTTTGAAAACAGCCAGATTGGCCGTGCAGTGGACCTCGACTGCATGCCGATACAGACCTGCTGGCCCGAAGACGCTGCACCACTGATAACCTGGGCGATGGTCATTACCCGTGGCCCTCACCATCGGCGCCAGAATGTCGGTATTTATCGACTGCAGAAAATCGCACCGAATCGGCTAATCATGCGCTGGCTGGCCCACCGCGGCGGTGCCCTTGATTACCAGGCCTGGCAAGCACAATACCCCGGCCAGCCGTTCCCGGTGACGGTCGCTATCGGTGCTGATCCGGCCAGCATGCTGGCGGCCGTCATGCCGATTCCGGATAACCTGGGGGAATTTCATTTTGCCGGACTGTTACGCCAGAATCGCACCCGGCTTACCCCATTAGGCGACGCCCAACTGCGGGTACCCAGTGAAGCAGAATGGGTTATGGAGGGGCACATTCATCCTAACGACACTGCTCCCGAAGGGCCGTTCGGTGACCATACGGGTTATTACAACGAGGTCGAGCGTTTTCCGGTATTCACCGTCGATAAACTTCATCACCGAGATCAGGCGATTTATCACTCCACCCATACCGGCAAACCACCCGACGAACCGGCCGTCCTGGGGCTGGCCCTGAACGAGCTCTATACACCACTGCTACAAAAGCAATTCCCGGAAATAACCGATTTTTACCTGCCGACCGAAGCCTGTTCCTATCGCATGGCGCTGGTCAGCATCAAGAAGCAGTACCCCGGCCACGCCAAGCGGGTAATGTTTGGTATCTGGTCCGTGCTACGGCAGTTCATGTACACCAAGGCGATCATTGTCGTCGATGACGATATTGACCTGCGCCAGTGGAGTGAGGTGGTCTGGGCGCTCGTGACCCGGGTCGATCCTGCCCGCGATAGCACCATCGTCGAGCAAACCCCTATCGATTACCTTGACTTTGCATCGCCCACCAGCGGTCTGGGCTCGAAAATCGGGATCGATGCCACCAATAAGTGGCCCGGGGAGGTTGATCGAGAGTGGGGCCGTCCCATCACCATGGACGCGGCAGTCATCGAAAAAGTAGACGCGCTCTGGAGCCAATTAGGCTTTGATTGAACGGCGCGAAGAATCGCACTCCCGCCCGGTCACGCCTTCGCTTTCACCCCTCTTCTGCCAGCACGGGCGCTGCTTCAGTGCCGGCAGCGTTTCTGGATACCGGCCAGGCGTTAATAACGGTGGCAACCAGCGTTGCTAAGGGAATGGCAAAGAACACCCCCCATAAACCCCACAGCCCTCCAAAAAACAGCACCGCTACGATAATGGCTACCGGATGCAGGTTCACCGCTTCTGAAAACAGCAATGGCACCAGCAGGTTCCCATCAACCCCCTGAATGATCACGTAAGCCAGCATCAGATAACCAAAATCGCCACTCCAGCCCCACTGGGAAAACCCGACCATCGCCACGGGTAACGTGACCACGGCAGCCCCCACGTAGGGAATGATCACTGACAGTCCCGTCAACACCCCAAGTAATAACGCATACTGGATACCAAGAATAGAAAAGATCGCAGCGGTAGCGCCGCCGACCACCACAATTTCGATGAATTTGCCACGAAGGTAGTTGCCCATCTGGTGTTCCATCTCCTGCCAGACCTGCTTAACCAGTGGTCGCTGAGCCGGCAACTGGCGCGTTAGCCAGGCGCCAATCAGCTCTTTATCCTTTAAAAAGAAAAACACCAGAAACGGTACCAGCACCAGGTAAACCAGTACCGTAATCAAATTAACCAGCGTGGCCAGGGGATTGCTCACGATCGACTGCCCCCAATGAGCAACCTGTATGGTGACCGAACCGATAATGTCATCCAGCTGCTCCACCGAGACATAGTCTGCGTATTGAGCCTGGATACTCAGCAGGCTCTGGCGACCATCACTTAGCATCTCCGGGGCTTGCTGAACCAGCTCTTTTAACTGACCCGCCAGCACGGGTAACAGGCCAAACAGAATCAAAGGTACAAACCCAAAAGCCAGTGCGGAAATCAGAAGCGCAGCCAGTAGCCGGCTCATGCCCCACTCCACCAGCGTCCCCACCAGCGCTTCCAGGATATAAGCAATCACCACCGCCGCTAGCACCGGTGCCAGCATCGATCCCGCGAGCAGCACAATGCCAAACCCGGCTGCCAGCACCAACAGCAATTCGATCACTTCCGGGTTAGAAAAATGGCGTTGCGACCAGTCGCTAAAAAAATTTCTCATTATTTCCCTGTTTTTATGAACATGGCTATTTTGCACGCTTTACTCGGGGTCACTCGTTTTAACCCACCAATCCAGGCCCTAATTATCACCCTTTTAGCCAGCCGGTGAAGGGTCAGGTACCAACTCAGTTTCGCTGGGCTATAATTCGCCACCAATAACCGGTAGCCAGCCTCACCGCGCCATTCAAATCCATCTAATACGGTAACAACTTTGCTAACCAAACCCGATCATTTTGACTACGAGCAGTTACTCAGTTGCGCCCGCGGAGAGCTTTACGGGCCTGGAAACGCCCAGCTCCCTTTACCGCCAATGCTGATGTTTGATCGCATCATCGAAATCAGCGAAACCGGTGGAACCTATGGCAAGGGTTTCATCCATGCGGAACTGGACATCAATCCCGATCTCTGGTTTTTTGCCTGCCATTTCCAAAATGACCCGGTAATGCCCGGCTGTCTGGGACTCGATGCTATGTGGCAACTGGTTGGCTTCTTCCTAGGCTGGCAGGGCCATGCCGGCCGGGGCCGGGCACTGGGATCCGACAAGGTACGTTTTAGCGGCGAAGTAACCCCCGATAAAAAATTAGTAACCTACCGAATCAACATGAAAAAGCTCATCACTCGCCGGTTAACCATGGGTATCGCCGATGCTACGATGGACGTAGACGGTGAAGTGATCTATGAATCTTCCGGTCTACGGGTCGGGCTTTACGAATAAACACATCAGGAATCAATAATTCAATGGAACGTCGTGTAGTAATCACTGGACTGGGGATTAACTCCAGTATTGGTATTGGCGCCGCTGAAGTGACCACCTCCTTGCGCGAGGGGCTTTCAGGCATTGAGTACAGCGAAAAATACGAGCAACAGGGGTTACGCTCCCGAGTCCACGGCCCGATTCGCGTTGACGCTCGTGAACAGATCGACCGCAAACTCTATCGATTCATGGGCGACGCGGCGGCCTACGCTTATCTGGCCATGCGCGAAGCGATTGCCGATGCTGGACTGGAACCCGAACAAATTTCCAACACCCGTACCGGCCTGGTAGCCGGGTCGGGCGGCGCTTCTACTGCTAATAACCTGCTGGCGATCGATACCCTACGCGAAAAAGGGATACGCCGGGTGGGCCCTTATATGGTAACCAAAACCATGGGCAGTACCGTCTCGGCCTGCCTGTCGACGGCCTACAAAATTCGCGGCGTGAATTACTCCATCACGTCCGCCTGTTCTACCAGTGCCCACTGCATGGGCCACGCTGCCGAACTAATCCAGATGGGCAAACAGGACATGGTATTCGCCGGCGGCGGCGAAGAGGTCGACTGGACCCTGTCAGTGCTGTTTGATGGCATGGGCGCGCTCTCCAGTAAATATAATGATACGCCTGACAAGGCCTCCCGCGCCTTTGATCGGGACCGGGATGGCTTTGTTATTTCCGGTGGCGGTGGCATGGTGGTAATGGAAGAGCTGGAACATGCCCGTGCCAGGGGGGCCAAAATTTATGGCGAACTGGTCGGCTATGGCGCCACTTCGGATGGCTACGACATGGTGCAGCCCTCGGGTGAAGGCGCCATTCTCTGCATGCAGCAGGCACTATCAACCACCTGTCTCTTATACACATCTCCGAGCCCACGAGACCTCTCTACATC
>CAJXVN010000083.1 GCA_913060775.1 uncultured Gammaproteobacteria bacterium | reverse complement strand
TGTGGCCGGCGTAATCGCCGGACCCATGGGGCAACTGCCGTCAAACGATTTGTGCCGAAGCCAGTCAAGCCGCAGCGCAGACTCAGGCGCTTCGTAATCCCGTGCCATGCGGTCACGGGCAGACAGATCATTGGCGAT
Organism: uncultured Gammaproteobacteria bacterium; assembly: GCA_913060775.1. Lineage (GTDB taxonomy): Bacteria > Pseudomonadota > Gammaproteobacteria > Immundisolibacterales > Immundisolibacteraceae > QNFC01. The sequence continues at coordinate 10,078 of CAJXVN010000083.1, read as the reverse complement.
GGTATATCCGGCCACGTAATCGAGCGCATCGCTCAGCGGCACGTTCTTACCCTCGCGGCCGATGATCACGGCCAGCTCCAGCTCCCAGTCCAGTCGCTCCACCCCGGGCGGAATCTGCACTCCAGTGTCAGGCCCCACCACCGAGGTGGTCGCTTTGGGCACAAACCAGGGCGGAAAGCCCTTGTTGCGCGCATCCTCGACCAGCGCGACCCCCAAAGCCGCCGACATCTCCTCGATGTGATCGGTGTAATTAGCCCCGGTAATGTAGATGTTGCGCGGCTCGGCCAGTGGCGCCAGCAATTTCACCCCGGCTTGCGGGGTGCGCTCTGCCGTGCGCTGCCCCGCCGTTGCGAGCTTTTCAATCACCAGCGGCCATTGCTCAACCATCTCGCGCACGCTGCTAAAGGTTGACGATGCGTAATAATCGTCGCCCTGACGCAAGCCAACGACCGGCCCGTTTTCCGACTCAAAACTGACTATCTGAAACATGAAACCCCCCTCTCTATTTTTTAATTATCAAGCCTACCATTTTAGCGGGCTGAATCACCGCTTTCGGAATCATCGATCGTCCCCAGCAGTGATTGAAACCACTGTTTTAAACCTTCGTTTTTCGCCGATTGGGCGGAGGCTAACTCACCCGCATCACTCACGTAGTGAATGGTCGACCGGTTATCCAGAATGGCAATGGCGGGAATCCCCCCGGCAATCGGATTGCCGAATTTTGCGAGGAAATCCAGGTTCTTGTCTTTCTCGCCCACGTCCACTTTTACCAAGTGGAAATTGTGATTAATAACCGCCTTTAGTGGCTCCCTGTTCATATGGTGGTCGAGCATCCGGCAGTCAGGGCACCAGTCAGCACCAAAAACCACCAGCACCAGCTTGTCATCCGTAGCCGCGCTAGCCACGGCTTGTGCAAGATCATGCCGGGGATTAGCACTGGGGTCATAAATCAGCGTTCTGGCGCTAACAACCGCGCAGAACAGCACCATCAATGCCATCCATGCCGTGTTTACAACTATTTTCATTACCGCTTCCTTTAAAGTGTGGCCGCCCTGCGTGGCCCGTCTGCCGATAAATCATCCTATCCTTATTCCGACCCGGTCAACTCCCCGCCCGCATCTGAGATAATTGTTCCCCCGCAACCTGCAATTACCGTTACCCAGGAGAATTTCTTTGTCAGCCCCTAATGCTTTTTACGCCCAGTCCGGCGGCGTCACCTCGGTTATCAACGCCTCCGCCTGTGGTGTCATCGAAACCGCCCGCCAGCACCCCGACAAAATCGGCAAGGTCTACGCAGGTCGTAACGGCATTATTGGCGCCCTGACCGAAGACATGATTGACACCTCCCTGGAGAGCGACGCCACCATCGCCCTGCTTAAACAGACTCCCGGCGGCGCGTTTGGTAGTTGCCGGTTCAAGCTGAAATCAGTGGATGACCACCGCGCCGAATACGAACGGCTCGCGGCTGTGTTTAAAGCGCACGACATTGGTTACTTCTTTTATAACGGCGGCGGCGATTCACAGGACACCGCCAACAAGGTCGCCCAGTTCACCGCAGACCAGGGCCACGCCGTGACCTGCATTGGCATACCCAAAACCGTCGACAACGACCTGCCCATTACCGACTGCAGCCCGGGGTTTGGGTCCGTGGCCAAATACGTGGCGGTCTCCACCCGCGAGATCGGGCTGGACCTGCAGGCCATGTACGCCACCTCCACCAAAGTATTTGTGTTTGAGGTAATGGGTCGCCACGCCGGCTGGATTGCCGCGGCCGGTGGTCTGGCAAAACAGCAGGCCGGCGATCCACCCCACATCATTCTGTATCCCGAGATCCCCTTCGACGAAGCCAATTTTTTGAAGCAGGTACAGCACTACGTTGATACCGAAGGCTACTGCATGGTGGTGGCATCGGAAGGAACCTGCGATGCCGACGGTAAATTCATCGCCGATGCCGGTATTAAAGATGCCTTTGGCCATGTCCAGCTCGGCGGAGTCGCCCCCACCCTGGTGAATAAAATCACTCAAAACCTGGGGCACAAATGCCACTGGGCCGTGGCCGATTACCTGCAGCGGGCAGCGCGCCATATTGCCTCCGCCACCGATGTTGAACAGGCCTACGCGGTCGGCAAGGCTGCGGTTGAGTTTGCCCTGGCCGGCAAAAACGGCGTATTGCCCATCATCGTCCGCGAATCCACCAATCCCTACGTCTGGTCAATTGGCGAAGCCAACCTGAGTGACGTGGCCAATGTCGAAGAGAAAATGCCCCGCCACTTCATCACCGGAGACGGCTACGGCCTCACCGAAGCCGGTCGAGATCACCTGCTACCGTTTATTCAAGGTGAAGCCTACCCGAGCTATGAGGACGGCCTGCCGGTGTATGCCCGGCTGAAAGGAGAAAAGGTTTCCAAAAAACTAGCTGACGAGTTCCCGTTGTAGGCTTTGCGCCCCATCACGACGTATCTACCCGCCTGTTTCGGCATTGCCCTCCTGGCATTCAAGCGAGCAAGGCCAATAATCACGCACGTCTGCTAAGGTTAAGCGGTTGCAACCATCGTCAGCCACTCTGAACATAATGCTCTGAAGCTTGCGAACTCAAGTCGCAACTGGCGTTCATTAACCGTAAGGCAACAAGACAAGGCGACTGTTTATGAAAGTATTGGTGGTCTATTGGCATCCAGAGCCCCAAAGTTTTAACGGTGCAATGTTTCGCACCGCCTGTGAAACGCTCGCCCGACCCGGGAATGAGGTGAAGACTTCGGACCTGCATGAGATGAACTTCAATCCGGTTTCCGGCCGAAATAACTTTACAACCGTTAACGACCCAAACTATTTCAAACAACAGACCGAAGAAATGCACGCCACCGAAATGAAAGGCTTTTCGGCCGATATTGAATCCGAGATCGAAAAACTTGAGTGGTGTGACTTACTGATATTGCAGTTTCCGCTATGGTGGTTCGGGTTGCCGGCAGTGCTCAAAGGTTGGGTTGATCGTGTTTTTGCGATGGGCCGAACCTACGGTGGTGGCCAGATATATGAGGACGGCGTTTATCGTGGCAAGCGAGTACTACTATCCCTCACGACCGGTGGCCCAGAGGAAGGATATAGCGAAGGGGTTGCTCGGGGAGATATGACCGCAATTTTGCTCCCAATCCACCGCAGCATGCAGTTCGTTGGCTTCAACATACTGGCACCCCAGCTCGTATATGGACCGGTTCGCATGACGGACGAAGAGCGCGAACAGCAATTGACGACCTATGCTGAACGTCTGCAGAACATATCTGACGAGCCAGCCATCATTACACTGGCTTAATGATGCTCCGTCATAATTAACGCCACGCCAGAACAACAATATGACCGGGAGCGATGCCTTTCTTATAAGTGGTATCGAATGAAATAAGAGACGAAAGGTAACACCGTGATAACCAGGGTGATGAATATCCCCACGCTTCCAGCAACAATCAGAAAGCTTTTCTGTGGATTCCCCGGTTTATAAAAAACCTTAACCTTGCCACCCGGGTAGCGGTAAATGGCGGACATCTGCTTTTTTAATATCGCACGTGCATTATGGCTGGCCACAAACACCCAGGGCGAAATTCGGGTGCCTTCATAATCCGCCCCGGAAACGGTGAATCGATAGAGCGCTTTAGAAACGTACTCCTGATTCGATTTCACCGGATCAGTGGCTCCAAACTTCTCCACTTCAGCCTCCACCAATTCTCCAGTCGTGAAGGGCCAGCTCCGGGTACGCAGTTGAAATATCAGGGAGTAGCCGCAAACAGCAAACGTATATACCGCAGCCCAGAACCAGACTCCCTGTGTTTCGCCGTTAAGCGCCATCTCCCAGACTTGCTCAATATAGTTGGTTAATTGCATTGCTGGGGTTTCCAGAATAGGCGGGGATTGATCTTAGGGCTGGTTATCGATGGAGTTGAGAATATTAGGGTCAGACCCCCATTTATGTTGCTTGAACGCCATGTTAGAGAACGTCATTCTGGAGCATCGAATAACTGATATTCAGAACCTGAACTAATGAATGTTTTATATTCTGCCGCCAGCACTCTGTCCCCCTTATTTAATGGAGAATTCCGATTTACTTTCATCCGGGCGGTACGCCCATTTTTTAGGCTGACCGTGATTATTAGTACTGGAAACTCAGATCTTGTAATCGAATCAACACCTATAGAAGTAATAACTCCCGAAACGACATTCGGCTCACTAACTCCTACATTAATTAAAAAAGAACTGAGTAGCGCCACGAGCTGTAGCGCCACTATGGTCCAGGACATTGACTCTTCAGACCAAGTATCAGGACCCACCCTTTAAATGACCTCTAACGCCTCAATCAGCCGACACTTTAGCGGTCGGCTGGATTGATTTGCTAGCACTATTCAGCATTCGTAATTATGTAATTGAACAGATCACTAACATCTTTCTCGGCTTTATCGTAAACATGAGATTTTGGAAGTTCAAATCTAGCTCCAACCGTATATTTGTCTTTGCCTTTTCCACTTTTTTTCTTTGTATAGCAATATTTTTTGTCTCCAGATGCCTTTCCCCAACTTTTTCTTTTGTTGGGGTCGTTATTCCAGAGCACGTGACCTGAGCCATTGTCGTACACAGCGTTTGCATTCGGCGTTTCAACACAGTGAGGCCCACATTTTTTAGAACCACCAGAGGATCCTTTTGTGCATGTGAATTTTTTGGCAACGTTGAAAGGACCGATAGAGTATTCATCTCGCATGATTTTTCTAAACTCTGACTTTTGGGCTTCCGTAGCTTTCTCAAACTCTCTTAATTTTACTGGAAGCGGATCACTTGAATTTTCAAAGTGCCTCAAGATGATTTCATATTTGCCAGCATAGGTGCTCAAGTACTTATCTAAGTGGCTTGGAAGCTCATTTGCAGTAGAACCAACCGAAAATAAACTTAGAATTGTTATCGTTATTGCCAAATTGAAATATTTCATAGGTTCTCTCCATTTATTATTTGTTGGTAATTTTTTAAGTTCTAACGTTTTGCTCCTGGGGCTTTTTTTTGAAAGGAACGCCGAAGCGCGTAGTGGAATACAATGTCCCGCTGCGAGCAATTGTTATTCCGCACCGGCAGATGCACCCCATAGTTTTTTGTGGACGCTACCATCTTGCTGACGTTGAGCATGGAATTTTTTATCACACTTCTCGCAATGCACGACCTGACTGGTTGAAGGATGAGCATTCAGTTCGAACTGAGTGGAGCCCTCACAATCATCATATGGGCAATCCAATGCAGTAATAATTGAAGAGGATTCCTTGTTCTTTAAGTTGAACTTAATACTTCTCAAAAAGCTAGCAAATTGCTCTGGGTTCGCATTCACTTTCCCACTTTCGAGCTGCGTAATTAACTGATCAATTGAACCAATTGTTTCATTGAGAACATTAGGATTAAACTTTTCACCAGCTAGATCGCTTACATCCGTTATCACAGCTCTCATGCTTGGGACTATTTCAGAAAGTCTATTTATTGCGTGGTTGTCACTGGTGCCTTTTTTTTCCTCGACGATAATTGTGCTTACTTGAGATGTGATGGTTGCTAAAAGGCGGTTTACCGAATTAAGACGAGGAGTAATTGATTTGATAAACCGCTTTTCAGTAACGAAAGAATCACTTAAGAGTGCTCCACCGACGGCTGATAGAACGGCGCTAAAGCCGAGAACTACCGGAGCAACTGGGCTAGCAGCAATAATTGGCAGATAAAAAGCAACTGATATTAGGAGCAGAGCACCGATCAATTTTAGCCAGTGAATTTCAATACCGGAGAAAGGGTTTTTCATGTTGATTTTCAATTTCCTTTGAGTTTCATTTGTGCGGCATAACGCCAAGGTAATGGACAGATTTGCAAAAAAAGCCACAGAAACGCCACAGGGTCAGGTCGCGAATGGCGAATAATTAGCTGCCAAATAATCCTATGCTTTGATCTACTCCAGACATTAATACTTTATAAAACTCAGATTTCCCACAGTAATTACAGATAATTACATGATATTTGTTTCTTTCCCAGCCGAGAAAACTTTCAGCAAACCCACCCGCTACCCTAATTTCTTTTTCTCGGAAATGCTCTTTGCCACAACGTAGGCATTTCCAGTCCTTTCTTGGGTTTCTCCGAGCCAACTCCTCGTTAGCTCGATTTTGCAACTCCTCCAGTCCATTAGCCCAACGCTTATTCCGAATGCGCTGCAACACGTCAAGTGGCAAAATTTCAAGTTGTTCATCTGTAAGCGACTCTAAATCCCAGTCGTGATCATTTATATGCCTTCTAAACATCTGGACTCCTAACCTATCATACAGGCGCACGCCGCTTATGGCCGTCCCAGCAACCAAGGTGAGCGTTCTTGATCCTCGTGTTAAGCATTCACTCTTTTACCTGCATAATGACTTCTATTTCAGGTTCAATTTCCGAGCCGCAACCATAGTGCCAAGTTGGAAAGAAATATTGGAGCCTGACCCCTGTTATTTCGAGCGAACACTCATTACATATGCCCTATGGCGTCCTAAAACATAAACAGCCCTTTCGGACTTATTATGCTTGACGGCTAAGACGGTATCGAATCCCGGAGTTTGTTAGGTGTTGCATGTCATAGTTGACCAAGACGAGCGGCAATTGCTTTCGTGGCACTATTGGCATTACCTCGAGTGCCTGCTCCATGGGCCCAAACAGAAATACCTTCAGCGCTTTTTTTAAAGTCCACAAAGAGTTGATCGGTACCGTTCGGAGTCACTAACTGGAAAAATAACCGACCGTCCCAGCCGTTATATTGCGACGGCTTTACTTCGGACGAAAGCGTGCTGAAACCGTTGTTTGCGGCTTCTTCTATGACTATTTGTTTGATGCTCGAATACTTACTAGCAAAAGTATCCTCCTCAATGACGAGCCGCTCGCTCCCGAGGCTTACACAGCCCTGTAAGAGTAAAACAGCGAAGATGCACAAAAACACCTTTAGAAATTTCGTAATCATGTTGATACCTCCCTTGTAATTGAATACTGCGTCAAAAATATCTGACAGTAATTGGTTATAACGTAAAACCGCGGGGTGTCGTCGCGAATAAATGCCCTTCCATTCTGCCTTTATTACTCTGGTCTACAGTGACCATCCTGTTGCTTACTCCAGTGGGTTGTCTGCTTGAAATTTTTCGGGTGAAATCAGGCGTTGAGCAGCAATCCTACCGCAGACAAAATCATTGGTCACGTTAAGTTTGTACGGCGCGCCCTCAAGCACCTAACCCAACTCGTTTGAATCGGCGAATGACAACACCAACGCTGCTTGGATGCAAATTTAGATGTTCGCCAATCTGTCGCTGACTGTAGGCGCCGGTCGCATAGGCCGCTGCGATTGCTTTGTCTCTATCGGCACTTTGTTCCAATATGGTGGCCAGGCTCGGTGCCACCGGGCGCTTTTGTTTTTTGGGGATATTGAGATCATCTTTTTGGTGCGCCAGGTTTGATTGCATTGTCTTCACAAAGGCGGCGTCACCGAGGTAGATTTGGCCTTTCAATTCCAACCAGATATCGTTTTGGTCAACGATCCCTTCACCGACAAATTGTTGGTATCGCTGCCTTGATCTAGCCTGGTGTGACCCAAACTGAGAAAGAACCCAGTCGGTCGTCAGCCACTGGGGTGCAGCGGCCAACCCCACCATCGCCGGGTAACTACTCCAGGGCCACTCTTCGATGCGCCTCACCATACCGGTTGCTCTAACTGGGTTGAGCACCACGTAGCGGGCCAGTTCAAGTAGGTAGCTGTCTTTGTCTACCAATATCGCTTTATACCGCCCTTGAAAAAGATGACCACTGCGCTTGTGGCGACGGTTGGAGGCCTGGGTAAAAACACCATTGAGCTGGCGCATCCCTTTGGACAAATTACCGTCCAGGGTTTCAAGAATAAGGTGGTAATGATTGCTCATCAGGCAATACCCATGACACAGCCAGTTATAATCAGTGACGACGTCGCCAAGAATGTCTAGAAACACCTCCCGGTCTTCGTCATCTTCGTAAATGTCTTCGCGCCGGTCACCACGCGAGGTGACGTGATAAAGCGCATTAGGAAATTCCAGCCGAAGGGGTCTGCTCATCGCCCACTCATTACTTTAAATACTCTAAACGATTTCGCAATTCGCGACCTGACCCCCATATTCTGTTAGAAGACAAGTTAATGAAATATTATCTTTCTTACCGTTATATCTTCATTCCACAACATGTACACAAAAAATTCACAAATTGGAACCCCAAAAATCAATAGCACCACAGGCAAGGTAAACGCTAAAAAAAGTGAGCCCCAAAGGAGTAATTTGCAGCCTTCCGTTGCAATTAACTTTACAAGAATAGCAACTACTAAAAATACCGGTGTTACGGTAAATATGTAAGTATTTAATATACCTCCAACACGGACAACATTATGGAAGTCACTATTTAAATTATGGTGTAGCTGATAACTAATTAGTGATGCAATTATTAAAACTGGAAGAACCAGAGAAGTAAGAATCGCGAATGATAACTCACTCTTAATATGACCAGTAAAAATTGCGGCGAACATTTTAAATGGAAAAATAAATGCGACAATGGAACCGAAAAAAATGAAAGATAAAATTGGTACCACGATTAAGAGTAGGTTCATATTGTCTTCTAACAGTGAGTAGACATCAAAGTGACGTGTTATAACACGTCACTTTGATATATATCCCTCTAACGAGAAATGCTACTTTCACCACCCGACCCCCTTCAAATAAAATAATTTATACCGATTTCATAGAGTTAAGCGCACGCCTGCTATTTATCGCCCCACCTTTCATCCGCCTAAATCTGCGGAAGTACGCCGTACTCTGCTAATTTTCGTTAAGATTGTGAGCACGGTCAATTTGTCCTGAAAACCGCACATTGCAGGTTCGCGCCATGCCAGATTCAACTGCTGCCAAACCTAAACTCCTTGTTCAGGTACGCGATACTATCCGCGTTAGACACTACAGCATCCGCACTGAGAAAGCATAAGTGGACTGGTGTCAGCGCTACATTCTTTTCCATAAGAAGCGCCACCCCGCAGAAATGGGGGAATCCGAGATTTCTGCTTATCTAACTCATCTGGCTGTTGATCGTAATGTTGCGGCCTCTACTCAAAATCAGGCATTGAATGCCCTGGTATTTCTGTATTCAAACGTACTTGAATCACCCCTTGATGATATTGGGACTACTGTTAGAGAAATTTGCCCACTACGCATATCTATACTCACGTGCTGAACCGGGCGGCAATGCGGTGCGTAGTCCGCTAAACGACCTCTAGAGAGACTTGGTTTCGAAGAATGTCCTTCGACAAGCTCAGCACGAACGGAAAACCAAATTCGGAAAAAATAGGACATTAGACTCAGAAACGAACTGATTATTAGGCCAGGCGTGAACGTAGCGTTGATCGCTGTCGGTTTTTTGCACCACACGCCGTCACTGAATCCCGGACACCGATACGCGTCTTAACTAAATGTTGTTACGGTCATGCGGCGGCTGATAACCCCCTTAAACTGGCCATACCCTGCCCCACCTGCTGACGATGGAAAATATTCAGCGCTTCTTCCACCCGGGGCAGGAAGTCTTCCTTCTCGCTGGTTAAATGCTCCCGCTGCAGGCGTTCAAACTGAAAAGCGACACGGAGATACCCGCCAGGCCGCCACGCGATAATGCCCGCAACCAGCTTTTGGCGCTAATGTCCTCTCCTGGAATGTTCTTGATGCCCGCTAGCGGACCATTATGTCGCCAGGTGATCGCAAAATTGAAACTGGCAACTGATCTGATTTTAGAATTTGGCAGCTAAAGAAGCCGGCCCGGGCGAAATCGAGTAATGCCATAACAGCAAAGATTAACCCGCAGCGGGAACAGCGCCCCCAGAGGGCGCGAGCAGCGCCGTTATCTCCGGCACACAAGAGCCACAGTTTGTGCCCGCCTTGAGCGCCTGACCGATCTGCTCGGGTGTGGTGAGGCGCTGTTCGGTGATCGCCTGGGTCAGGGTGTTAACTGTCTCTTATACACATCTCCGAGCCCACGAGACCTCTCTACATCTCGT
>CAJXVN010000082.1 GCA_913060775.1 uncultured Gammaproteobacteria bacterium | reverse complement strand
ATGTGTATAAGAGACAGGGTTTTTACGGCAGTTTGCGGGAACATGGCAAACAGGTGTTGGGCAGGGTTCCACCGATCAAGGAGCTGGCACGGCGCACCGAGGAGCACGTCAAGGGGATGGTAGTGCCGGGTACCCTGTTTGAGGAGCTTGGCTTTAATTACATCGGCCCGGTCGACGGACACGACGTCACCGAACTGGCTGACACACTGGCTAAACTCCGGCTAAAAAAGGGGCCGCAACTGCTCCACGTGGTGACCCAGAAAGGCAAGGGTTACGCACGCGCCGAAGACAACCCGATTAAATACCATGGAGTCACGCCGTTCGATCCACAACAGGGAGTGGTTGCATCCAGCGCACCTAAACCGATTACCTTTACCGATGTTTTTTCCGACTGGCTGGTCGACATGGCTGCCAAAGATGAACGACTGGTCGGCATTACCCCGGCAATGAAAGAGGGCTCGGGGCTAGTTGCGTTCGCCGACCAGTTTCCCGACCGTTACGTTGATGTGGGTATCGCCGAGCAACACAGCATCACGCTGGCAGCGGGCATGGCCACGGAGGGGCTGAAACCGGTTGTGGCGATCTACTCAACCTTTTTACAACGCGGTTACGATCAGTTCATCCATGACGTCTGCATCCAGAATCTGCCGGTACTGTTTGCGATTGACCGAGCCGGACTGGTCGGTGCGGATGGGGCCACTCACACCGGTGCATTCGATCTAAGTTTTTTGCGCTGCATTCCAAATCTTGTGCTTATGGCACCCGCCGACGAGAACGAAACGCGACAGATGCTTTATACCGGCTTTAATCTGGACCAGCCGGCGGCAGTCCGCTATCCACGGGGCAGTGGCCCCGGCATCGAAATTGAATCAACCATGACGGCGCTGCCAGTGGGGATCGCCGAGCGTCGACGGAGCGGTAAAAGAGTGGCGATTCTCAGCTTTGGGACACTGCTGGAAGAAGCGCTTGTCGCGGCCGAATCGCTGGATGCCAGTGTCTGGAATATGCGATTTGTTAAACCAATCGATTCTCAGGCAATTGCCCTGGCCGCCGCCGAGCATGACCTGATCGTAACCCTGGAAGAGAACGCCATTAGCGGTGGCGCCGGCAGCGCGGTCGCTGAATCCCTGTCAGCGCAGGCGCTCACGCCGAGGCTACTTCATCTGGGGCTTGCAGACCAGTTTGCCAACCACGGTAGCCCGGCTCAGGTCCGAGCCGATTTCGGGCTTGATGCGGACAGCATAATCGCCGCCATTAACGACCGGCTAACTCCTCAATCAGCGGGCCAGACCAGTCAGGCGGGTGGTTAGCAGATCTAGTATTTCTGCTTTAGCACCATGGCGCCATTGCGATGGCTGATTTCCAGCCGGTTCAGGTAGGACATGCCCAGTAAAATTTCCGTCGGCTGATTGCCCTCGATCACTACCGCGTCGATCTGATTAAACGCCAGTTCGCCGACCGTAACCTGCTTCAGGGTTAAACCGTAGGCCGGCACCACCGCCGATGCGGTAGAGACGCGGCGCGGTTCTCCACGCAGCCGGTAGTCTATCCCCATACGCTGGGCCTGCTGGCTGTTCATGGCGATGGACGAAGCGCCGGTATCAACCAGAAACATCACGGCAAAACCGTTAATGGTGCCGGTGGTTCGATACATGCCACGACTGTCCGGCCAAATCTGTAATGTCGCCTGAGACCGGGCGTGATACCCACCCCCAATGCGTTGATTCAGCGTTAGTGTGCGGATAGTCCCCTGATGGCGAATTTCGGCACCGCGGCTATCGGCAGACAGCAGCGTTACCCCGCGGTGGGATTCTCCGTTAGCCAATATTTTCGGCTGATTATCGATGGTCAGCAGTGCTTTGCCACGAAACAGGGCCGTGACCTGAACATCGACCGCGGTGGAGTCTTCTGCTTGCGAACCCGATACCACCAACAGATTGATTAGCAGAATCCATTTAGCCCATTTCACCGGCCATACTCTCCTGACAGAAACCGGCAGACAGGTTGCCTCGACCGGAAAATCCCGTCAAATATCGGGCAGAATTTTCCACCGAATGTGCCATCTGGCACTAAAAAAAGAAAAGGATTTAAACCGTCTCGAAAAGACCGGGAGAGACGCGGTGGGCCGGTGCTTAACTATCCCAGGCGGGATTTCACCAACTGACTAAGCGCACCCATATCTGCCCGACCCTGCACCTGGGGTTTCATCAACCCCATCACCTTGCCCATGTCAGCGAGGCTTTGCGCCCCACTATCGGCGATAGCTTTATCCAGCATTGCGCCTATTTCGGCATCACTCAGGGGCTCAGGCAGATATACCTGAAGGACCGAAATTTCGTACTCTTCCTGCTCCACCAGTTCGTGGCGACCGGCCTCAGAGTAGTGGCGAATCGACTCCCGACGCTGCTTCACCATTTTGTCGAGCACCGTCAGCACCTGCTGATCGTTAAGCTCGATGCGCTCGTCGATTTCCCACTGTTTTATCGCTGCACTGAGGAGCCGCAGTGCAGCCAGGCGCGGCTTATCACCGCTTTTCATCACGCTCTTGATGTCGCTAAGAACTGTCTCGCGAAGTGACAAGGCTAATGACTACTTTAAGAACTTAGCGACGTCGACCGGGGCCACGGCCGCGGTTCATGGAAATTTTGGTGCGGGACAGTTTTTTCAAATGCCGTTTAACCGCCGCTGCTGCTTTACGCTTACGCACCTGGGTCGGTTTTTCATAAAACTCGCGGCGGCGAACTTCGGTCAACACGCCAGCTTTCTCGCAACCCCGTTTGAAACGACGCAGCGCTACATCAAAAGGTTCGTTCTCTCGTACCTGAACTGAGGGCATAAAAACTCCTGTCTGCTGAATTACAATTAATCCAGCTAAAAATTACCGGTATAAAATTGGATTAATATACGGTGTAAAAGATAGCCTGCTTGATCTTCCAGACGCCGCCCTGACCGGTTTGTGATAGCCCGGTAACACCAAAGCAAAGCAAGGGAAGTGCTTGCAGAAAAACGAAAACGGCGGATTGTACTGCAATTCACGTCACTAATCACAGCACCTTTCCGCAATAAATTAGCAATAAGGAACCCTTCCGGTTGAATCTGGCGCCTCTCACCACCCTCGGCATTGAAACCTCCTGCGATGAAACCGCCGTTGGCCTCTATCACCGGGAACGCGGATTGTTGGGACACCGCCTGTTTAGTCAGACTGAACTGCACGCCGAACATGGCGGCGTAGTGCCGGAACTGGCATCACGGGATCATGTCCGCAAGTTGTTACCGCTTGTCAGGCAGCTGATGGGCGAGTGCGCAATCACCCCGAGCGACCTTAAAGGAATTGCCTATACTCGCGGGCCCGGGTTAATTGGCGCCCTGATGGTCGGCTCCACGGTAGCTCAGACCCTGGCCTGGAGCTGGCAAATTCCGGCGTTGGGCGTTCATCACCTGGAAGGACACCTGCTGGCACCACTACTCAGCCAGGAACCGGCTCCCAAACCGCCTTTTCTATCGTTACTGGTATCCGGCGGTCACACCCTGCTCATCGAAGTCCCCGCCCTGGGCGAGTACCGCATTCTTGGTGAAACGCTGGATGATGCGGTCGGCGAAGCATTCGATAAAACTGCCAAACTACTGGGGCTGGGTTACCCCGGCGGCCCGGCACTAGCCAGAGTCGCCGAAACAGGTGATCCAGCGCGGTTTAAATTCACCCGACCAATGATCAACCGACCGGGCCTTGATTTCAGTTTCAGTGGTCTCAAAACCCAGGTCCGTTCACAGGTGCCCGCCGACCCCGACCCGCAAATGATCGCCGATATCGCCCGCGGATTTGAAGAAACCGTGGTCGATACCCTGGCAATCAAATGCAAACGCGCGCTGCAGCAAACAGGTCTTACCCAACTCGTGGTTGCCGGCGGGGTGAGCGCCAACCGCCAGCTGCGCCAGCGGCTCACTACCATGAGCAGGGAACAGGGCTGGCAGGTATATTTTCCACCCCTCGACCTCTGCACGGATAACGGCGCCATGATTGCATTTGCTGGCAGCCTCCGTCTGGCCACGGGCGAAAGCTCTGATGCCAGCCCTCCGGTTGCCCGCTGGTCGCTTGAATCGCTAAAACCCTTGAACTAACCCCTGCATCGGGGAATCTACATAGCTGTCCACTATCAAGTAGAATGACGGCTGCAAACCTCATTTATCCAAAATCTGAAACCCTGACATGAATCTCACTGATCCCTTTCAACGCACCATCGAGTACCTGCGCATCTCGGTTACCGATCGCTGCGACCTGCGTTGCAGCTATTGCCTGCCCAAGGGGTATAAGGATTTTCAGGAACCGGAAGAGTGGCTCACCTTTGATGAGATCACACGGGTGGTCGATGCATTTTGCGCCCTGGGGGCCAGGCGCTTTCGCCTGACCGGCGGTGAACCTTTGGTACGTAACAACTTGCCGGAACTGGTCGCCAAACTAAGCGCCCTGGAGGGTATTGAAGATCTCTCCATGAGTAGTAATGCCGTGCGTCTCGGGCGCTTTGCTGAACCTCTGAAAGCGGCCGGCCTGAACCGGGTAAATATTAGTCTTGATTCACTTGATCCGGATCGATTTGCTGAAATAACCGGTGGTGGCAAGCTGCATAAAGTGCTCGACGGCATTGCCGCGGCTAAACGGGTCGGACTGGAACCGGTAAAAATCAACATGGTGGTCCAGGGCGGAATCAATGACCACGAAATCGCCCAGATGGTGGAGTTTTGTGCCGACGAGGGTTACACCCTCCGGTTAATCGAAACCATGCCCATGGGCTCCACGGGGTTAGCCGCTACGCAGACCTATCGCGGCCTCGACTCGGTGATGGAAGAGTTACGCGAGCGTTTTGAACTCATCCCCGACATCATGCCGGGTGGCGGCCCAGCACGCTATTACCGCGTCGCCGGTTCAGAAGCGCGCATTGGACTGATCACGCCTATTTCGCGCCATTTCTGCGAAACCTGTAACCGCGTTCGCCTGGGCGCCGATGGCACGCTTTACATGTGTCTCGGCCAGGACCATAGCTTTTCGCTGCGAGCCTTGCTGCGCGACGGTGCCGACCGTGCTGAACTGATGACGGCCATTCGCCACGCCATCACCCTGAAGCCCGAACGCCATGAGTTTAGTGACAAGCCGGAGCAGGTAATCCGCTTTATGTCACAAACCGGGGGCTGACCGCGCCACTCCGCAACTCAGCCGAACCCCCCTTCGGGGAAACTGCTAACCCTCGATCAGCGTACCGATGCCCACGTCGGTTAACACCTCCAGCAACACCGCATGGGCTTGTCTGCCATCAATGATGTGGGCGCTGTTCACCCCGCCGCTTACCGCCTCCAGAGCGCAGCGAATCTTCGGCAGCATGCCGCCGTAAATCGTCCCAACATCAATCATCTGGGCTACCTGGTGAGCGGTTAACCGCGCCATTAACTGATCATTTTCGTCCAGCAATCCCGCCGTATTGGTCAACAAGATCAGTTTTTCCGCCTGCAGTGCTTCGGCCACGGCACCGGCGACCAGATCCGCGTTAATGTTGTAGGACTGGCCGTCGTCACCCACGCCAAGTGGCGCGAGCACTGGAATAAAATCCTCCTGATCGAGCAACCTCAACAGGCCGGTATCGATTCGCGCAACCTCGCCAACGTAGCCGAGATCAGCCGCCGCTTCTCCTGCCTCGCGATGCAGATGCATTTTGTGTGCCTGAATGGTTGCACCGTCTTTGCCGGTGATTCCCACGGCCTTCCCGCCATGGGAATTAATCAACCCGACAATCTCCTTATTGACCTGCCCGCCGAGCACCATCTCCACCGCCGCCATGGTCGCCTGGTCGGTCACGCGCATCCCGTCAATAAACTCGGTTCCCAGCTGCAACCGGTCGAGCAACTGGCCAATTTGTGGACCACCACCGTGCACCACCACCGGATTTATACCCACCAGTTTAAGTAGCACCACATCGCGGGCAAAGCTGCTTTTCAGGGTTTCATCCACCATCGCATTACCGCCATATTTAATAACGATAGTGCAGCCCTGGAACCGCTGGATGTACGGCATCGCCTCGGTAAGGACGACGGCAACCTGCTGGGCCTGTTGTTCACTCAGGGACATGGTCAATTTCTCTCGGTGAGTCTCAAATTTAAATAAGGCCGACGCATTGCCACGGGTTTGATCACCCACGTATGATTGCGCCTGTGCTGAAAGTCGGGAATTACCCCGTAGTGTCCGCTATTTCAAACTTCTTGACCGTATGACTCGGAGCACCCCATGGATCAACAGGATATCGCCCAGCGCCTCGTAGAAATCGGTATCGCGTTATCTGAAGAGCGACAACTGCCGAAACTGCTGGCGAAGGTCGTCGACCACAGCCTTAATTTTACCAACGCCGATGCCGCGAGTCTGTATGTTCGCGACCGCGATGAGCTGGAGTTTCGGTTCACCCGTAACCTGACCCTCGAAAAGCGCTCGACTGACAACCAGTTCACCACCTTCAAGTTGCCGATTGATTCACGTTCAGTGGCCGGCTATGTGGCGCTTAACAAACACACCGTCCTCATTCCCGATGTGTACAACCGGCATGACAGCCTGCCCTTTAAATTCGACGATTCTTTCGATAAGCGGGTGGGTTACCGCAGCCAGTCGATGCTGGTCGTGCCTATCATTGACAACCTCGGCCAGGTTCTCGGGGTACTTCAGCTAATCAACCACATGCATAACGGTGAGGCCGAGGCGTTCCCCGAAGAACTGCGGCGTCCGGTAGAGGCGCTGGCAGGGCAGGTCGCCATCGCGCTGCGTAACGTGGTACTGGTGGATCAACTCGCGCTGTCACAACGGGAAACGGTTTACCGCCTCTGCCGAGCCGCAGAAACTCGGGATAATGAAACCGGTAACCATATCAAAAGAATCAGTTACTTTGCCCACAAACTCGCCGAGCTACGCGGTGAAGATGCCAGCTTCAGGGAGCTGGTGTTTGATGCCTCCCCCATGCACGACCTGGGTAAAATAGGCATCCCCGATGCTGTCCTGTTAAAACCAGGACGACTCACCGATAACGAGCGAGTCATCATGAATACCCATGCCCAGCTGGGCTATGACATGCTTGCGGGGAGTGATTCAGCGTTGCTAGAGATGGGTGCCACCATCGCCCAAACGCACCATGAACGTTGGGACGGTACCGGTTACCCGCAGCAACTTCAGGGTATGCGCATTCCACTTGAGGGCCGCATAACCGCATTAGTTGATGTATTTGATGCGCTCAGCAGCCCGCGGGTCTATAAACCCGCCTGGCCGCTGGAAAAAGTGATCGACTACTGCACGGAACAACGTGGTCAGCATTTCGACGGCGAACTGGTCGACACACTGATCGAAAATATGGATGATTTCCTGGCGATTCGCGAGGAGTACGCCGATGAGTTCGATGAAGATGAAGGCGAGCACTCAATCATCACCCCCGCCATCAAAAAACCGTTGAATTAGCCCCGACTGGCCCGATTTCTATTTTCGCCTGACAACCCTTTGCAAAGACCCGTCCATTGCCCTTAAAAACTACCTGCCTGCATGCCTGGCACCAGCAAGCCAAAGCCCACTTTGCCCCTTTCGCCGGGTGGGAAATGCCTATCCATTACGGTTCTCAGATCGAAGAACACCACCGGGTCAGAGAATCGGCCGGGGTGTTTGATGTCTCCCACATGGTCGCCGTTGATCTTGCGGGGCGCGACTGCAACGCGCTCCTGCAAATGCTGCTGGCAAACGACGTCAACAAACTCCAGCAGGACGGCAAAGCACTTTATAGCTGCATGCTCAACCCCAACGGCGGGGTGATTGATGATCTAATCGTATACCGCCGCGCGACAGACCTTTATCGACTGGTATTGAACGCCGGCACGGCTGCCAATGACCTCGAGTGGATTGCCGAGCATTCTAAAAATTTCACCGTAGCCATCGAAAAAAGAACGGACCTGGCCATCCTCGCTACCCAGGGGCCGACGGCCCGCCAGATAACCGCCCCGCTGCTCGGCGAGATACCGGGGCTCATGGAACTACCCCGATTTCACTGTCTGGAATTTGAAGAACTCTTTATCGCCCGCACCGGCTATACCGGAGAAGATGGGTTTGAGGTCATTCTACCGACCGATAACGCCGGTCAGCTTTGGGATGAGCTAATCGCCGCCGGCGTCGCACCGGTGGGTCTGGGCGCCCGAGATACCCTGCGGATGGAGGCGGGACTCTGCCTGTACGGCCAGGATCTCGACCCTCAGCATTCGCCACTGGAGAGCGGTCTTGAATGGACGATCGCCTGGCAACCTGAAACCCGAGATTTTATTGGTCGCGATGCCCTCACCGCTCAGCGATCCCATGCAAATTCGCTGTTTACCGGCATACTGCTGGAAGACAGGGGCGTGCTGCGCAGCGGCATGACCTTGCTGCACAATGATAACCAGGTGGGCGTGACCACCAGTGGCGGTTTTTCCCCAACCCTGCAACGATCAATTGCCCTGGCCCGGATCGACGCCGACGTCGCTACCGACCCAGCATTCACCTCGCTCAAGGTAGATATCCGTGGCAAACAAAAAGCTGTGCGGGTCGTGCCCCTGCCATTCGTCAAAAATGGCAAAATTACCACCGCACTCTAAACCCGATCTGGAGCTATCACGTGACCGACCTTCCCAAGGACCTGAAATTTCTTCCCAGCCATGAATGGGCGCGGCAATGCGGCAATGGCGAACTCGAAATTGGCATCAGTGATCATGCCCAGGAGGCCCTTGGGGAGCTGGTTTTCGTCGAGCTACCAGAGATCGGTGATCGTCTCGATGCCGGCGAAGAGAGCGCCGTGGTTGAATCAGTGAAGGCAGCTTCTGATATTTACTGCCCGGCCAGCGGCACGGTCACGGCGATAAACGAGGAGCTTGAAGAGCGCCCGGACCTGGTCAACGAATCTCCCTACTCGGCCGGCTGGTTATTCAAGATAAAGCCGGATCACGACAATGACTTCGCTGACCTGCTGGACGCAGAAGAGTATCTGGCGACCCTCGAAGAAACCGACTGATGCCGTTTATTCCACACACCGCGGCCGAAACTTCGGCCATGCTTGACGCCATTGGCGAAGCAGAAACTGAATCGCTGTTTGATGAAATCCCCGCACACCTTCGCGCCGGCGCACTGCAACAGGTACCCCCTGGCGCCAACGAGCTGGAGGTTTCCCAACTGCTGAACCAACGGGCCACGGACAACCGCCCCCTAACCTGTTTTATTGGCGCAGGTGCCTACGATCACCACATTCCAGCTGCCGTCTGGGAACTGACTACCCGCGGCGAATTTTATAGCGCTTACACCCCCTATCAGGCCGAGGCCAGCCAGGGCACCCTCCAGCTAGTCTATGAATTTCAGACCATGATTGCTGGCCTCACCGGGATGGAGGCGGCCAATGCATCCCTCTATGAGGGGGCATCAGCACTCGCTGAAGCGGTTCTGATGGCCATCCGTAGCCAGCGAAAAAAACCCCGTCGGATTCTACTACCGCGGTCACTCCACCCTCGCTGGCGAGAAACCCTGAAAACCCTCACCGAGGGTCAGTCGATTGAATTGATTGAACTTGGTTTCGATGAACAAACCGGGCAACTCCTGTTACCCGAGCAGCCCCCGGAATTTGCAGCATTGATCCTGGCCCAACCCAATTTTTTTGGAGTCATTGAAGAGGTTGATCGGCTCACAGACTGGGCGCATGCACAGGGCGCACTGACCATCGCCGCCGTCAATCCGGTTTGTCTCGCGCTGCTTAAACCACCCGGCGCGTGGGGCGAGCTGGGAGCGGATATCGCCTTTGGTGAAGGGCAGCCGCTGGGGATTCCACTCGCCAGTGGCGGTCCTTATTTTGGCTTTATGGCCTGCAAAATGGCGCTGGTGAGGCAGATGCCCGGGCGCATCGTTGGCCGTACCGTCGATACTCAGGGCCGAACTGGTTACACCCTGACCCTGCAGGCCCGCGAACAACATATCCGCCGCGGCAAGGCGACCTCCAACATCTGCACCAATCAGGGATTAATGGCTACCGCCGCGACCCTGCACATGGCAATTATGGGCAAAGCCGGTCTGCGTGAAGTGGCGTTGAGTTGCCACCAGAAGATGCGTCAGACCACGGAGGCGCTATTGGCAATTCCCGGGATCGAGAAACGCTTTTCTACCAGCACGTTTCACGAAACCCTGTTCACCCTGCCCACCGCTGTAAAACCCGTCCTGCTGTCTCTTATACACATCTGACGCTGCCGACGAAGAGGATA
>CAJXVN010000081.1 GCA_913060775.1 uncultured Gammaproteobacteria bacterium | reverse complement strand
TGGGCTCGGAGATGTGTATAAGAGACAGCTTTAAAGGTGGTGCCGTAGACATTAACCAGCTCGTAAAAACGGTAAATCAGCGGGTCGGTCGGTGCGCCGCCGGGAACTGAACCTTTAGACGGCACCACCTGCAGCTGCAGTTTCGCCTCATCCGGCAGGTCGAGCATGTCGCCGATGATTTGCGCCTGCTCTGCGGTCAGGGTCATCTGTCCGAGTAGCGCGGCGGTTGTCCATTCCTTGCTGCAATCAATGGCCGCTGCTAACTGTGGCCAGGTGACCTGTTTGTGCAGTTTTTGGGTGATCACTAATTCGGTTACTTCGTTGCGGGTCATGGTCATCTCTTTATTGATGAGTGGTTAAGTAAGGGTCCCGTGGCCTAGCCACGGGACCCTGATGGAGGATTAAATAGCGCGCTTAGCGGCAGTTTTTACGTGGGTGGTGTAGAGCGTCAGGCCGGTAAATGCCAGGCCGCCTACCAGGTTGCCCAGGACCGTGGGAATCTCATTCCAGATCAGGTAATCCATGATTGAAAAATCACCGCCCATGATCAGGCCGGAGGGGAACAGGAACATGTTCACTACCGAGTGTTCAAAGCCCATGGCAAAGAAGAGCATGATCGGCATCCACATGGCGATGACCTTGCCGCTGACGGTGGTGGAGATCATCGCCCCGACCACCCCCATGGAGACCATCCAGTTGCACAGCATGCCGCGGATAAAGATGGTCGCCCAACCGGCGGCGCCGTAGGCGGCATAACCGACGGTTCGAGATTCGCCAATGGTGGCGATCTTTTTGCCAATCGCGCCAGGGTCGGTGGAAAAGCCGTAGGTATAAATAAACGCCATCATGAAAGCGACCAGCAGGGCGCCACCAAAATTACCCACAAATACCAGCCCCCAGTTCCTCAAAATACCGTTGACGGTCACCCCGGGGCGTTTGTCGATCAGCGCCAGTGGCGCCAGTACAAATACGCCGGTGAGCAGGTCGAAGCCCATTAAATAGAGCATGGAAAAACCGACCGGAAACAGAATGGCGCCGGTTAAGGCCGACCCGGTCTGGACGGTAACAAAAATGGCAAAAGCCGCGGCCAGGGCAAGAATGGCACCGGCCATGAAGGCGCGGATCAGGGTGTCCCGGGTGGACATGAAAATTTTGGACTCCCCGGCATCGACCATTTTGGTGACAAATTCTGATGGGACTAAATAGGACATCTTTGTTTCCTCGTAAAAAATATTTGAAGACTTGCGGGTATCGCCGGTTTTAATGGCTCTGCACGCTACCGGTGTAGTGAGTGACATCCGTAACGCAATAACCGGGCCAGAAATGATTTAGCCGATTTAACGGTGTTTGCGCCGGGCCAGCTACCAATTAACGGCCAGGAGCCGCCCCTTTTTGGTGCACCTCTGGGTGGCAAGGCGCAGATCCGGGCGCTGTTGGATTGCGGCTGGCTATGGGAAACTTTCGGTTCCGATCACCCGATGGCTTTTGTTTGCCGGTTGCCCCAGGAGATAAGTAATGGACGTAGGTGTTTCGATCATTTTTCAGAACAAGGAACGGTTTCGGTCGGACTACGATGTCTATCAGAACGAGATTAAGCTGGCCCGGCTAGCCGAACCGCTGGGTTTTGATTCGCTGTGGACGGTGGAGCACCATTTCACCGACTACACCATGACCCCGGACCCGTTGCAGTTTCTGGCGTTCATGGCGGGGCAGACGCAGACGATTAAACTCGGTTCCATGGTGATGGTGCTGCCCTGGCATAAGCCGGTGAAGGTCGCTGAAAATGTGTCGATGCTGGATAACCTGTCGGGCGGAAGGGTCATTCTGGGCATCGGTCGCGGTATTGGCCGCATTGAATACGAGGGCATGGGGGTCGATCAGAACCAATCGCGGGAGATTTTTGTGGAGTCCGCCAACGCCGTGCTGGGCGCCCTTGAAACCGGGCAGATGGAGATCGACGGGGAGCACTTCACCCAGCTACCCAGGGATATTCGTCCCGAACCTTTTAAGAGTTTCCGCGACCGCACCTATGCGGCGGCCATCTCGCCGGAATCCTCGCAGATCATGGCGGATTTAGGCGTCGGCATTCTGGTGATTCCGCAGAAAAAGTGGGAGGAGCACGCGGCGGACCTGGCTAATTATCGGGCGCGGTTTTTAGAGATGCACCAGCAGCCCGCTCCGGCGCCGATAGCTGCCTGCTGGGTGGTGTGTCATGAAGACGAACAGCGAGCTCAGGAGCTGGCGCGGACTTATCTCGTTGATTACTACGTGGAGGCGGCTAAACATTATGAGTTTGGCGGTAGCCATTTTCAGAACATAAAGGGCCACGAGCAGTACGCGAAATGGGCGGAAGGTTTTAGCGAGGTGGGTACCGACGCGGTGGCCGACTTTTTTATGTCCCTGCAGGTCTATGGCACGCCGGATCAGTGTTACGAACAGATTATGGAAATCCGCCGCAAGTTCGGTAATAACACCTTTGTTGGTGTTTTTAGCTACGGCAACATGCCTTATGACGAGGCCGACAAAGGCATGCGGTTATTTGCTGAAAAGGTATTGCCGATGTTGAAGCAGGTGGGCGATGTGGAGCAGGACGCGGCCTGAACAGGACTCCGGATTAATTCGATTCAGTCAAAAACGCCCCGCGGGTTGGGTGCCGGCGGGGCGTTTCAGGTTTTAAATCTCGTGTTTACAGCAGGTTAAGCATTTCAATAGACGGTGGCTCGGTGAGCAGTTCTGCCAGGTCCACCCCCAGCGCGGCCAGGTTTTCCCGGTGGGCTAAGAGGGCGGCCTCGTCTTCGTACTGTTCATAAAACACAAAACGGGTCGCCTCTTCCGGGGACTGGTGACCGATATAGGCGTGGTTGCCCGGTTCCTGCCGCACTTTGTTCATGAGCTCGGGGGCGTTTTTCTTAAAGGCTTCTACCTGGTCCGGTTTGACCGACAGGGTGGCGATAAATGCCAGCATTTTTCCTCTCCTGGATTGATTAAGGTTGCGGTAAACGGGGTTAGGTTATGACAGAGTAGATTGGATGGCTAGCCAATGAGTATCGCTAAATTTCCGTCAAAACTTAGCCTGCCGGAGGTTAACCCGGGGTGCGCCACGGTGCTGGATTATCTGCGGGTTCGCTTTCCAGGGATCGCGGCGGAAGTCTGGTCTCAGCGAATGGCAGCCGGTCGGGTGCACTGGCATGACGGTTCGCTGATTAATGAGCGCTCGCCCTTCCGACCTCAACAACGGGTCTACTACTATCGCGAAGTGGCCGCCGAACCGCAGGTGCCGTTTGCGGAGCAGATACTGTTTAAGGATGAGCATCTTCTGCTGGCGTATAAACCCCATTTTCTGCCGGTAACGCCCGGTGGGGCCTATATCAATGAGTGCCTGCAGAACCGGCTGCGGCAGAAAACCGGTATTCAAACATTGCAGGCGTTGCACCGACTCGACCGGCCAACTGCCGGGCTGGTGCTGTTTTCAGTGAATCCCGAAACCCGCCACCGGTACCACGGTCTGTTCGAGTCGCGGCAGATTGAGAAGCGCTACCAGGCGATTGCTCAGGTGGCGGGGGGCGAGATTCTAGTGGGTCAGCAGTGGGAGGTCAGGAACCGGCTGGAGCAGGCTGAACCCCGCTTTTTAATGGCGGTGACCGGTGGAGTCGCCAACAGTTATTCGAGAATTCGTTGCCTGGCGCAGGTCGATGATCGAGCACTGTTTGAGTTGCAGCCAGTAACTGGCAAAACCCACCAGCTGCGAGTGCACATGCAGACCCTGGGCTGGCCGATCTTGAATGACCGCTACTACCCAACCCTGCAGGCTGAGTCGGCAGATGACTATTCGCGACCGCTGCAGCTATTGGCAAAGGAGCTTCGTTTTGTCGACCCGGTGACCCAGCAGTCCAGGGAGTTTATTGCCGAACAGGAGCTGAGTATCCGGCCCTGAAAGTCATGGGTAGCCGGGGCAGCGTTATGGGCCCGGGCGCGACTAACCGTAAGGGTATTCAGACTGACGGGTGTCGTAGCGCAGGGTCAGGCAGGGCACGAGCGTTTTGAGAGACGTGATTGCCTCCTGAAGTCGGCCCACGGAGCTGGATCTTACTTTTAACTCCTGAAGGTGTCGGGTAATCGCCATGTCGATGTCCTGGTCCGCCGCGCGGTAGATCTGCCAGGCCAGTTCGTGTGCATGACTAGCACCCCGGTATTTTTTCAATTCTGCTTCCAGTCGTTCGACCTGCTGTTCGAGAACGACCAGCATGGCTTTTTCGTCGGCACTGGTCAGGGCTTCGCTGCCATCACTGTGTTGCTGGTAAAGGTTGATCACGGTCATTACGTCGCCCTGCTTGCGGGCAGTTAATAGTTGCGCCATCAGCTGATGTTTGGTGAGCCGACGGTCCGGATCCGTTTCTCTGTCCGGGTGCAGGGCGCTGGCGGCGAGACGAAACAGGCGTTTAAAGGTGCTGTTATCCAGGTGGGGTGTGTCGGCTGCGCCCGCATCGTCGGTGGTCTGCTCACCGCTGGCATTATCCGGATCATCGGCTGGCGGGTCTGACCATTCACCGTCTTCGTCGGAATCTAGCTCTGCACTCATTGATGCCTGCAGTGTCGCTCGCAGTTTCTCCCGCGCCTGTTGGTAGGCTTCATGGGCGGCCTGCTGGTAGGGATCGTCGGGGTTATCGATGATCGGCCCCGGACCCAGTTCGGTATCGATGATCGTTTCAATGGTGGCGTCCAGGTCCCGTCGGGTGGCTTCCCGTTCCGCCGCTGCTTCGGCTTCCTGGGCATCCAGGGCGTCGTGAAACTGTTCACGGAGCGGCCTGGGGTCGTTGCTGTCCAGAGTTACGCCGATACGAAAAGCCTCATAGAGGGCAAGGGCGTCCTGAACCGGTCGATTGATCAGGCCGAGTGGGTGAAGAATCTGCAGGTTGTCATGAATCCACTCGTGAAGTTCTTCGCGTTGCCAGTCGTTGAGGCTTTTCCGGCAGCCAAATTTTAGTAATTTGAGCAGTAGCACCGTGTTGGCGCCGGCCGATTTAATTTCTGCAGGCAGAACTTCAAGCTGAACCCGCTCGGCTAGTTCGTTTAATTCCTGGTCGCGTTCAATCTGTTGCTGTTGAAGCTGCTCGGCCTGACGCCATAGGTTCTGGAAGGGGGAAGCGTCTTTGGCGGGTTGTGCGCGGGTGGATAGTTTGCTCATCGGTTGTTTTAGAGGCCGTATTAAGAAGCTGTTTTGAAAATCGGCGGGCTGGGGGTGCGGTCATGGGCACCCATTGCCTGACAAAGTTTGAATGGCGTGTTGATTGGCACTGGACTGGAACTGAAACTGAAACTGGAACCGGGGCTAGTGGCCGTTTTTTTAAGGTATTCTTGGATTGGCCAGAAACGCGCCCCATGAGGAGCGCGCGCCTATTTTTGCACGCTCAATTATTTGCCGCCATGTTGGTGGTCCAGGAATGAAGTTTTTGCCAGGGTTGGAATTTTGACGGAAAAATATTCTCAAACACTACTCGACGAAATCGAACAGACGACGGTGGGTCACTACGACGCCAGCGCCGAGTCCTTCTGGCGGGGTACCCGTGATCATGACGTGAGCCAGAATATTGGGGCCTTTCTGCAACACCTGCCAGCAGATGAGCCACTGGATATTCTTGATTTTGGCTGTGGGCCGGGGCGTGATCTGATCACTTTTGCCAGTCTCGGCCATCGGGCGATTGGCCTGGATGGCAGCCGTGCCTTTGTTGAAATGGCCCGGCGCCATAGTGGCTGTGAAGTCTGGCAGCAGCAGTTTTTGAGTTTGCAGTTGGGCGACAGTTGTTTTGACGGAATTTTTGCCAATGCGTCGCTGTTTCACGTGCCCAGTCAGGCATTGCCGGGGGTGTTAAACCATTGTTATCGGGCGCTTAGACCCGACGGTATTCTGTTTATGTCTAACCCGCGCGGTGACGCTGAAGGCTGGCAGGGTGACCGTTACGGTAATTACCGCCAGTTTGATGTCTACCAAACCCTCCTTGAACAGGCTGGTTTTACGTTACTGGACCATTATTACCGGCCAGCGGGTCTGCCCCGCGAGCAGCAGCCGTGGTTGGCGATTGTCAGCCAGAAACGACAGGTCAGCTCCGGCTGACTGTTTTGGAGAAAGAGATGAACCTGAAAACCTGTTTCAACTATCTACCGAGCATCGCGCTGGTGTTGGCAATGGGGTGTTCTCAGCAGCCTGACGGCGCGGCGACTGACAAGCCAACTGATACGCAACAACTGGTTTCCACCTCGGTAGCAACGCCGGCTGATAATGCCAATAACGCAATGGATGTTTATAAAAGTCCCAGCTGCGGTTGCTGCGTTGACTGGATTGACCATGCTGAGCAGAGGGGGTTTTCTTTTACCACTCACCATCCTGTCGATTTTGGCCAGTTCAAAGCCGATAAGGGTATCGCTCCCCGGTACCAGTCTTGCCACACGGCGGTATCCGCCGAGGGTTATCTGTTTGAGGGGCATGTGCCGGCCCGCTACGTGAAGCAGTTTCTGGCTGCTCCGCCGGCCGATGCGTTGGGGCTGGCCGTGCCGGCAATGCCGGTGGGCACTCCAGGAATGGAGATGGGTGATCGCTTCAGCCCCTACGCAGTCCTGCTACTAAAAGTGGATGGCAGCGCAGAGCTGTTCGCCCAGGTAGATAGCCCCGCCCAGCAATACCAGTAAATCTTTAGCGGCCAGAGTTAATCGAAACCGAATCGCGGTGGTTAGCCCCGCACAATTAACAATAAATCCTGGGCGTGGCCAGCGGCTGTTCTGCCCAGGTCGGTCAGGTAACCGCCGTCTGCCTGGGTAATCAAACCCTTATCAAATAAACGCTGCGCGGCGGCGATGACTTCCGGCTCGGCACTGGAGTGCACCTTCACCCCTTCCTGGGTGGTATCCAGGTTGTAGCGGGCAAGAATGTTTAACTCTTCGGCAATCGTGGGGGTAAATGGCATGGCTAATTCCTGGTTGATGATGGGCTCAGTGTAAGTGAAAAACGTGGCCGCTAAATAGGTTTGCCGGAGGGTTATAGTGGGTCCTCTCTTTAGCGAGTTATGAGGCGATCCCAGCAGTCCGGTCTATCAGGCTCCGCCTATGCACGGCAGATTCAGCTGATTACTTTAAAATAGACCAAAGGGTGATGCTCAATGAACAGCAGTGATAATTTGCAACCTCCCCGGCCCGGTTAATCCATCGAAAGTCCGACCAATGAATAGCTTCCAGCTACAAATCGATGACCTCACCGTTGAGGTTACTCGCAAGAAAATTAAGAACGTTCATCTAAGG
Organism: uncultured Gammaproteobacteria bacterium; assembly: GCA_913060775.1. Taxonomy (GTDB): domain Bacteria; phylum Pseudomonadota; class Gammaproteobacteria; order Immundisolibacterales; family Immundisolibacteraceae; genus QNFC01. Next base: position 3,208 of record CAJXVN010000081.1, on the reverse strand, counting down.
GTGTATCCGCCCACCGGGACGGTACGGATGTCGATGCCTGTACGGATGAGGGTTAGTGAGGCCCGCCGCTTTCTTTTGTCTCGGGAAGAGTGGATTCGTCATCATCAGCAGCAAATTCGTCAGCGACCGATGGCAAAAGAAATTGACCTGGTGGACGGCGAAGAGCATTTTTTTCGGGGCCATGGGTATGCATTGCGGGTAGTGGAAAAACCGGCGCCGCCGGCCGTCGTCCACATGGGTGGAGAACTACTGCTGCAGGTGCGCCCGGATGCGGACAGGGCCAAACGAGTGGCGGTACTGGACCGCTGGTATCGGCAGCAGATGCAACAATCGCTGGCTGAGCTAGTTGACCCCTGGCAGCGCCGTATGGGCGTAACAGTAACGGCGATGAAGGTGCGTAAGATGAAGACCCGCTGGGGTAGCTGTACGCCGCGTACCGGGGCCATTCGGATGAATCTGGAACTGATTAAAAGACCGCCAGATTGTCTGGAGTACGTGCTGGTGCACGAACTGGCACATCTGCTGGAACCGAGCCATAACCGACGTTTTCAAGCGATCATGGATGAATTCTTACCGGATTGGCGGGAGCGTAAGCAGGTGTTGAACGCTGGTCAGTCGGGGCAGTCAGACTGGCAGTATTGAAGTCCAGCGCCGGGTGGCAAAGTCGTCCTGGCTAGAGTCGCTGACTAGCTTATCGAGTGGTGTCTGCCATCCGATGCAGTCGCCATGTAGCTGGCTGCCCCGGTTCACCCGCTACTTTACTGGTGCGGCCTTCTCCATCGTCTCCTGAAAACCAATGGCTTTAGCAAGTTCAGCGGGTGAAGTCGTGAAACGTAGTGAGGTTACCGTTAGCTTTTCCAGCTCAATGACAGTCACCGCTCCTTCCTGCCGAGGCAGGTCAGCAGAGACTACCCCCTCGATATCGAGCATGATCGGGTAGGGCCGTTTACGCATGGCAGGCAAGGCCATCATTTTGCGGATCAGTGATGGCATACCGCTCACATCGGAGAGGTAAACAGCCCTGGCTGATGTCAGTAGCTCCGCAGCATCTTCGCGCTCGTCCAGCAGTGCTCGTACCACTTTTCCGCCTGCCATGTCGGCGGTGAACAGCACCCGCTGTGTCTGGTCGTCAATGGTGATGGGTTCACCGTGCTGGTTTTCAAGACTGCTGACAGGAAAAGCGTCGCCTGCCTGGAGGCTAGTATCGGCACCCTGCGCCGAGAGTGCGAAGAACGCCAGCAGGGTGGCAATGAAAGGGCGGAATCGGGACATAGGGTGGCTCCTGTCGTAATTAAAGCAGAGATTTTGGCTAGCCAGAGCACCGTAACAAGCGGCAGTCACACCATCCGATGGCATTACCCGACAAGTGAGCACAAGGCCAGGCTGTTAATCGGCGTTCACTGCTCGCGCAGTTCCCGTTTAAGGATCTTGCCGGAAGCATTGCGCGGCAGGGCATCCATCAGATGCAGGGCTTTGGGGATTTTGAAGCCGGCGAGGTGCTCGCGGCAGTGCTGCTGGAGCTGTTCCAGTGTCAGTTCCTCCCTGGGATGAAGGACGATGAATGCTTCCGGGCGCTCGCCCCACTGGTCATCCGCTATGCCGATAACGGCCGCTTCGGAGACGCAGGTGAGTTCATAAATGACCCGTTCGACCTCTGAGGAGGCGATGTTCTCGCCGCCACTGATGATCATGTCCTTGAGGCGGTCGGTGAGGTAGAGAAATCCATCCTCGTCGAGGTAGCCCACATCGCCGCTTCGAAACCAGTCGTCAAAGAAGGCGGCGGCGGTTTTCTCCGGGTCCTTCCAGTATCCGCTGGTGATCTTGGGGCCGCGCAGGCAGATTTCGCCCTCGGTATTGGCGGGCACTGACTGGCCGTTATCGTCACGAATGGTGACCTCGACGTGGGCAATGGCACGGCCGGTGGAGCCGATTTTTTTAAGCTCGTACCCCGGTTCCATGATGGTGTCGCCGCCGAAACTCTCGGTCAGGCCGTAGCCGTCGACATAGCGGGCATTGGGGAACAGATCGGTAAAGGCGCGAATTCGCGATTCCGGCGTGCGTTCGCCACCACCGACGCTCCAGCGCAGCGAACTGCGGTCGAAACGTTGCCAGTCGGGAAGGTTGAACAGACCGTTGAGCATGACCGGTGCCATCCATGCAGAGTCGAGTTGTTCCTGCTCGATGGCGGTAAACACCTCGGTGGGGTCGTATTCCCTGAGGACGCAGAGCATGCCGCCATGCAGCAGTACCGAGAAGCCGGGCAGGTCGAGTCCGCCAATGTGATACATGGGGCCAACGACCAGGGTTCTGCTGTTGCTATTCAGCCCCAGCGCCATGGTGTGGTCGATGGTCTTCCAGTAGTAATTTTTGTATTGGTGGATAACCCCTTTGGGGTGACCGGTGGTGCCGGAGGTGTACATCAGCCGATATAGGTCATCGGGTTTTTTCGGCACCGGTTTTGCCAGCTCGGGGTTCAGTTCTCCCCCCAGTAAACGGCTGTCGAGCTGAGCCTGCTCGTTGACCTCGAAAACAGTGACAGACTGATCGGCTTTGTCCTTGAGTTCGTTATCAACGAACAGGTATTTGGCCCCGGCATGGTTGAGGATGTAGGCGACCTCTTCGGGGGCCAGACGGTAATTAACTGGCAGGAATACCGCGCCCAGGTGGCTAACCGCCAGGGCTATCTCCAGGAAAGTCGAGCTGTTGAGCATCAGTACGGCGACTATGTCGCCCTCTTTTACGCCCTGCTTATTGAGGAAATCCGCAAGCTTCAGCAGTCGGTCGGCAAGGTCAGCGAAGCTAATACGCTGGTCTTTGTAAACAATCGCAAGTTTTTCCGGATTGGTGCGAGCTTGCCAAAGCACGGCAACGCTGGTGTTAACCATGATCGACCTCCCTGAGTTTTGTTATCTGGCCTGGTTTTTATCTAATTTTTATTAATAGGAGCGGACCATGCCGAGTTCGTGCTGGGCAATGTAGTTGAGGATCATTTCCTCGGATACCGGCGCAAAACGGAACAGCCGCTGGTCGCGCCAGAGTCGCTCGACGTGATATTCACTGGCGTAGCCCATGGATCCCATGGTCTGCATCGACTGCATGGTTGCCTTGTCGCAGGCCTGGGAGGCGAGCAGTTTGGCCAGGTTGGATTCGGTGCCATAGTTTTCGCCCGCATCGCACAGGGATGTCTCTTATACACATCTGACGCTGC
>CAJXVN010000080.1 GCA_913060775.1 uncultured Gammaproteobacteria bacterium | reverse complement strand
TACACTATCCTCTTCGTCGGCAGCGTCAGATGTGTATAAGAGACAGGATTAAAGGCGCGGCTGTCGGTGCTTTGAAGGGCTCGGTATCGGACCAGTAATCGATTCCAAAAACCAGGCAAAGGTGGATGGTTAATGCCACGAAACCGGCAATCGCCCATCGAGGTCGGGTGGTTTGGGTCGGGAAGGGGGTTGCCAGCATTGTAAGGAAGACGATTAGAGTAAAGGCAGTGCGTTGAGCAGCTGGTGGGGTGCGGTATCCGCTCAGTGCCGGGTGTCATGGATTCCCTGAGTGGTCTGCGCAAACTACCTGGGGATGGCTACTTGTTTGGCAATGGCGATGACCACATCTTCACTGTCGGAGAGGGTAGATAAGCCGGCGGCAGTGATCAGATTCCGTAAAATCGCTGGGCATTAGCGGCTAGAACATTCGCTTTATCCCCGTCGCTGATTTCATCGATTTCCATCAGCTCATCGATTTCATGCTCGATGGTCTCCTTGTTGACCTCATGGGGATAGTCGCTGGAAAAGATAAAGGCTTCGCTGCCATAAGTATTAATCGCATAACCGAGTGCCGGTTCGTCACCCTCAACACCGACATACAACCGCCCGGCACTGATGTATTCAACGATACGTTGAGAGACTTTTTCGCCATCGCCAATGTTGAGGTAATTGCCGCGTGGGTCGGTGGGTTTGAACGCGCCATAAGAGCCACTGCAGCGCTCCATAATCATTAAAAGCCAGGCGAGGCCACCCTCCATGAATCCGAAACGGGTGTTCTGAAAACGCTCAAAAATTCGGTTCACCAGCATGTCGGAGAAATTCAACATTAGTCCAAACGGATGGCCCAGGGCGTGCACTGCCGCAAATACCCCCTGGTTGTCCATGCCCATGTTCTGGTGGGCGCCGCCGTGCAGGGCAATGGCGCAGCCTAATCGGTCCGCCTCTTCGTAGACAGGCCAGTAGTAATCCTGCCCGAGCAGCATCGGTAATCCGGTGGGTGGCAGCATGGCACCCACCATGCCTAGCTGGGTTACCGCGCGGTTTAGTTCGGTTACTGCGGCGGCTGGGTCCTGCATCGGTATAAGTGCCAGCCCTTTGAAACGACTATCCGTTTTGCAGTAGGTTTCGGAGAGCCAGTCGTTATAAGCGCGGCAAGTGTATATTGCCAGGTCCTTATCAGTAATGCGGCCGTAGGCAAGGCCGATGGTCGGATAGAGCACCGCTGCGGTGAATTTGGCTGAGTCGAGAAATTCGGACCAGCCGCGCACTCCGCCCGGGTCTTCAAATGCCTGCGGTGGAGTTTGCCAGAGCGCCTGGTGCAGGTTATCCAGCGGTGGAAAAGGCCCCTGCATGCCAATGATCGGAGTCTTTAAAACTTCCGCCGGCATCCGCGCAACTATAGCCGGGATGTCCTCAAAAATATGGCCATCGCCGTCGATCATCAGCGGGCGTGTCTGGGCATTCATCTGATTCTCTCCTCGAAAGGCTAGTTGACTGAAATCAGGCTCGTAATGCTGCTTATGTCACGATTACTGGTGTAGCGACTTAATCAGCGGATTGGGTAAGTCATTACGGGTCGGCTGCACCGGTGCACCACCTTTTCGGTGACTGAACCGGTGAGCATGTGGGCCAGTCCGGTTTTACCGGTGGAGCCCATGACGACGACATCTATTTCCAGATCATTGGCAACACTGCAGATGATCTCTGCGGGCCTGCCATTACGGATAATCACCTGGTCGATAGCCGCCCCTTCAAGCAGGGGTCGAATCTGTTCGTCGACAAGCGTTTGAATGCGATCAGCCGATTCATCACTGGTCTCGGAGGCGAAGCCGGCCCCGCTACTGCGACCGGGTAGCTCGAGTACAAACAGCAGCGTCAACGAAGTTTCATACAACCGGGCAGCCCGCGCAGCAAACTTTACCAGCTCCGGGAAGATTTCCTCGTGGTCGATCGGCAGCATGATGCTTTTAAAAGGCGGGGTTTGGTCGACGGCTGTCATGACTATTATCCTCGTAATTACGGGTTAGGTTTTCCGCCTGAAACGGCGCTTCCTCGACCTCCATGTGCCGGTTATTTATACCTGAAAAAACGATCTGGTAGCGATCCACGGCCGCAATCCACCCGGCATCGGGCAATGGCAATCGAGCTGGCTATTCTAAAACCAGGATGGAGGAACAAGTTGTGCCCGGGCGCGATGACGCTGGCCCACTAGTCGACTACGCCCCTTGAAATTAGCGTAGATGCAGCTAGCTTAGCGCACCGGCACTGCCAGGACCGGCCGATTGATCAGGTGGACCACTTTCTCGGTGACGCTACCCATGATCATATGTTGTAACCCGGTTTTACCACGGGTGCCCATCACCACCAGGTCGGCGTCCAGTTCGTCGGCAGCAGTGATGATTTCATCCGCTGGCTTGCCGGTGCGGATGAGCACCTGGTCCACCGGTGTGCCGCCCAACAAGGGAATAATTTCGGTCTCCACCAGTTGATTAATGCGCTGGGCGGTCTGCTCGGTGGATTCCACTGCGAATCCTGGTCCAGCGTTATGGCCGGCGAACTCATGGACGAATAGCAGGGTTAATGTCACGCCATATAACTCGCCGAGTTTCGCCGCATATTCCACGGTACTGGTTGAGAGTTGATCCGCATTAAGCGGTAACAGAACCCGTGAGAAGGGGTGCTGGATAGCGGTCATGGTTGAACTCCGTAGTTGATTACTTCCTGTTTTCGATTTCCTGTTCGCATCTATTTATGCCACGTCTAATGATCACTGGCGTTGATCTGGATCGTAAACCGGCGCAGCTAATTACCCGTGGGGGGCTTTTGCTCGATGGCATCGGGGCTGCCTGAGTCCGCTGGAGTCGAGAGGTCTGGCCAGTCAATATCACCACTCATGGGGGCAGCGGTGGCGGGTGCCCGCGGGCTAAACAGACGGCCGAGCGACTGAAAAACCGTCTTAATACCGCGCCATAGTTTGGGGATAAACCAGACCGCCAACAGCAGGAAAATTGCCAGTAACCCAAGAAACCACCAGGGGTTGTTAATGGCGGTCCATAGCCCGGCCAGCACCAGTAGATCTTCTCCGATGGAGGCGATCCAGTTACTAAAGGGTTCCGGGGAGGTGTTGATTAATACGCGGCTGCCAGCTTTGGTTACATGGCTGGTGGTGGCAACGCCGGCTCCAATCAGTGCGGCTGCCAGCTCCATGGCCGGTGCAACTTCGCCGACGGCTCCAGCCGCCAGTAGCGCACCCGCCGGGATCCGAATGAATGTATGCAGACTGTCCCAGCCGGTATCGACACCGGGTAGCTTGTCAGCCACAAATTCGACCATGTACATAAACCCGGCTGCGCCGATTACCAGCGGATCGGTAAGAATTTGTAGCTGTTCAGGCAACACCATGTTGCCGGTGGCACCCATCAGGCCGATCATAACCAGTGCGGCATAGAGGTTTATGCCGCTGGCCCAGGCCACGCCCATGCTGAGCGATATCATGGCGGCAATCTGTTGATACTCTTCCATTGCGATACTCCGGGCGATGGGTAAACGGGGGCGAACGGCAAAAAAAGGTTATTCGTAAGTCGGGCGGTCTGCGTTCGGGTATGCCTGCTGCGGGTGCTCTCCGGGTGATGCCGCTGGTTGCGAGTCTAGCGACGACATCGACCCGTCACGGGGCGAGTGTCTGATCAGACCCTGATTCGTCTCTCCGGTTCCCAATCATAACAGCCGGTTAGATTTGCTGAATGGACTAGAAGGGCCCGATCATTTGGAGGATGATATTGCGCCCCAGCGATTGAATAAACTGACTGCTTTAAAAGCATTATCACCGAGTGTCCAATGCGCGACAGACGCGAGCCAGAACAGATTAGTCAGGAATTAAGCGGAGCAGCCGATCCTCTGCCACCTCGGCGGACGAGAAAGGGCGAGGCCGCGCCGATGGATGCTGCTGAACTAAAAAAAGCGGCGGAGGCGGGGCTCGATAGTCGAGCCGCGAAGTTTTTTATCTGGCTTGGCAACCATTTTCTCGGGGTTACGCTGGTGCTCACGGGCGCGTTGTTGCTCTGGGCGCTTAATCGTTAACCATGGTTGAGGTTGTGCGAGTCGCGTTGCGATTGATGAGAGTCCGCACCGTCGCGATTAGCTGCAGGTGATTAGTTATCAACTTCATTTTCAGCCAACCACTGGGCGCTGGCTGGAATTTAGCGATCCGGTCTCCGCAATTGTTGCCCGCAGCCCGTCAGAAGTGCTGCCCGCGCTCAGGGAGTTGCAGCAGCGCGTCGACGGAGAACGACTCTATGGGGCCGGTTGTATTCACTATCCGGCGGCGACTGGACTCGATTTCAGCTTGCCGGCGCGGACCGAACGCAACGGCACTCTGCTCGAATTTTCTCTCTATCGAAGTGTCAACTGGCTTGATCGGCTGCCTGAGCAATTACCCGAACTGGCCCCGCAGGCGGTGGCGCCAAATTCGTCTGCCGGGTTGACCCTTAAGGGGTTTGACGTCGGCGAACATGGCGCAGCGGTCGAGTCGATCAAACACTACCTGCAACGGGGGGATAGCTATCAGGTTAATTACACCCAGCGGCTGGCTGGCGAGTGGCCGGCGGGCAGCGCGGCGCTGTTTCGACGCATGGTCGCTGCTCAGCCGTTAAGTTATGCCAGTTATCTGCTGGCTGATGACCGGGCGATCTGTTCTGTGTCTCCCGAACTTTTTTTTAGCCTCCAGGGCGACCAGATTCGGTGCAAACCGATGAAAGGAACTGCGGCCCGTGGGCGGTTTCAAAGCGAGGATCGGAAGGCCGGCGAGCGGCTGCTTTCTTCTGATAAAGATCGGGCTGAAAACCTGATGATTGTTGACATGGTGCGCAATGACCTGGGTCGGGTGGCGCGTACCGGTTCGGTTAAAGTGGAGCAGTTATTTGCCCTGGAAAAATACCCCACCGTCTGGCAACTGACCTCGACAATTTCGGCAGAAACTGACGCGTCGCTTGCGGAACTCTTCGCGGCCCTGTTCCCATGCGCCTCCATTGTCGGTGCGCCTAAACGGCGAACCATGGAAATCATCGAGGAACTGGAGCGAGATTCACGGGGGATATACACCGGGGCCATTGGCTGGCTGTTGCCGGATCGACAGGCCCAGTTTAACGTGGCGATTCGAACGGCGAGCCTGGATCAGGCCGGCCATATTCAATACGGTGTCGGCGGGGGTATTGTCTGGGATTCAGATCCTGCGCAGGAGGTCCAGGAGTGTCTCGATAAGGCGCGCGTGCTGGCCGATGCGGAACCCCTGCCTGATCAACTCATTGAGACCCTGCGCTGGTCACCTGACCAGAGTTACTGGTTGCTTGAAGAACACCTGCAGCGTATGGGTGATTCGGCGGACTATTTCAGTTTTTGTTTCAATCGCAAACAGGTCGAGCAGATGTTGCAGACACTCATTGCCGGCTTTAGGGGTGTTCAGCGGCGCGTCAGAATAGCCCTGGTGGCCAACGGTGACCTGACGATCACCCACGAGCCATTAGTGTTGTCCGATCAACCCGTCAAGGTGGCGGTCTATCCCGAGCCGCTCACTGCTGGTAATCGACTTCGGTTCCACAAAACTGATCCGCGGCCGTGGCTTGCTGAAGTTCCAATGGCGAGTGAAACCGGACTGGAAGACTGGTTGTTCATGAATGACCGGAGCGAGATGACCGAGTCGACGATTGCTAATTTAGTGGTAAAACATAGGGGTAAATGGCTGACACCGGGACTGGACTCCGGCCTGTTACCCGGTACCTATCGGCGACACCTGATTGAAACCGGCGTGATTACCGAAGGCTCCGTTAGCCGATCGATGCTGGAAAGCGCCGATGAAATCGCGTTAATCAATTCAGTCCGGGGCTGGCGGTCGGCTATATTGGTGGCAAATTCGTAGATTAAACAACCGGGGGAAACGAGTGAAAACAATCCGTATAGGCAATGGTCAGGCCTTCTGGGGCGATTCGGCGAAGGCGCCGCTGGATCAGGTGCGTTATGGCGACCTTGATTATCTGATGCTCGATTACCTGGCCGAGGTGACCATGTCGATTATGCAGAAATTGCGGGCTCGCGATCCCCAGCAGGGCTATGCCCGAGATTTTGTCACGCTGATTGAAAATTTGCTGCCGGATATGCTGGAGCGGGGCGTCAAAGTGGTGGCCAACGCTGGTGGGGTAAACCCGCTGGCCTGTGCTGAGGCGGTACTGGCCGTTGCCGAAAAGCTGGGGGTGGCTGATCAGGTAAAAATTGGCGTAGTCACCGGTGATGACATCATGGCCGACGTAGACGATATTCTTGCCGCCGGCCAGCCAATGAATAACCTTGAAAGCGGTGCCCCGTTAACCGATGTGCGAGACCGGCTTGCCAGTGCCAATGCCTATTTTGGTGCCTTCCCAATTGCCGAGGCACTGGGTCAGGGAGCCAACATTGTTATTACCGGTCGTTGTACCGATGCCAGCCTGGCAGTTGGTCCGATGATTCACGAGTTTGGCTGGTCAGAAACCGACTGGGATAAGTTGAGCGCCGCTACCATTGCCGGACACATTATTGAGTGCGGTGCGCAGGCCACTGGTGGTAATTGCATGGCCGACTGGGACCAGGTGGAGGACATGGTCAATATTGGTTACCCGATCGCCGAAGTCAGTGAGGACGCCAGTTTCGTGGTGACCAAGCCTGAGCAGATGGGGGGCAGGGTGAATGTCGCTAGCGTCACCGAACAGCTTCTATATGAGATTGGCGACCCGGAGGATTACCGGACCGCCGACGTGATTTGTGACTTTACTTCGATTCAACTGGAACAACTGGGCCCAAACCGGGTACAGGTGAGCGGTATTACGGGCAAACCTGCACCGGATCAGTTTAAGGTTTCCATGAGTTACGCGGGTGGCTATAAAACGGTTGGAACCCTGGTCTATGGCTGGCCAGATGCGGTGAAGAAGGCGCAGGCCGCTGACCGTATCGTGCGCAAACGCCTCGATAATCTTGGCGTGACATTCGACGCCATGCACACTGAAATACTGGGGGCTAACGCCTGTCACGGCCGGTCATTGTCGGGCGAGCCGGACGCAGATCTGGCAGAAGTGCAGTTGCGCATTGGGGTGCGCGGGCAGGACAAGCGAGCGCTTACCCGGTTTACGCACGAAATTGCACCACTGGTTTGTAATGGACCACCGACGGTGACCGGATATTTTGGTGGTCGTTCACGGGTGGAAGAGATTATCGCCTACTGGCCTGCGCTGCTGGACAAGGCCTATGCCAGTGCCACCGTGACTCTGCTGGGAGCCCATTGATCATGCCAAGCGTACAACTCATTGATATCGCCCATGCCCGTAGTGGGGATAAGGGCAGTCACGCCAATATAGGGCTGATCGCAAAGCAACCCGAGTATTACGAGTTGCTGAAACGGGAAGTGACCGCGGAGCGAGTGGCTGACCATTTTGGTGAGCTTTGCGAAGGGGAGGTGAGCCGCTATGAGCTGCCTAATCTCAATTCGTTTAATTTCCTGCTGCGCGAGGCGCTCGATGGCGGCGGTACGGTAACGCTGCGGATTGATGCTCAGGGAAAAACCTACAGTGCAGCGCTACTAAGGATGACCATTGAGGTCACCGATCAGGAGCTGGCCTTGATAGCGGGATGAGCGCCGAGATTCCGTTGGGGGGTGCTGGAAAGCTGTCGATGCTATTGATGAAAGACAGGGTTTAACCGATGACTGTTCGTCAACACTCAGGCCTGGTCATTGTCAACGTGGGCCGGCCTGGCTGGAACGATTCCGAAACACTGTCGTCCTGGCGCACCGCTAATCAGAGGCTCATTAATCCCCATGCGTGACCGCATCTACGAGATTATCTTTGAAGCCGACACCCGTATCGGTCGACTGTTTGACCTGCTGTTACTGGTCTCCATTCTGCTTAGCGTCACGGCGGTGGCGCTGGAGAGCATTGCAGTCCTGGAGGCGCGATACGGTTTCTGGTTTGATGCCGCTGAGTGGTTTTTTACGCTGCTGTTTACGGTTGAGTATCTGTTACGCATTTTTACCGTGGGTCGACCGCTTAAATATGCCACCAGTTTTTTTGGCGTAGTTGATCTGCTGGCAATTTTACCGACCTATTTAAGCCTGCTGTTTCCGGGCACCGAGGCGCTGGTCGTGATTCGAGCCCTGCGCCTGCTGCGAGTGTTCCGAATTTTAAAGATGGCACGTTATGTCCATCAGGCGAGCATGTTGCGTCAGGCGATGCAGGCGAGCGCTACCAAAATTACTATTTTCCTCTACACCGTGGCTACTCTGGTGATCATTATCGGCACCCTCATGTATCTGATCGAGGGGTCGGAGGCCGGCTTTACCAGTATCCCTCGCAGTATCTACTGGGCCATCGTCACCATCACTACGGTGGGTTACGGCGATATCGCGCCGCTGACGCCGATAGGACAGGCACTGGCGGCAGTGACCATGATTCTGGGATACTCGGTGCTGGCCGTGCCCACCGGTATTATCACGGTGGAAATGTCGCAGCAACGACGGGTGAATACGCGGGTCTGTCCCCAATGCAGCCACGAGGGCCATGAGATCGATGCAGACTATTGCCATGCCTGTGGTGCTGCGCTCGAATCAGCAAAAAGGCCTGATTCGTAGCGTCTAGCGGTTCGATAGCATCTGGCTGATTGTTTCTAACAGGACTTTCTGCTCGACCGGTTTTTGCAGTAGTTCCAGACCCTGTTCGCGAGCCGCTTTCAGATCGAGCGTCTGGCTATAACCGGTGTGGATAATGATCGGCAGGGATTCGTTTTGCTGGCGGATTCTGCGCGCTAGTTCGTCGCCTTTGAAGCCGGGCATGTTTTGATCGGTAATTAGCAGATTCCAGGTTTCGCCGTCGGTGGTGAATGCTTCCCAGGCCTGCTGTGGGTGGTGAAAACTGATCACCTGATAGTTATGGGCTTCGAGCACCCGGCAGAGCATGTCAGCAACCAGCCGATCATCGTCAACGATAACTAGTTTGATGGCCTGGGAGTCGATATTTTCAGTCGGTTTACTCACGGATTGGGCGGCAAGCGGTGGGAGCAGGACTCTGAAAACAGTGCCGCGCCCCGGATTCGAGTCGACCAGGATATGGCCGTCGCAGTCATGGAGAATGCCGTGAATGACGGCCAGGCCCATTCCGGTACCGTGACCGGTCTCTTTAGTGCTGAAGAAGGGCTCGAATATTTTTTCAATTGGCTGGGTCTCAATACCCGATCCCTCATCCTTAACGCTGATTTCAACGTAGTCCCCGGATATGGGCATGAGACAGCTACTGCAAAGCTCATCGATCCGTTTCTCGGCTATTTCGATGGAAATGGTGCCGCCTTTATCGGCCATTGCATGACTGGCATTAATGCAAAGATTGAGCACTACCTGATTAAGCTGGATCGGGTCGATTAGTACGTCAGGCGGCTGCTGGCTTCCGCACTCAATTCCAATGTTGCCAGGAATCGATGCTTTGACCATCGTCATGACATCGTTAACAACCGTTAACGCATTGGTAGGGGTTGGCTGGCTGGTGCCGCCACGACTGAATGAGAGCATTTGAGCGACCAGATCCCGGCCCTTAAGGCCCGCCGCTTTGACCTGTTCGGCCCAGTGTAATGGCTGCTCATCCGGGGTTCCCTGTAGCTTGTTTACCAACAGATCACTAAAGCCGAGAACGGACGCCAGAATATTATTAAAGTCGTGGGCGATGCCGCCCGTGAGTTGACCGAGTACCTCCATCTTCTGTGCGCGACGCAGCTGGCTTTTCAGCGCTTCCTCATCGGTGATATCGGTGAATACTGCGATTCGGTAGGATTGCCCTGATTCGTCCGCTTCGTAGCCTCGGATAGTCAGGGTTCGTTCGGTACCGTCCGGGCGGTCGATGGTGAGCTGGTAGGAAGATGAATTTCCCTTCTTGATAGATTCTTCAACGGTGGCCCAGTCGTCGGGGCGAATAAGGTCCCAGATGCTCAGGCCGATCAGTTCTTCCCGATCTCGGGCGTAAATTTCACAGGCTTTCCGGTTAACTTCGAGCATAACCTTCCTGTCGTGCAGGACGATTCCCTCTTCACTGGCATCGGCGATGAGCTGCAGGCGTTTTTCAGCCGCCTGGACCCGGCTTTCGTCGGCGGAGGTGGTGATAACAGCAGGCTCGCCATCGATCTCGAAGGCAATGGCATTCATGGTGACTTCCAGGGGCGCGCCGCTGCTTGTATAGAAGGTGTACTGGCCATTAATGGCTTCGCCTTCGCGCTTGACCAGCTCGGCGAGCTCGTCCTGATCGCGCTGCGACAGGAGGCCAACCTCGGCGGCACTTCTGCCGACGATCGATTGGGCCGAATAGCCATATTTAGCGGTAAACGCAGGGTTCGAAGCGGTGATTAGGCCGTCGGGTGTGGTGATCAATACCGCCAGTGAGCTCGACAGGATTGATCGGGTAATCCGTTGCTGGGCTGCGTTCCTGTCTCTTATACACATCTGACGCTGCCGACGAAGAGGATAGTGTAGATC
>CAJXVN010000079.1 GCA_913060775.1 uncultured Gammaproteobacteria bacterium | reverse complement strand
TCTCGTGGGCTCGGAGATGTGTATAAGAGACAGGTCCATAACCAGCAGGTTCTGGCTGATTTAACCGCGAAAGGGGCCATTTTTGTCGAAACGCTTAACGAGATGCCGGAGGGGGCACACGCAATCTTTAGTGCCCACGGGGTTTCAGAAAAGGTAGTCGCTCACGCGACTGCCAGAAACTTACGGATCATCGATGCCAGCTGCCCGTTAGTCACTAAAGTCCATCTGCAAAGCAAACAATATGAAAAGGATGGCTACCGAGTCATCATCATCGGTCATATTGGTCACCCGGAAGTAGAAGGAATTCGAGGCAACCTCGAAAATTGCTATGTGGTTGATTCTGTCGAGGATGTTAATCGGTTGCCTGAAGGGCGGGACCAGCCCCACGCCTACGTCACCCAGACGACCCTCTCGATTGATGACACCCGCGAGCTAATCGCGGCTCTTAAAGAGAAATTCCCAACGATCATCGGGCCCGATATCAGCGATATCTGCTACGCCACCCAGAACCGCCAGAATGCGGTGAAAACCGCCGCTAGCGCCGCTGACCTGGTGTTAATTATTGGCGCCGATAATAGTTCTAATTCCAACCGCCTGCGCGAGGTTGCGACAGCCGGCGGCACACCCGCCTATCGGATCCAGTCAGCAACTGAATTACGAATAGAGTGGTTTCAAGGTGTTAAAAAGGTCGGGATCAGCGCGGGAGCCTCGACCCCGGAAATACTGGTTGAGGAGGTTATTGAAGTCCTGAAAAAAAGATTCAATGCAGAAGTGGAAACATTGCCCGGCAAGGAAGAAAAAATACATTTTCGCTTACCGCGAGAAATGGAACGATAGACCACACCAGAAACCTCGGCCTGCTTAAACCTGACTCTCTGCGGATGTTTCAGGTCGGGCTGATCGACGAGCAATCAGCCTGCGCGATAGCGCGTCAAAATTGCTCAATGAAGCGAGTTGCAAATAGATGGGCTCAAGCTGCCCAAGCGCATGTAAATTCAACACCGACTCGCTATCAAGCTTTGCTAGCTTTTCCCGGTTGACGGTTAAAAAGCCACCGACAGAAATCACTTCTTCGCCTCCGGTAGTCACGTTAACGGAAGCCGGTTCTAACAAACCGTAGCGTTTCAACAGCGCCGTAAAAACGACCGACTCTTCACGCTGCCGCTGATACTCGGCAGCAAAAGCGATGGCGTTTTTTGTGACAGTGGTCTGTTCCCCGTCATCATCAAACAGCGCCTCACCCTTACCCGCTGCCAGCCCAGGATAATCGGCATCAACACAAACGGCGTAACCACTGGCGTCGCTGCGTGGGGCAAGGATAAACGGATACATTCGGACATAGGCGGGCAGGTAGCGACCATCCCAGCCGCCCGACTCATCTAAAAAAAGATTGTTGCCTTCATCGAGGGCAATCACTGACACCGGAACGATCAGGTCACCATCTTCGATGAAGACCAGTGGCTGCTCTAACGCCACCTGAGCAAATTCAGTCAATGTCACCGGCAGAAAACGAAGATTTCGGCTGAAACTAAAATCGGCAGCGCGCGTAATGCGCCAGTTCTGGTGTGCTCTAGCATCCAGCAACACCGTCTTCGAGAACATTAATGGATTACCGGAGACACCCGCCATCCTGGTTAAATACTCTTAGTTGGGTTTTTTGAGTTCGTTGACTGCCCTACTATCAGGGTGACCACGCCGCGCTCCCACAACTGACTGTTATCAAAATGGACCCGCATTAACTCGCCATAACCCTCCTGATTGATTGTCAGCGGCTCCAGCCCCTCTATATCGAAATCCTCATCAAAGTCCTCAAACTCCTCTTCGTCTCCCTCAAACTCCAGTTCCAGGGAGTCTTCGTCGAAATCTTCAAGATCAAATTCTTCAACGCCAAACTCATTACCACCCTCTTGCGGATCGGCGATGGGTTCTTCAATGAAATCCAGTGATTCAAGGTCAATATTGAAATCATCTTCAACCGGTACGTCATCAAATAACTCCGGTTCGGGACCCAGGTCGAGTGTTTCAAATTCCTCGGTAGTATCAAAAACTTCTTCATCCAGACCCAGATCAGCGTTACCGGTAGAGTCAGACACATCATCACCGCCACCGCCACTTTCTAGCTGATCCTGAGGCAACAGAATGCCACCCTGAACCGTATCAAAAATGTTCAGCGACAGATCGTATAGCGCGGGATCGATGTAACCCTCATCACTCACGTCAGCATTCTGTGACTCGCCGGCGGCCGCAGACGCCTGGCCAGCCGCCGCGTTACTCACGCTACTGTTCGACGCGCCAAATGAAAGGTTCAATGCGCCGGAAATGGCGCCACCAAACAGTGAATTCGAATCAAACCCGGAGGTCGCCGCTGTCGTTACACCAAATCCACTGATTAAGAAGGCATCTCCAGTTCCACCCTGGTTAGCAAAAACGCTCGATGAAGTAGTCGCGATCGCATTAGTCTGAGTCAGGCCGTCGGTGCTACCGATAAACCCGCCGGCGATCAACGAGGTCTGTTGCGAGTCCACCACAAACAACGCCTGGGCCACCGACACCACGTTACTCGGGTTATCGGCCAGCACATTGCCACTTGCCAGTAACAACACATTGCCACTCGTCGCGTTCACGTTGCCACGCTGAATCAGATCAAAACTGCCCGTCTGCCCAGGGTCTGCTGCCAGGGCAACGTTTCCACCATTGGCTACAACAACATCGGCTCCCGGAGTACCGTCACCCACCGTCAGCTGTCCGACAGCCGCAACTTCAATATCACCGTTACCGGTAGTCACTTTCTCCAGTAGTAGCGCCTGGTTGTTGGCAATGCGAACATCGCCGGAGGTTGTTCGCGCATCCAGCAGAGTCGTTCCAAGCTCCAGCCGTGCGTCATCGCCTAAACCTGACCCTGCATTTAAAACAACCCGATTAGCCGTTATATCGATCCCGTTATCATTGTCGGCAGTAAAGTCATTAATCGAACCACCAGCGGTCAGGCTAACCTGATTTCCCCCTGCGTTAATGGACTTAATCAGCACGCCGTTCGTTTCATTCAGGAATACATTACCGCCCGCCGTGACGGTTAACGACGTGACCTGGATATCCTGCGCTCCTGCTCCGGCGGTACCAATTGCGCCGGCTGAGATAATCGTCACATCGGCGCCAAGAATCCTGCCGACGGCGCTAGCGCCCACGCCATTAAGATTCACCGTATCTGACCCGGCAACTCCATCTACTCTGGTAAGGCTATTGGCAACCTGAATATTAAAACTATCGGTTCCTGCACCACCGCTAATGTTTTCGATGCCCGACCAGCCACTGGTTTTGAGGGGTCCACCGCCGGTATCGGCTAAGGCTCCGGCGCCGACTCCCGTCACCACAAAGGCATTTCCATTCGCGTCGCCAATAAGCGTGTCATTACCACCTGCCCCAGACAGAGCACCGGTAAGGCTCCCGGCGTTAGCAAAGGTAAAACTATCCACCCCGGCCCCGCCCGTCAGTGCTTCAATGCCACTCCAGCCACTGGTCTTGCCTGCCAGGGTTCCGGCGTCAGCCCCGGTGATCGTAAACACATTGCCATTGGCATCACCGGTTAACAGATCATTCCCCGCTCCGCCGGTAAGGGCACCACTGATACTGCCAGCGTTGCCAAAAACGAAGGTATCCGCGCCAATACCACCGCTGATGATTTCAATATTGCTCCAGCCGCTGGTTTTACCGGTCAGGGTTCCACTGTTAGCGCCGGTAATGTTAAAAGCGTTGCCATCGCTATCACCGATCAGGCTATCTCCGCCACCACCGGCACCGTTTATCGAACCGGACAGGTTACCTGCGTCAGTAAAAGTGAAACTATTATTGCCTGCGCCACCGGTCAGACTTTCAAAATCAATAAACGCGACACTCCCCGCTGTGCCATCGTTTGCACCGGTGATAGTGAAGTTAACGTCGCCAGCCAGAGTAAACCCTGCGTTACCACCGGTGACAGTCTCAATATTAGTAAAATTTGTGCCAATGGTTACGGTAAGCGGCGCAGCCGCGGAATAGTCAACCGTATCGCCAGCGGCATGGGCTGCACCACCGATCAAACCTGCCAGGCTGCCCGCTGCACCAAATGTAAAAGCGTCATCACCCGCTCCACCATTAAGCGCCTCGATATTGCTCCATCCGCTGGTTTTGCCGGTCAGGGTTCCACTGTTAGCACCGGTAATATTAAAAGCATTACCATCCGCATCGCCGGTTAGGGTGTCGTTACCACCCTGGCCATCAACAGCGCCACTTAAACTACCAGCATTGTTATAGGTAAAGGTATCGACTCCGGCCCCCCCGGTAAGGGCTTCGATGTTGCTCCAGCCGCTGGTCTTTCCAGCCAGGGTCCCGGCATTTGCGCCGGTAATGGTAAAGACATTGCCATTGGCATCACCAATTACGACATCGTTACCGCCCAGACCATCCACGGCTCCGGTCAAACTTCCCGCATTAGCAAAGGTAAAACTATCAACGCCGGCCGCCCCGTTAAGCGCTTCGATACTGGTCCACCCACTGGTCTTGCCTGCCAGGGCCCCACTATTAACTCCGGTGATGCTAAAAGCATTGCCATCGTCATCGCCGGTTAAAGTATCGTTGCCACCCTGGCCATCCAATACGCCGACCACGCTGCCAGCATTGCTGAGAATAAAGGCATCGGTATTACTACCACCGGTCAGATTACCCATGTCGGTGAAGGCAAAGGTACCGCCAATATTGCCATCGTCAGCACCGGTGATGTTCCAGGTGTTCACCGCATCGGCCCCCACCAGTACGTTGGTGGCGTTGAATCCACTGTCACCCACGACCGCATCGATATTGGCAATGCCGCCCGTGCCGGTGGCGGTTAAGGTTTGTAAATTGACAGTGACTGCGGCGTTGAAATCGTCGGTCTCGTAATCGAGGGTGTCGGTACCGCCGGAGCCACCACTGACGGTGCCGCTGACACTCGAGCCACTGGCAAATTCAAAGTTGTCGGTGTTACTGCCACCGGTCAGGTTTTCGATGCCGGTGAAATTACTGCCACCGACGTCCCCGACGCCCGCCCCGGTCAGGTTCCAGGTGTTGGCCAGATCATCGCCCTGTACCGTGTCACTGCCACCACTGCCGGTGATCAGCACACTGACACTGCCACCCCCGGTGAGAATAAAGGCATCGGTATTACTACCACCGGTCAGGTTACCCATGTCGGTGAAGCTAAAGGTGCCACCGATATTGCCATCGTCAGCACCGGTGATGTTCCAGGTGTTCACCGCATCGGCCCCCACCAGTACGTTGGTGGCGTTGAATCCACTGTCACCCACGACCGCATCGATATTGGCAATGCCGCCCGTGCCGGTGGCGGTTAAGGTTTGTAAATTGACAGTGACTGCGGCGTTGAAATCGTCGGTCTCGTAATCGAGGGTGTCGGTACCGCCGGAGCCACCACTGACGGTGCCGCTGACACTCGAGCCACTGGCAAATTCAAAGTTGTCGGTGTTACTGCCACCGGTCAGGTTTTCGATGCCGGTGAAATTACTGCCACCGACGTCCCCGACGCCCGCCCCGGTCAGGTTCCAGGTGTTGGCCAGATCATCGCCCTGTACCGTGTCACTGCCACCACTGCCGGTGATCAGCACACTGACACTGCCACCCCCGGTGAGAATAAAGGCATCGGTATTACTACCACCGGTCAGGTTACCCATGTCGGTGAAGCTAAAGGTGCCACCGATATTGCCATCGTCAGCACCGGTGATGTTCCAGGTGTTGGCCGCATCGGCCCCCACCAGTACATTGGTGGCGTTGAATCCACTGTCACCCACGACCGCATCGATGTTAGTGATGCCGCCGGTGCCAGTTGCGGTGCCATTCTGAAGGTCGATGGTCACCGCCGCGTTGAAATTGTCGGTCTCGTAATCGAGGGTGTCGGTACCGCCCGCGCCGTCAATGACACCGCCTAAACTGCCCGACGCTCCAAAGGTGAAACTGTTATCACTGCCTCCACCGGTCAGGTTGAAAAAATCAGTGAAGGTCGCCACCGTCCCACTGGTCGTCCCATCATTCGCACCACTGATGACAAAGTTCACATCACCGACCAGGGTGTCTGCCGCGTTATCACCGGTCACCGCCTCGATGCCGGTGAAAGTGCCGCCCACTCCGCTAATGGTGCCAGCGTCAATATCGACGGTTTGCGCACCCGCCAGTAAAGCAATATTCAGAGTATCAGTGCCACTTCCACCAGTATCGGCAATATTGAGGGTAGTAACCCCTGTAAGTGCTGAAACATGAACAGTGTCAGCACCATCATTTCCGTCGACATTGATGGTCGCAAGCACATTACGAACAGGCGTCCCAGCCTGAGTCAGCGGGCTGCCACTAATATCTGAGGTTACGTTGATGGTAATAATGTCAGTGACGGCCGCTGCATTACCGGTTATATCCAGCTGCGTATAGCCGGTAAACGCATAATCTTCACCCACGCTCAAAGTTAAGACATAGGCGTCTTCAGCGACTGAAGCATTACCATCAACTGCGCCAGTCGTTCCTGCTGTAAATAACGTGCCAATATCCAGGGAAGCAGTCTCACCTGCGGCATCCAGGTTAACTGTGAGAGTTCCAGTCCCCTGCCAGTCATTGATCGGTTCGATACCGGAGAAATCGACTTTGTTGCTGAACTGCCCATAGTCGTAGACGAGCTCACCCGCTTTGCCGGTCTCATCCGGTGCCTTAACCGTGTAACTAGTACCTACGGAATTACCAGTGGCCTGTTCACTCAAATAAAAGTTGGCGAGGTCATTACCGCCCTCGATGCCGCTATCAGCAACGGTAACCGTTTTAGCCGCTTCGCCAAGAGCTACAGAGTATGTATCAGACCCTTCCCCGCCATCGACGCTGTAACTATTACCAATAGCGATATCAAACTCATCATCACCGTCGCCGCCTTCAATGACAATATTTTCAGCTGCAACTTCACCGCTAACGTGGGTTTCGCTACCCTCTCCAGAAACCCCCGACTGAATCAGGACATTTCCATTCGAGGAGGCTGTGTCCGCTACTAATTTCCCGGTACTGGCAATGTCTTCGCCAATGAGCGAAATGGAACCACCAGTTTCACCATCAGCGGTCGTTGTGACGTCAATCTCACCGCTATTATCAATGTTGCCGTTACCCACCAGTCGCACCGTGCCACCACTGGTGTCGATACCCTGGGCACGAATAACTCCACTGTTATTGATAACCTGAGAAAAAACGTCTTTAGCAGCCTGGGCAAGCAGCAACACCTGCCCGCCATTAGCCTGGATAACGCCACTGTTTGAAATAGCGATACCGGAGCCATTTCCATCGCTGGTCAGGTCACCCTCGACTGCAAACTGAATTAGCCCATCACCATCAAAATCGAGGGTCGCGGTCCGGCCGGCACCCAGATTAACTTCACCATAATCAGCAACAATGGTGCCCGTATTGACCACCGCCCCACCCAGCAGGTTAATCGAGCCACCAGTTGCCGCCTGCAACAACCCGTGGTTGATAACGGTGCCGCCGGTACCGCTCGCATCAAACCGTAGATTGCCAGCCATGAAATCACCCGCCGTGATGTCCAGGCCACTGGCGATTAGTGAGCCAACATTAACGGTTGCACTCGGGGCAAAGATGAGACCGTTAGGGTTACTCAGAACAAGCCGGCCGTTCGCCGAAATGCCGCCGAGTATCTGCGAGGGCGATTGATCGAGAATACGCGCGAGCGCGATGGCAGATGAAGACGGTTGAAGAAAATTCACCGCTTCATTGATATCAATATTAAAACTGTTCCACTGGGTTACCAGGCGCTGACTATGTTGCTGAACAGTAGTAACCGCGCCCTGGGAAGATATTGCGCCCTGGCCATCCGTAACCACCCCACCTTGAGGGGACGCAACTACAACCGATGGCACTGCCAACAGCCCAAACGGAACCAGCACCTGACGGATTAGCCCACTTAACGGATTAAACCGTACAGTCTGCATACCAGGTTTGTATGATTTGAGAGGGCTTTTAGTCGAATTCACTATGGGTACTCCACAGACCAATTTTCGTCCCCGGTCTGGTTCAATTGGGGGGCCAGGCAACAATGCCGCTCAAACTAATAGGTGTAAGTCGTATTAAAAAATATCTGTGGGTTCTCGGAATTAGTTGCATCTCTCTTGCCGATAGGAGTCGCCACATCCAGCCGCAACGATAACTCCCCAGGAAAATAAAGCTGCCAGTCTTGAGAAAACCAGGTTCCTAAATAATTGCCAAAAGTCGCAACGACGTTAGCCGGAACAAACGCCTGCAACCCGACCCCAGCACCGGTCACTTCGATTTGATCCTCAATCGCGCTTTCATCAATCCAACCGGTCGCGTGGTCAATAAAGATGGAGACCTGCAAAATCTCACCCCAGGTTTTATTCTCGAAAGCTATTTTGTCAGCAAACCCGGGGGCATTCATGACCCATTCAAGCGAACCAAAAAATCCTTTATCAACAAGAAACTCTGCCTGTGGATAGGCTCGCACACTGAAGGGCCCGCCAATTGACATTTGCTCGAGCGAACCTAGCAGGTCATCACTAAATTGCCCCGAAACATGCACGATTAAAGAATGATTAGGCACGATGTTTTGCAATCGGGAGAAATCAAAGGTCACCTTGTCGAACCCGCTACCGAGGGACTCTCCGTCGAGATCCCGCCGCCCCGATCCGGGAAGATCATTTGCCTGGGTCGACGCCAGCACGTTGCCAAAGCCGTGATGCAGCGTCACCAACCCCTGGTTGATTCCCCCACCCAACAAATTATCAATAAAATCCATGCTGAATTCGAGCGACGCTACCGCCAGCACGTCCTGAGAGAAATCAGTTCCGGCAATAAAAACTTTTGACTGCTTGCGACTAAAATCGAATTTGGTGGAAAAATTGGCTCGACGGGACCTTACCCAGGATTTATCTAGATAAACGCTAGCAATTTCGGTAACACCCTCTATGCCAATCGCTTTCAGGTCGCCCCCTACCTCAAATTCGTTACGACTAAACCCCAGCCCCGCTCGAAGCCCGTCAACCCATGTGCTGAACACGGGCAGGTGATAGTTAAAGTATCCAAACTCTGCCAGCTTGGGCCGATAAGCCTGTTGAAAACCGAGTTGCAACTGGTCACCAATACCCAGTGGATTATTAATGGATAAATCCAGGTGGCCCTGATACTCACCCGTGAACTCTGTGCCGTAGTTATTGAATCCGACCACCGCATCCAGCGCTTTTTCAGTGACCTTCAATGAGAGATCGGTGGTGCCCTCCACGCTACCCGGCTGAAACACCCCGAACGCTGAGAGGCCCGGCAAATCACTGACCCTGAGCAACGCACTTTCTACCTGGCGACTCTCAACCGCTTTTCCGATAAGCCCACGAAAAGGGTTTTTAACGCTCTCAGCACTGTAACCCTCATTATCCTCAACAAATACCGAGCCGAGGTTGCCAGCCATCACGCGCAGTTGCACTACCGCTTCTACCACTTCCTGCTCGGGCACAAATGCCTGGGCAAGGATCATTCCGCGGCTGCGGTAATAAGCGGTGATTTGATCCGCTACTAACTGCATCTGCCCAAAAGTAAACTCGCCACCACGTGCTACCCTGGCTGCCTCTACCAGCTCAGTAACTGCTTCGACCTCCTCTTCGTCTTCAACCCCGACGACGAGAAACTTTTCCACCGTTATCTTCGGTCCGTCATCCACCGCCAGGGGCCGACGAACAACCGACGGAATCAGCGTGGGCCCCGGCCCTGGCCGTTCGACTCTCTCCGGGCGTTGAGTGGTCTGCATAACGCCCCCCGGTCCAACAGCATCAGGCACCACTGCGGCAAACGCAGCCACTGGCAGCCCGAGCGCTGTTATTGCAAAAGCTATATGCTTTAAAAAACTCAATAAAACGCCGTTGGGTACAAACCCCAATCTATGAATAATCATCAAAAACCCTTATAACGGCCTAGTCTTAAAAAGAAAGCATGAAGCGAGTTAAATCGCGTGTCGACTAGCCATTCACCTGACACACTTCAACCCTCCCACTGAACCATAAAACTCGAACCCGTTTCTATATAAATCATTCGACCGGTTTTAAGCATCATCTCTAAAACGACCATTCACCTTCTGTCTTTATTTATTTGGCAAACACCAAAATAGTACCGATCTACAAACAATAAGCAAATAACTGGCAGATGCACTTTCTCACACCGCAGATTTTCTTAACAACTTCCAGCCCATCCGAAGGCTGACAACTAACCGACCACCCCTTAAATCTGGCCACGAATCATAACCAGAGAGAGTTCAACCCAACGGCTAATTCACCAAAAACTGACAGGGAATCACGCTACCCCTGGCACGCAAAGGTGGCTTTAGATAACGGGTAAATCCTCATCGAAGACCGAATTATGAACCCTTAAAACTGGCAAATTCGCATCCGCGCTCTTTGTGGATTCCCCCCAGCTAAAGCTGAATAGGCCGAATCCTGTCTCTTATACACATCTCCGAGCCCACGAGACCTCTCTACATCTCGT
>CAJXVN010000078.1 GCA_913060775.1 uncultured Gammaproteobacteria bacterium | reverse complement strand
GATCTACACTATCCTCTTCGTCGGCAGCGTCAGATGTGTATAAGAGACAGATCGAGCCCACCGCGACAATAACTCCCAGCTGGATTAGCGATAGTTCATTACGCAGCGCCAACAGGGGCAGTAACAGACTGATCAGCGCCTCGGTAGCAATCGCGAAAAAGGCGCCACTGCAGACCAGAGCATAAAGTCGGTTGGAGGTTTCGCGCGGCGAGGTCTCGGAAATATTGGTCATATAATTATTATTTATCAGTAGTTTAAGATTGTTATTTACAGCATGACTTTAACCAACAACAGACGCATTTTCGCTGATCGATGGGACCATGGCATGGATGCCGGCGGCGGCATTAAACACTATTCGGTGGTCGAAACCTTCCCGCGAGCGGATCGGGCACCCAACATTTGCGGCCAACCAATGCCCACCGGGTGATCAGTCTCCAAAGCAGGCGAAGCCAACCTCAGGTTAGAAACGATAGTCTACCGGTGATCCTCGGTGTCCCCTGAAATATTCCTGGTCATCAGGAGCCCAAAGAACCACCGATTTAGGAAAAGACCAGAGTAGCGCCCGAGTCCTGGTTCTATTCAATTAGTCAGCTTGTGCCGATCGTTAAACAGCCCGGTCTGTCGATGATTGCCGCCAACGCACCAGTTGAAACCCTGCCCAGCTCGCCACTGCGACCGCTGACAGCCATAAACTCGGCGCGAGTGCGGTAACTGCAACGAGCCCCAGCAATAGTCGCTCGACGAGACGCAACCACCGCTGACCATAGCCTTCGATCGCCAGCGAGAGCAACCAGATACCCAGTGCAGTACTGACTAACGCCACCAGCACCTCCAGAACACTGCCCTGCAGCAGTAATGCCGGTTGGTAGACGAACAGAAACGGAATAATGAAAGCCACCAGACCTGTCCGCATTGCCTGCCAGGCAACCGACATGGGGTTTTCATCCGCAATACTGCTGGCCACGAAACAGGCAATGGCCACCGGCGGTGTAATGGCTGAAAGCACTGAGAAATAAACCAGAAACAGATGTGCCTGCAGCGCTGGCAGACCTAGCTCCAACAACACCGGCGCTACCAGCGTTGCCACCAGCGCATAGGCCGCAACCACCGGCATCCCCATACCCAGAATTAGCGTAATAACCATCGCCATCATCAGGCTGGCAAACTGGGAGTCTCCGGTCAGTGTGAACACCAAGGTCGCTAGCTTGCCCGCCAGCCCACTGATATTCAGGCACCCGATGACCAGTCCCGCTGCGGCAACCGCGGCAACGAGAGGCGCCATTGCACAGCAGGCTTCTACGCAGACATTGACCAGACGGACCGGAGTAATGGGTGCCGAGCCCAGGGTACTGCAGAGCAACAGGGTCAACAGCGCCCCAGCCGCCACAAAAGCCGGGCTAAAGCCGGCGATTAATAGTCCAATCAGTACCCCAAGTGGTATCAGCTGGTACCAGTTACCCACCAGCACTGGCCAGACCGGCAGAATTTCATCTTCATCGATACCAACCAGCCCAAGTCGGCGGGAACGCCAATGGACCTGCAGGTAGACAGAAAGATAATAAAACAACCCGACGGCCAGCGCGGAGTAGGCAATCTGGGCATAGGGAATGGCACTAAACTCCACCATTAAAAACACTGCCGCGCCCATCACCGGCGGTAACAAGCTGCCGCCGGTAGAAGCAACAGCCTCCACCGCCGACGCAAAAATCCCGCCGTAGCCAAGCCGCTTCATCATCGGAATAGTGATCGATCCGGTGGTCATAACATCCGCCGCCGGACTGCCGGACAAGGTGCCAAAAAGACCACTGGAGACGACCGCTACCTTGGCTACGCCACCCTCCCGGCGCCCCGCCACCGAAGCTGCGAGATTAAAGAAAAACTGCCCGCCACCGCTGGCTTCCAGCAATTTACCAAACAGGATGAACAAAAAGGCGTAACTAGCAGCTACCTGCAATGGCACCCCAAACAGTCCCCCGCTAGTGCTAATAATCATCTCTTCGGCAAATTCGGAAATAGAAAATGGCCGATGGCCAAAGGTGCCGGGCAAATGATGGCCCAGAAAAAGGTAGGCCAGCAGCGAATACAGCACCAGTGACAGCCCCGCCCCAACACTGCGCCGCAGTAGTTCCAGCGTCAACGCCAGATACGACAATGCCGCTACCTGATCGGTTAGGGTAAATTCATCAATTCCCCCGATCCACTCGGCGTAGCGTCCGGTCTGACTAATTAACCAGATACCCAGACACAGGCTGATACCCGACAGCGCCCAGTCAACCGGGGTAATCCGTCCGCACCGCTGACGCCACGAAATCGTTAAAAAAGAAATGGGATAGGCCGCGGCAACGAACACCACGGCCAGCGCCAGCGGATGGAGATTCCCGGGCGGCAGCGGCAGGTCGATGAGCGGCCCTAGCCAGCCCACAAGACTGGCCACCCCAACGGCAGCGACGGCGGCAATAACCTGGCCGGCAGGGACCCCTGAACCCGAATGTCGATGAATCCAGTGTCGAATCAATAAGGCGAAGGGGTATAGCAGGCAGGCCCCCGCTACCAAATTGCCGATAAAACCGCCAACGCCGGTTAGCGCCTGACCGGCAATAAAAAAAGCCAGGGGTACCGCCAGCAGTGAGATCACCCAGAAACGGGCGGAATCAACCGCTACCCGGCGGCCCGTTTGCAGCCATCCTAGTGGATTAAGCAGCACCATCCCTAACGCTGAAGCAATCCGGCTAGCGGCCGGGTGGCAACGCGCTTCATGCTGGTGATTTCAGCGGCAATGGAGCGGCGTTAATGAGCCAGCAACCCGGCGTCACGGTAGTAATCAGCCGCGGCTGGGTGTAACCGGATCGGCCTGGCATTCACCAGCATTTCTGGTGCAAAGTTGGCAAAAGCGGGGTGCAGCCCTCTCAACCGGTCAAATTGACGATGCAGAGCTCGGGCCATCTTATAGACATCGGCTGACGATGTTTCAGGACCGGCCGTCAGTAGGAATGCTGCGGTTAGCGTGGGCAGATCGGCATCGAGAAAATCGTAAGTGCCCGCCGGGATGGTGACTCGCTTAAAACCAAATTCATCACATAGCTCAGTGATCAAATCCGCCGGCATGCGCAGCAATTCGATGTCAGTCGCGGTGGCGATTTCGATAAGTCGACTGCTGGGCGTGAACGAAGCGGTCACGACCATATCGAGTTTGCGGTTACGGATCATGTCGGACGACGCCCGAGTGGGCAGGTAAACCACCTCGCCACCCTGGGCAACCACCTGATCAAAATCGAGGCCGTAATAATTGAGAATACGTTCGGTGATGACCTGAGCAAGCAGATTGCCGCGCAAATTGGCCGACACTCTCAGCGGAAGCTGCCGATCGGCCACCTCCTGTATGCCGGTAATGCCATGATCGCGCAGAAATCCCGCGCGGATAATGACCTGCACTGCCATCCCGTCCACCACCTGACCAACGGCGTAAACATCGTCAAGGGTGTAGGCGCGGCGAAAAGGCCGATCGCCTGCTATCGCCATGGCCAGTTCGAGGGAGGTTTGCAACGAGAAAGGTCGTTTACCGGCGACCATTTTCACCAGGCCACCGGCCGGGTTTCCTGGTTCATAGGTTAACGAAGAGCCAGGATATTCCGCACGGACCATGGCCGTAAGTCCCTCGCCCAGCACGGAAATCATGCCGCCGGCTGAGTAACCGGCAATGGCTCCATCGATTGTTTGCTTGTCGTCACCCGCAGCGAAGGCTGATTGAAAAGCGATCAGCAGCAAGCCGGTTAAGCACCTGAGCATCACCGATCGCATGGCCGCCAGCTGTCCACCCAATTGGTTAACCACGCCTGCCATCCCCTCCCCCTCGGTAAAACGCTAACTGCCGTATTCAATCACAAAGATTCTACCTTCGGTCAGCGACTGTGTGGTTAATTGGCTACTGAACAAGTGTTAGAATTGTCGCCCTCCTCAGCGCTACCTGTTTTGGGTTTTAACGGCCCCTCGACGACTGCTAAAAAAAGGAATTCAGCATTGCGACCCTTCTGCTTTCTGACCTTCTTTATGGGGCTGCTAATCAGTGGCTGCAGCGAAGAATTTATTCCCACCGAAGCAGACCGGCTGGTTAAAACGGAACGCTTCTCGACCGAGGCGCAATCTTCCACGCTGACTTATCCTGGAACTCTGGAAGCGCGTTACCAGAGCCAGTTATCGTTTCAGGTGGGTGGTCAATTGCGTGAACGCAACGTTGAGCCAGGCTCACGGCTCACGGCCGACCAGGTAATCGCCACGCTGGACACCCGTGATTACCAGTTGGGGACGGCCAATCTGGCTGGCCTGAAACAGGCTGCCGAAGCCGATCATCAGCGCGCGGTACGGGATTTACGGCGTGCTCGCCAGCTAATTACCGACGGATTTATCGGCGAATCACAACTGGATATCGCCATCAATGCCGAAGCCGCCAGTCGCGCCCGCCTTAACGCACTGCAGGCACAGCACGACGAAAGTGTTAACCGGCTCGCCTATACCGAATTAAAGGCCCCGAATGAAGGCGTCGTCACCGCCGTGTATGCAGAGGTGGGCGATGTCCTAAGCCCCGGCGAACCGGTGATTACCCTGGCCTGGTTAAACGACTGGGAATTTGTCAGCGCTATTCCCGAAACCCATATTGGCAGCCTGGAGCTCGGACAGTCGACCAGAGTTAATTTCTGGTCGCTGGCCCGCCAGCCCGTTGAGGGAGTGATTCGAGAAATTGCACCGGCGGCGGACCCGGCATCGCGTAGCTATGCGGTGAAAATCAGCTTTACCGAAATACCGGATGCCCTGCGACTGGGCATGACCGGATCAATCGAGATCAACGACCCGGCGCAGCTGAGCGGCGCACTACCGACTAGCGCCCTGTTAATGGTTGATAACCGTAAATCAGTGCTGGTGGTTGACGAAGAATCGCAGACCACCCGATTGCAACCGGTGACGCTTGGCCCACCCCTTGGTGACCGGGTAACCATTACCAGCGGTCTTAGCGAGGGTGATCGAGTTGTTGTTGCCGGGGCTAACAAAGTGGTGCCCGGCTCGCGCGTGCGCCTTGCTGATTAACCCATGCCGCGCGAACCGTTAAACCTCGCCCGTTGGGGTATAGAACACCCTTCCCTGCTGATCTACCTGATTCTGGTCATTCTTATCAGTGGTGGAGCGGCATTTTTTCAGCTTGGTCAGCGTGACCTGCCCACCTACGCCATAAAAACCATGGTCGTGAATGCCCAATGGCCGGGCGCCACCGCTGATGAAATGGCTCGTCTGGTTGCAGACCCGCTGGAAAGCAAACTGCTGGAAGTGCCCTGGCTTAAGGACGTATCGTCTTTCAGCAAACCCGGGGAGACCTGGCTGCTAGTCAATATCGAAGATTTTATGCCCAACGGCGATACCCTGATGCGCGAACGTTTTTACGATATTCGCAAAAAACTCAGTGATATCGCCCATCGATTACCTCCGGGGGTGCGCGGTCCATTTTTTAACGATGAATTTGGCGATATTTATTCAGTGCTTTATGGGTTTAGTAGCCGTGACCACAGCCCCGCTGAGCTAAAAGACATTGTCGAGCAGGCGCGTAACACGGTGGCCCGTATCGATTCAGTGGAAAAAGCGATTCTCTACGGCGTACAACCGGAGAAGGTATTTGTTGAACTGGACGACAACCGGCTTTCGACCCTGGGGATTGACCCGATACGCATCGCCACCTTGCTGCGCGCTCACAACACCATTCAGGACAGCGGCCGAATTGAAGGCCAGCAGAGCTACTACCAGCTGCGATTGAATGACCGTTTTCGCACGGTTGCAGATATTGCCGCCATGCCGGTCAAAATACCCGGCGGTTCGGTGGTTCGACTTGATGACATTGCCGAGGTCTACCGGGGCTACCAGGACCCGGCCCGTTTTACCATGCGGGTTAACGGCGAACCTGCAATTGCATTAGCAATCACCATGCGCGAAGGCTCCCAGCTGCTAAGCATGTCGGAAGAAGTCAGCGCGGCAATGGAGGCTTTTGTCGAGCGATTGCCCGTCGGCGTTGAGATGGCCCTGGTGGCCGACCAGCCAAGTACCGTAAGGTCATCGATAGACCGGTTTATTTTCAAATTACTGCTCGCCGTGGCAATCGTGCTGCTGGTCAGCTACTTCACCCTTGGCCTGCGAACTGGCCTGGTCGTTGCCCTGGCCATTCCGCTGGTGCTGGGCACCGTGTTTGTCGCCATGTATATCCTCGGCATTGATATAACCCGCGTCTCCCTGGGTGCGTTGGTGATTTCGCTTGGCCTGCTGGTGGATGACGCCATGATTGTGGTCGAGTTAATGCACGTGAAACTCGAACAGGGCTGGGAGCGAATGAAGGCCGCTACCTTTGCTTATACCGCGACCTCTAAACCGATGCTTAGCGGCACCCTGATTGCCGCCGCCGGGTTTATGCCGGTTTTTATCGTCGATGCCTCGCCGCGGGAGATTCTTGGCGATCTGTTTCTGGTTATCGCTATTTCGTTAGTCGCTTCATGGATAGTCGCCGTGGTGTTCACACCCTTTCTGGCATTCAATATTTTGCGGGTTCCCGACAGCCACCCGGGCCCGGACACAGGCGATACGATCGATATTTATCAATCCCGAACCTACCAGGCCTTCCGCGCTCTGGTGGCCTGGTGCATGCGCCACAACATCTGGGTAATCGCCATCGGCACACTGCTGTTTGGCCTCACGCTGCTTGGCATGCAACGAGTCACCTTTGAATTTTTTCCCGACAATGACCGCCCGGAAGCGCTCGTCGATGTCTGGTTTCCTGAGGACACCAGTTATCGACAGATGGAGCAACAGGTCGCAGACATTGAAAAACTACTCAGCGCCGCCCCGGAGGTCGCCGATTACGTCACTTATATCGGCGGAGATACCCTGCGCGTGCAGAACGACATGTTTGTCGAGCAGCCCAACGCTAATTACACCAAAGTGATCGCAGTTGCTAAAGATCTGGATGGCCGCGAACGCCTGAAAACCCGGTTGCGGACCTATTTTCGGCATCACCTGCCGGGACTGCGCACGCGAGTTTATAACCTGCCCTACGGCGTGCCGTTTGATTACCCGGTACGTTACCGAATCACCGGCGAAGACCCCCAGGTGTTGCAGCAAATCAACCACCAGCTACAGGCCAGTATTGCCAGCCACCCGGCCATTTTTGACATCCACGACAATCTTCGCGAACCGCTGATGACTATCGGCATTGAGCTTGATCTGGCCCGTGTCGCTGCCAGCGGTACCACCCCCCAGCAGCTGACCCTGGCCTTAAGTTCCATGCTCGATGGCCTGCCCGCCACTCACTACCGGGAAGACAACGACCTGATCGCCGTAGTGATGAGAAATAATAGCGACCAGCGTTACAACCTTGATCGACTGCAAACCTTGCAGGTGCCGGTAGGCAATGGCAAAACCGTGGCGCTATCAGAACTGGCCCGGTTCGACTATCGGTTTGAACCGAGCATCGTCTGGCACCACAACGCCTTTAATTCAATTACCGTGCTGGCCCAACTGGCGGACGGTTTCTTAACCCTTGAAGTCGACAGAGACTTAAAACCTGAACTCGATAAACTGCGCGCCACCCTGCCTCCGGGCTACCAGATCGACGCTGGTGGCATGGTTGAGGTCTCCGACCTGGTTGACGTTCAGCTGGGCAAAACCCTGCCGTTTCTGGTGGTCACCCTGCTGACTATCCTGATGTTTCAGCTCAACAGCATGAGCAAAATGGTGCTGGTGCTGGCCACCGTGCCGCTGGGATTGATTGGCGTGGTCGCCGCACTGCTGCTGTTCGATCTCCCATTTGGCATGGTGGCCCGACTCGGGGTGCTGGCGCTATCCGGCATTATTATTCGCAACTCGATTATTCTGATCGATCAGATAGATCAGGATCTGGAAGCCGGCGCCACCCGCTGGCAGGCGGTGCTGGAATCAACCGTGCGCCGGTCAAGACCCATCGTGCTCACGGCACTGGCAGCAATTCTGGCAATGATTCCGCTGGCCAGTGATTATTTCTGGGGCCCCATGGCGGTAGCGATGATGAGCGGCCTGCTGGTGGCGACGGGACTAACCCTGCTGGTGTTCCCGGCTGTCTACTGTTTCTGGTATCGGGTTAAACCGAATCTGCCCTGAGTCAACCCGGGGTTGAATGGCATTTAACCCAGAACGATTTCCACAAAACTCACATCATCCTGCTGGCGACTGCTCCCGCCCTCGTTAAGTAGCGCCTGCAACCGTTCGAGGCGTTTTTCCACCGGTGTGCGAGTGAGTAACTTCTGAAGGGCTTCCATGCCGATCATCTCTCCGTCAGCTCCCTTACGGTCGGCGGCACCATCGCTAAACTGGTAGAGGCGAGTTCCAGCCTCCAGCGGCAGGGTGATGGAATCATCATCAAATTCCCGATCGTCGAGAATGCCTATCGGCATATGCTCGGACTCCAGGGCGGTGACCAGTTCGCCGCTATCGCTAATAATCCAGGTCGGTGGCATACCACCAAACCAGCCTTGCATCGACTCAAACTCGGCATCAAAAACCAGCAAATTAGCGGCAAAAAACATTGACTCGGGCATGCTCAGATACAGATGCTGATTGATCTGTCGAACCACCTCGGAAACCGTGGCCCCCTGTTGGCATAACTCAAAAAAATCCTGCTGGACCGGCAAGGTACCCATTGCCGCCTGCAGACCGTGACCGGTGAAATCCCCGAACAGCAGATAAGTCTGCTGGTCTGGCCCCCGCTCCGCCAGAACCAGGTCGCCGTTGAAGGCAGAGGCAGGCGTGGAATGGTGAATGATCCGGTCAGGGTTGCGATAACTGCGCTGCAGTGCTTTATCGAAAAAGTGACCGATTAGGTCCGCTTCCTGTAGCAGCCGGCGGTTGTGCGATTCGAGTTTGCGGTTCTGGCTAACCAGCTGTTGATTGAGTTCGCGGATGCGCAGATGCGCACTAATTTTTGACTCGAGCAGGTTAAGGTTGACTGGCTGTGAAATGAAGTCATCACCACCGGCGGCAATGGCTTTCGACAGGGAGCTATCGGCGCTGTGCGAGGTGACGAAAATAATAGGCAGATAACCGTCACCGGCGACTGACTTAATGCGTTGAGCCGCCTCGAAACCGTCCATATTCGGCATGGAAATGTCGAGCAGCACCAGGTCAGGACTACAGCTTTCGACCAGGGCTAACGCCTCCACGCCGTCAGCAGCTTCGACCGTCTGGTGACCAATGTTTTCGCATAGCTGCCGAATCAGCAGCCGGTTCGGTAACAGGTCGTCGACAATTAACAGGGTGGCCATCAATGGCGCTCGGACAATGAGCCGTCAGGCAGGTGATTCGATGGTGAATTTTTTTTCAAAATGAGCCGCGGCAAGCGCCTGCAGAACAACTTTTTCACTGGCCCGGATAACGATGTCGCCATCGGCTTTTCCCAGCTGGCTTTTCATCAGCAGCAGCGCCCCGAGAGCCGCACTATCGACGTAACTACACCCGAGAAGGTCCACCACAATATCCGCGTCTTTCCACGGCTGCTGCCAATAGGCGTCCCGAAGCTCCATGACATTATCAAAGTTAAGTATCTCTTCGATGCAGATGGATGCCTGGTTTAACGCCTGATTGTAGTGAGTGCTAATTGGCAACGACTGGTTCCCTTTTCCGGTTCTCTTGCAGTTAGCGACCGGTACGCCCGTTTATAAAGGTTGAATTGAAAATTAGCCGGTTTACCCGGTATTAAGATCTAGACCCCTGGTGCCTGAATAAAAAAAGGGCAACGATCGGCACCCCGATTATTGCCCTTTTTCTGGACAACCAGCGTTAATTTGCTGGCCTACAGGGAGTTATGAGTGCCATCGCAGAAGGGAGGCGTTTTGGTCTGCTTGCATCCACACCAGGCCACGCTGCCAGTTTCCTTGATCTCGTGTAGCAGGGGCAGAAATTCCGTGCCTTTGTGGGCACCGTCGCAAAACGGCTGATCGGAAGATTTCTTACACGCACACCAGTAATACTCGCCGGGCTCCATCTCTTCGATATAAGGGGCATTCTGCTGATCACTCATTTCTCTCTCCAAAAATGTTAACTGTGATTTTGACTTCTTTTTAGGTAAACAGATCCGTCAGGCATCACCA
Source organism: uncultured Gammaproteobacteria bacterium (assembly GCA_913060775.1). Classification (GTDB taxonomy): domain Bacteria; phylum Pseudomonadota; class Gammaproteobacteria; order Immundisolibacterales; family Immundisolibacteraceae; genus QNFC01. Next base: position 564 of record CAJXVN010000078.1, on the reverse strand, counting down.
TCACTGGCAATCTTATGGCCAGCAGTAAACGCCAACATCCGATCAACCGGCTCAACCGCCCGCCTGGCCAGATCCAGATCGAGCATAATTTCATTACCGCCCTCGCGCAATAGCTGCATCAGGCGGTCCAGGGTGTTCATTGCCATCCAGGGGCAATGTGCACAACTGTTACAGGTGGCACTGTTGCCCGCGGTTGGCGCTTCGAGAAAGGTTTTTCCGGGGGCAACCTGTCGCATGCGGTGAAAAATCCCCCGGTCGGTCGCCACGATAAAGGTATCCGCCGAGCTCTCACTAACTGCCTTAATGAGCGCGCTGGTCGAACCGACCACGTCAGCCTGAGCAATCACACCAGCGGGTGACTCGGGATGCACCAGTACCGGTGCGTGAGGGTACTGGCGTCGTAATTCCTCTAGTTCAAGGGACTTGAACTCCTCATGAACCAGGCAGGCCCCCTGCCACATCAACATATCGGCTCCGGTTTCCTGCTGTATATAGGCACCCAGATGCTGATCAGGGGCTGTCTCTTATACACATCTCCGAGCCCACGAGACCTCTCTACATCTC